>JBJEUI010000001.1:0-4342 GCA_051883755.1 Candidatus Ventricola sp.
CAGCGCGCGTTCATTGCGTCTTGCTACGGCCTTCTTAATCAGCCGAATCTGTGCGCGGGTCAGCCTGTATGCTGCATAGGGAACCTTCTCCGCTGTCTGCGAAGCCTGATCCTCCACATTGGAAACGGCGTCGCCCTCGGGCTTGGTTTCCTGCCGCCGCACCTGCGCCTCCCTTTGGATGGCGCGCAGCCTGTCCGCCGAGAAATAAGCGGCCCCGGAGGACGCTTTTCCGGCGACGTGCATCACGCGGCCGCGAACCTCACGGGGCCTGGTCTTGATGGTCTTGTAGTCCCGCATCGCTTATCTGGAGCCGTTGCGGGAAGGATAATGATTGGGATTGCGCTGGGGCGCGGCGTTCTGGGGCTGGGCTTTGCTCAACTGGGCGTTGTACTTGTCCAGCACCAGCCGGGACACCTGTTCGCGCACCTCCCTGCTGATGGGGAAGCAGACGTCCTGATAGCCGCCCTTTCCGTCCTTCGCCTGGGGCATGGATACGAAGGGGCCGTTCCTGCCCTGCACCACCTTCACACCCCGCACTGCGAAGCAGCCGCCGATGGTCAGGCTGGCCATGGCCAGCGTGTTGCCGCGGGCTTCCTTCAGGGGATAGACCTGTGCCTCAATACTTGCGACGTTTCGGTTTTCCATCCGTGTTCTCCTCCTCGTGTTCATCTTCGGTTTCGCTCAGCTTGGTCGTCATCAGCTGATACAGTCTGGAATCCTTGGGGAACTGGCTCTCAAAGGGCACGATGTTGCCGGAGCAGCGGATCAGGCCCTTGCCCACGCCGGCGTCCGTGATGTAGCGCAGCTGCTCCTCCGAGATGTTCAGCAGGCGAGCCAGCTCCACGCGGTCGGACGCGGACTGGTTCAGCAGGATCAGGAACTCGGAGTTGCCCAGCATGGTGCGCGCGGTGTGGCTCTGGAGCATGTCCTCAAGGTTCTGGGAGATGCCGGTGGCAAACGCGCCGCTCTTGCGGACGCGCTTCCAGAGCTCAAACAGGAAGTTTGCGGAATAGTCGTTCTGGAAGAGCAGGTAGATCTCGTCGATGTAGATCCAGGTGTTCCGCTTCATTTCCTTGTTGCGGGCGATGCGGTTGTAGATGGCGTCCAGCACCACCAGCATTCCCAGCGGCTTGAGCTGCTTGCCCAGCTCATGGATGTCAAAGCAGACGATGCGGCGGGTGGTGTCCACGTTGGTCAGCTGCGCGAAGGTGTTCAGGCTGCCCTTGGTGAACAGCTCCAGCGCCAGCGCAATCTCCCGCGCCTCCGGCTCCGACTGCTTCAGCAGCTCCTGATGGAAGTTCTGGAGCGTGGGCGGGTTGCCGGTATAGCCGCGCTGGACAAAAGGCTTGTAGGTCGAAGCAATGCAGCGGTCGATCAGGGACTTCTCCTTGGCGTTGAGCGCGCCGGTGCCCACCGCCATCTCGCACAGCGACAGGATGAACTCCGACTTCAGGATGATCGGGTTCTCCACATCGCCGTACTCGCGGGAGACGTCCATGGCGTTGATGTGGTTGGGACTGGTCGCGGAGATGTTGATGACCTCGCCGCCCAGCGCGCGAACCAGCCGTCCGTATTCCTGTTCGGGGTCAATGACCAGAATCTCGTCGTCCGTGTTGAGCGCCACGTTGATCAGCTCCTCCTTTGTGATGAAGGACTTGCCGGAGCCGGAGACGCCGAACACGAAGCCGTTGCCGTTGAGCAGGTTCTTGCGGTTGATGACCAGCAGGTTCTTGGAGATGATGTTGTGCCCGTAGCAGATGCCGGAGGTATCGTGCAGCTCCTGCGTCTTGAAGGGAATCATCACCGCCGTGGATTCGGTGGTCATGGTGCGCAGCGCCTCGATCATCCGCACGCCATAGGGCAGCACGGTGTTCAGGCCGTCCGCCTGCTGATAGCGCAGCGTGGACATCTGGCAGAGGTGGTTGCGGGCGATGGAGAACAGGGATTCCGTGTCGCGCTCCATCTCCTCCCTGCTGTCCGCCATGTGCACCAGCGTCATGCAGCACATGAGCATCCGCTGGTCGCGGGTGGTCAGGTCCTCAAGGAATTCCCTGGCCTCCTTGCGCTGAATCTCCATGTCGTGGGGCAGCGCGCCGGAGAAGTTGGAGTTGGCCTGCTGGCGCTGGTTGTAGCGCAGGACGTTGGCCTCCACCTTGTCCAGCTGCATGGTGCTGCGCTTGACGGCCTCATCCGTGGGCACGGGGTTCATGTCGATGGTCAGCATCATGGTGCGGTTCAGCTCGGAGAAGTCGTCCAGAATCTTGTCCTTGATGTAGTTGGCGTAGTCGCGCAGGAAGAGCACGCGCCCGTAGTGGCCGTCGATGCAGAAGTGGTCGTTCTCCACCTCGATGGAATCCGGGCAGATGTAGTCCACCGGCGAATGGCCGCGCTGGGCGGAGCGGCGCAGGTCGAAGTGGAACTCCTCCTCCTTCCCGGTGCGGAAGAAATCGTGGAAGATGCGCAGGCGCTCGGTGGCGTCCAGCGCCGTCAGCTGGGAGGACAGGTGGGCGAAGTTCGCCTGCAGCTCCGCGTTGATGCGCGTGAAGTAGCTGCGCGCCTCCTCGATGCTCTTCTTCTGCACGGATACGGTCAGCAGCTTGTCCTGGGTGATGTTGTTGCTGGCGCTGACCGCCTGATCCTCCACGAAGCGGTTCCACTCCCTGCGGTACGGGTCGTGCTCGTCGCCCCGCAGCGGCATCATGATGGATTCCTCGTAGTCGTTCTTGTTGACGCGCCGGTTGAACAGCGTCAGCTTGATGGACGCGCCCACATCCAGACTGTTGATGACGGCGCACCATTTCATGAACATGCTGCACTGGTCGTCGGGGCTGGCGATCTTGTAGTTGACGTCTGTGAACCGGAAGGTCTTGGAGTAGCGGTCGCGGTACAAAAAGATGCCGTCCGGGTAGACCCTGTGGATCGGCATCCACTGCTGAATGGATTTCGGGATGGGATAGCTCTCCTTATCCCGCTTTTTCATGGAGTCGATCAATTTCATCTGACGATTCTGCCCCTCTTTCTGAACTTGAAAATGTTGCGGCCTCGACGCTCAAAGTCCTTTTCCCGCCTGCGCCTTTCCTTCTGCTTCTTCGCCTGTTGCTTTTCCTCAGTCTTGCCCGGCTTCCTGTTCCTTGCGTTGGCCTCCTCCTCGCGGTCAAACTCGATCAGCTCGGCATACAGGTTGCTGCCGCGATAGACCAGCACCTTCGGGAACAGGATTTCAGACCGCACCCATACCTTCACGAACTGGTCGGCGGTCATGCCGTTGTAGCGCACAAAGCCCAGCAGCGCGAAGGGCAGCGCCGCGACCATGCAGATCCAGCTGGCGGTCTCCGTGCCCAGCAGGGGCTTGCACAGCAGAAACGCGCCCACCGCAACCGCGACGGCCAGCACGGAAAACAAAAACTGGCGCAGCGTCAGTCCGAAGAACAGGGACTCCTCATATTGCAGAATATCTCTCGGTACTTTTACTTCCAAAGCGTTCCTCCTTCATAGCAATCGGGCATCACAGACCCAGCATCTCCTTTGAAATCCGGTCGCTCATCTTGATCGCGCCCACCAGAACCAGCATGGAGAATATGGTTTCGCCGATGTAGCTCCAGACGATGTTGGTCGCGGACATGGATTCGTTGATGCCCGCCGGGGAGCCGGATGCGAAGGCGGAGAAGATCATGCACGCGATCACGATCACCGCGCTCTCCAGACACACGCCGGCATAGGATTTCAAAAAGTGAACGCCGATTCCGGACGTGCTCTCACCGGCGAAGGTGGAGAGCGGAATCGGCGCGAGGGCTGTGTAGGTGTAGAGGCGGAAGAAGCGTCCGTATACGCTCATGATCATCACGAAGGACAGCACCGTGATGAACAGGGAGCCAAGGATCGTCACCGCCCACAGGGGGATGGATTCCCAGAATCCAACCGCCAGTATCTTTTGTTTGACCACGTCGGGAAGCGCTGCGGTCGCACCCGTCAGGCTTCCGAAGCGGCTCGTTGCAGCGGACATCACGCCCTGGCAGATTTTGAAAATCGCCATCATAATGTCCATGCCGTAGGTCACCGCCGTCTTTGCCAATACGAATCTGAGAAAGAAGCGCACGGCCTGTTCGGGGCGCTTCAGCTCCGTCAGGTTCATGGTGGACTTCATGATGCCCATCACGAAGAACAGCACCAGAAGCGCAAGTCCCACGGCGACGAGGGAATTGTGGATGCCCTCGATCACATTCCAGACCGTGCCGCCCTTGAAGCTCTGGGGAGACTGGGAAACCAGCTGCCAGATCTCCGCCATCTTCTCATTCCAAGTATTGAGCGCATTGACGATGTTATCCACGACCCAATTGCCGCT
>JBJEUI010000002.1:0-1374 GCA_051883755.1 Candidatus Ventricola sp.
TTCAAGCGCGCGCTTCTTCTCGCTGTTTTCCTCGGCCACGACGGGCGCCGCCTTGGTGGTCTTCTTCGCTGCCATATCTCTTTCTCCTTTGTCCGAGAGGCTCTGCCCCTCCTCCTTGGGCCTTCCGGCCGCATGCCGTCACCTGTCGTATCCCAGCGCCGCCCTGCGGATCATGTCAAGCGCCCGCAGCGCCGCCAGCGTCCTGATTTTTTCCCGGCTGCCAGAAAGCGTGAGCTTTTCCACGCGCACGCCGTGCGCGTCCGCGCAGCCGACGTACACCAGCCCCACGGGCTTGTCCTTCGTGCCGCCGGTCGGGCCCGCGATGCCCGTGGTGGACACGGCGATGTCCGCGCCGCTTTTCTCCCGCAGGCCCTGCGCCATCTCCCTGGCGGTCTGCTCGCTCACCGCGCCGCAGACGTCCAGCGTTTCCCGCTTCACGCCGCAGTATTTGATCTTCGCCTCGTTGGCATAGGTCACATGTGCCTCGCCCAGCGCCGCGGAGATGCCGGGATAGTTGACCAGTTTCGCCGCGACCAGACCGCCCGTGCAGCTCTCCGCCGTCGCCACGGTGAGGCCCCGTGCCGTCAGCGCCTGCCCGGCGATCTCCTCCATGCTGCCCGAGGCGGTCGGGAGCACCGCGTAGACGCTCTCTCCCAGCAGCGCCGAGATCTCATGCGCGACGGGCAGCACCTTCTCAAGCGCCGCCTGCTCGCTCTCCCCGCGCGCGGTCACCCGCAGCTGGCATTCGCCCAGCGAGCAGTACGGCGCCACGGTCACCTCGCCGTCCGCTTCGATCCATTTGGCGCACATCTGCGCCACCTGCGATTCGCCCAGGCCATAGATGCGGATGTAGCGCGAGGCGATGCACCCGCCGGTTCGCTCGGCCAGGCGGCCGTACACCTGCTCATCAAACATCCGGGCCATCTCATGCGGCGGGCCCGGCAGCTGCACGACGATCCTGCCGTCCTTTTCGATCATGCAGCCCGGTGCGGTGCCGCAGTCGTTGGGCAGGATGACCGCGCCCTCGGCAAACATCGCCTGCTTGCGGTTATTGCCCGGGCACACGCGGCCCATTCTGGCAAAGTAGTTTTCAATCGCGCGCCAGCTGTCCTCGTCAAAGCGCATCGGCAGGCCCAGCAGCTCGGCGGCCATCTCCTTGCTCAGGTCGTCCTGCGTCGGCCCCAGACCGCCGGTGGTGATGACCACGTCGCTGCGCGAGAGCGCCAGCGCGAGCGTGTCGCGCATGCGCTGCGGGTTATCGCCCACGGTCGTGTGGTAGTAGACAGAAATGCCCAGGCTCTGCAGCCGGCGCGACAGGTACTGCGCGTCGGTATTGACGATCTGGCCCATCAGCAGCTCCGTGCCGATGGCGAC
>JBJEUI010000002.1:1474-4339 GCA_051883755.1 Candidatus Ventricola sp.
ACTGCGCGTCGGTATTGACGATCTGGCCCATCAGCAGCTCCGTGCCGATGGCGACAATTTCCGCAATCATTCTTGCGCCTTTCCTGGGGACTCTGTCCCCAACCCCCTGCTGGGGATTTATCCCCAGACCCCTTCTTCGCTTCGCGCAGTTTGAAGCAACTGCACAGGGACGAACTGCGTTCGTCCGCAAATGACCTCATCCGTCTCGCCTGCGGGAAGCCACCTTCTCCATAGGGGAAGGTGGGTTGACGGCAAAGTGATCAACAAGCTTAGCCTTCCCCTTTGGGGAAGGTGCCCGCAGGGCGGATGAGGTCTTTTGCCCGCAGAACGGACGCCGCGTTTCCTTACTTCGCCCCGTCGAGCACGGCCCGGTTCTGCCAGACGTACTCGCCCATGGAGTACAGCGTCATCGCCGCGGCGGCCAGCATCACTGCGTCGGTGAGCAGGTTGCCGCTGGTGATGGTCAGCAGCATGACCAGCGCCATCTGCAGCACGGTCTTGATCTTGCCGCTCATGCCCGCCGCGATCACGTGGCCCTGCTCCACCGCCACCAGGCGCAGGCCGGACACCACAAACTCGCGCGCGATGAAGATGATGCACGCCACGACGTTGAGGCGGCCCATGCTGCACAGCATGATGAACGCCGTGTGCGTGAGCAGCTTGTCCGCAATCGGATCCATGAACTTGCCGAAGTTCGTCACCAGGTTCCGGCTGCGGGCAATTTTGCCGTCCAGCATGTCCGTCAGCGACGCGGCGGCGAACACGATCAGCGCGAGGAGATCCCACCCGCAGGCGAGCAGCACCAGATACACCGGCACCATCACCATGCGCAGCAGGGTCAGCTTGTTGGGCAGGTTGAGTTCCATGATACCCTTTACGATCTTTTTCATACGCGTTCTCCCATCAGGTCGTAGGCCTTTGCGCCGGTAATGCGCACGTTCACGAATTCGCCGATCGTACACGGCTCGCTCGAGCCAAAGTAGATGTTGCCGTCGGTCTCCGGCGCTTCAAACTCGCTGCGGCCGACGTAGCGGCTGCCGCGCTTTTTCTCCACCAGCACGCGGCAGACCGTACCCACGCGCGCCCTGTTCTGAGCAAGGGAAATCTGGTGCTGCAGCGTCATCAGCGCGTCATAGCGCGCCTGCTTGACGGCCTCGTCAACCTGATTCTCCATGTCCGCAGCGACGGTGCCCTCCTCCGGGGAGAACGTGAACGCGCCCATGCGGTCAAACTTCGTCTCCTGCACGAAGTCCATCAGCTCGTCAAAGTCCTCATCCGTCTCGCCCGGGAAGCCGACCATCATCGTCGTGCGCAGCATCATGCCGCGCGCCTTGAACTTTTCGCACACCTCGCGAATGTGCTCGCTGGTGTCCGTGCGGTTCATGTCGTTGAGGATGTGCTGGCTGATGTGCTGCATCGGCAGGTCGAGGTAGTTGCAGACGTTGGGGAGCCTTTCGATGGTATCCAGCAGCCTGTCGTCCACGCGCTCAGGATAGCAGTACAGCGTGCGCAGCCACGCAACGCCCGGGATCGCCGCGATCTCCTCGATCAGCTCCGGCAGCCTGCTTTCTCCGCCCAGGTCGGTGCCGTAGCGCGTGGTGTCCTGCGCGATGAGCGTGAACTCCTTCACGCCCTCGCCGGCCAGCTTCTTCACCTCGTTCAGGATGTCCGCCTTCGGGCGGCTGCGGTAGCCGCCGCGGATCAGCGGGATCGCGCAGTAGGAGCAGCAGTTGTCGCAGCCCTCGCCGATGCGGATGTACGCGCTGTACTTCGGCGTGGTCAGCACGCGGCCGAACTCAAAGAACTGGCCGTCGTCGTCCACATACACCGGCCGGGCGCCGGCTGTCGCCTCCGCAATCGCGCGGTCCAGCTTCTCGTACTCGTTCACGCCCATGATCACGTCCACCTCGGGCATCTCCTCGCGGATCGCCTCGGGATAGCGCTGGGCAAAGCAGCCTGTGGCCACCAGCAGGCGGCACTTGCCGCTCTGCTTGTACTCCGCCATCTCAAAGAGGGTGGCGATGGCCTCCTCCTTGGCGGACTGGATGAAGCCGCAGGTGTTGACGATGATGACCTCGGCCTTTGCCGGGTCGGATACGATCTGGTAGCCGCGTTCCCTGAGGAAGCCGAGCGCCTGCTCGGAGTCCACGCGGTTCTTGCTGCATCCCAGAGAAATCAGTCCAACTGTCGTTGCCAAGTTCGTTCTCCTTTATTGTAAACGGTTTGAGCATGTATACAGCATAGCGAGTTTATTGTATCATGCCCGCATCGCAAATACAAGATCAAAGCCGCGCAGGTCGATCGTCCAAATTTCCCCTGCGCGGCTCCATTATATCACATTCTCCAAAAGTTTCAAGAACATCTGTTCTCATTTTTCAGCATTCGATTTCCGGCGCCTTCCAATCAGCGCGCGCACAGCCATCACCAGCAGCCGGTACACCGTGTAGACCGCAAAGAACGCCAGCACGCCGTACAGGCCCGCGACGATATCCCCGAAGTCCATCTGGCCTGTGCCGGAGATGCGCTGACCGATCTCAATGGCGAAGCCGAGCACCGTCATCACCGTGAAGACGTAGATGAACGATACCGCCGTGATGCTCCATTTCGCCAGACGCCTGAAGACCGCATGCACCACAAAGAACAGGAGCATGCCCACCAGCGCCATGACGAGAAAATGCAGGTCCGTATCGCTCAGGCGCAGCTCAAAGCCGTCGTTGAGCCGCATCAGCGAATCATGCACCTGCGCCATGATCAGCGTCAGCTCCCGCAGAAGCATTTCAAACATCCGCGTCGATTCCTCCCTTCAATGGGTAAAAAAGCGGCTTCGCCGCTTCAGCTCCCCCTACCCCCCTCATTCATGAGGGG
>JBJEUI010000003.1:0-4283 GCA_051883755.1 Candidatus Ventricola sp.
CGCCAGCGCCAGTTCTTGCCGACGGTGGACGGCTGATTCATGCGGCAGCTGTTGTCAAGGCCCATGTAGTCCTGAATCGGGATGATGCACATGTTGGCGCTGCTCATCATCGCCACGCTGATGAACGGGCGGTGAATCTCCTCCGCCGGCGTGTACGGATCGCAGAGGTACTCGCGCGCCATTTTGCGCTCCTCCTCCTTGATGCCCGCAAACCAGCCGACGATCGTCTCGTTGTCGTGCGTGCCGGTGTAGACGACGCAATTCTGCGGATAATTGTGCGGCAGGTAGTCGTTCGCCGCGCCGGTATCGCGGGAATCAAACGCGAACTCCAGCACCTTCATGTTCGGATAGCCGGTGTCCTTGACCAGCTTGCGCACGGAGTCGGTCATGTAGCCCAGATCCTCCGCGATGACCGCCTTGTCGCCCAGGCACTCCTTGATGCGGTTAAACAGCGCGATGCCCGGGCCCTTCTCCCAATGGCCGTCGTGCGCGGTCTTCGCGCCGTAGGGGATGGAGAAGTACTCGTCAAAGCCGCGGAAGTGGTCGATGCGCACCACGTCGTAGAGCTGGAAGCTGTGCCACATGCGGGTGACCCACCAGGAGTAGCTCGTCTTCTGGTGATAGTCCCAGTCATAGAGCGGATTGCCCCAGACCTGGCCGTCGGCGGCAAAGCCGTCCGGCGGGCAGCCCGCGATCGCCTTGGGCACGTTGTTTTCGTCCAGCTGGAACAGCTCCGGGTGCGACCACACGTCCGCGCCGTCCGGGGAGACGTAGATCGGGATGTCGCCCACGATCTGGATGCCGCGGCGGTTGGCGTACGCCTTGAGCTTCTTCCACTGCCTGTCAAACTGGAACTGCATGTACATGTGGAACTCGATGTCAAAGTACAGCTCGCGGCGGTAGTAGTCCATCGAATAGCCCCAGCGCAGGCGGATGTCCTGCGGCCACTCCGTCCAGATGACGCCGCCGAAGAACTCGTGCACGGCCATGAACAGCGCGTAATCGTTCAGCCACCAGTGGTTCTCGCTCACGAACTTCTGGTACTCCGGATTGCGGCTGATGTCGCTGCGCTCGTACGCCTTGCGCAGCAGCTTAAAGCGGTGCTCGTGCAGCGCGGTGTAGTCGACGTCGGCGGGGTTGCTGCCGAAGTCGACCGCGTCGACCTCCTCCTGCGTCAGCACGCCCTCCTCCACCAGCGCCTCCAGGCTGATGAAGTACGGGTTGCCGGCAAACGCGGAGTACGCCTGATACGGCGAATCGCTCGACGCGCCGTAGCTGGTCGCGCCCAGCGGCAGGATCTGCCAGTAGGTCTGTCCGGCCTTGGCCAGCCAGTCCACAAAGTCATACGCGGCCTGAGAGAAGCAGCCGATGCCGTACTTGGAGGGCAGGCTGGTCACGGAAAGCAGAACGCCAGCGGAACGTTTCATATGCAAATCTCCTTTATCGCCGCTCCTGTCGCGCGCAGCGGCGGAATCCCTGGACGGCAGAAAGCCCGTTTGCTTCGGAAACGTTTCCAAACGTCCCGTTCAAAAACGCCGCATGCGGCGCTTCTGAATATGGGCCTTCTGTCATCGGCCTTGTCTACGATTCAATATAGTACATTTTCCGACATTTTTCAAGGGGGTTTTTGAACTTCACGCCGTCAAAGCATGCCGAAAACCGTCATGGAGACCGGCGAAAGCGTCTCCGCCTGCGCGGCCGTCCTTGGCTTCTGCCACAGGAAGCTGCTTTCCCCGTCGCACAGCACGATCCAGCGGCCCTCCGGCAGCGAAAGCGTGCAGGCCTCGCCGCCCGTGTTGGCCGCCAGCAGGATGCGCGCGTAGGGGCTGTTTCCGCCGCCGTTGTCAAGCAGCACCGCCGCCGCGCGCGGCGTGATTTCCGTCACCTCCAGCAGCCGCTGTCTTGCCTGCGCGCTCTTGTCGCACAGGCAGGGGAGCTGCTTGCGCAGCGCGATGAGCCCGCGGTAATACGCCGCCAGCTCGCGGAATTTCACCGAGCGCCGCCAGTCCAGACGGTTGATGCGCAGTGGGGCGTTGTAGGTGTTGCGCTTGCCCAGCTTGGTGCGCCCGAAGTCCTCGCCGGAGAGCATGAACAGACGCCCCTGACAGCAGAAGGCGATCGCCGCAGCCAGTTTGTTCGCGCGCACGACATCCTCGCGCCCGGGTGCAAAGCGCCGGTCGCCGTGCAGCGCGTAGACCAGCTTGTCCCACAGCGTCCAGTCATCGTGCGAGGAGAGGTAGCTGATCGTCTGCGAGGGCGCGAGAAACGGGTGCATCGGGTTTTCCTGCCCTGCCCAGCCGCGCACGCAGCAGGCCAGCCACGCCGCGTTGAAATCGCCGAAGCTGGCAAAGCCCCGGCTCCTCGGGTCATACAGCCCGCCCTTGACCGCGTCGCGCGTCTGGTCGCAGAACGCGCCGATCTGCGCGTCCAGCAGGGCCATATTGCCCTTGTGGCACAGCTGTGTGCCCGGGCGCTCCGCGCTGCGTCCGCCGCTCCACGGCTCGCCGAAGACCAGCTTTTCGCCCTTGCCGTAGCGGCGGTCCAGCACCTCACGGATGCGGTTCATCAGCGCCGTGTCCATCAGGCCCATCAGGTCGAAGCGAAAGCCGTCGATGTGATATTCCTCCGCCCAGTAGAGCACGGAATCCAGAATATAGCGCGCGCACATGCTGCGCTCGCTGGCCAGCTCGCTGCCGCAGCCGGAGCCGTTTGAGGCGCTGCCATGCTCATTGTATCGGTAGTAATACCCCGGGACAGCGCCGAAGAGGCACGACCCCTCCAGGCGGTAGGTGTGGTTGTAGACCACGTCCATGATCACGCGCAGGCCGTTTTTGTGCAGGGCCTGCACGGCCTCCTTGAGCTCGCGGATGCGCACCTCGCCGTGATACGGGTCGGTCGAATAGGAGCCCTCCGGCACGCTGTGGTTCACCGGGTCGTAGCCCCAGTTGAACGCCTCCGGATTGCCGCCCTCGCCCACGGAGCCGAAGTCCTGCACCGGCATCAGCTCCACGTGCGTAAAGCCCTGGCGCTTCAGATAATTCACGCAGGTCGGATGCCTTCCCCTGCCGTCCAGCGTGGTATCGTGAAGCGTCAGCGCCTTGTACTTGCCCCGATACGCCTCGGGCACGCCGCTGTGCGGGTCGCAGGAAAAGTCCCCTACGTGGATTTCAACGATGACGTCCTCGCTCTGCCTCGCGGGCGCGCGGTCGTTTTCCCAGCCCGGCGGATCAGTGCGCGCGAGGTCGATCACCATGGAGCGCACGCCGTTGACGCCGCAGGCCCTGGCGTACGGGTCGGCGATGAACCGCGTCACGCCGTCCACCGTCACGTCGTAGCCATAGTACACGCCGTCAAGGTTTTCCCGCGTCTCCCAGGTCCACAGGCCGCGCTCCCCGCGCGCGAGCTCGTGCGCCGCGTAGGCCCAGCCCTCGTGCCCGCTATGGTGCAGGTAGAGCACGACGCGCTGCGCCGTCGGGGCCCAGAGCGCAAAGCGCGTGCCCTCCGGCGATACGCAAGCGCCCAGCGGCGCATCGGTGTGATATTTCTGCTCAAAGTCCTCCGAATCAAAGAGCGCTTTCAGCTCAGCAGCATGCATGTTCTTCATCAAGCCTTCTCTCCCGCGGATTTTCTTTGGACAGTATACCCGCTTTTTCCGCCGCATGCAAGAGATGTACTTTCTTTTCCAAATGCGGCGGTTCTCCTTGAATTCTCGACGAATTGCTAGTATAATTTTTAGTGTATACGCACACTCATGATTCCCATTCGCAAAAAATGAGGAGGTTTATGACCATGGTTGCTTGGAAGAATATGGATACGCTGGCCTCTTATCAGGACCTCATGAACGCTCAGAAGGTCGATCTCGTCAGCGCGATGTCCGGCGAAAGCGGCGCGCAGCGCGTGCGCAGCTACAGTGTGCCGATGGGCGCGGGGCTTGATTTCAACTTCGGCGCGCGTCCGGTCGATGACGCCATTCTTGCCGTGCTCGCGCAGTTTGCCAAAGAGGCGCAGCTGACCGAGAAGTTCGCCGAGCTGTACAATGGCGCGGTGATCAACACCGGCGAAAAGCGCCGCGTGCTGCACCACATGTGCCGCGGCCAGCTGGGCGATGCGGTGGTTGCCGACGGCGTTGACAAGCGCGCCTTCTACGTCGAGCAGCAGACCAGGATCGCGGAGATGGCCCGCAAGGTGCACGCCGGCGAGATTACGAACGCCGCAGGCGAGAAGTTCACCACCGTCGTGCAGATCGGCATCGGCGGCAGCGACCTCGGCCCCCGCGCCATGTA
>JBJEUI010000004.1:0-4250 GCA_051883755.1 Candidatus Ventricola sp.
AAGATCAAGAAGGGCCTGTCCGCGGGCCGCGTGCAGTCCGTCGCCACGCGCATGATCTGCGACCGCGAGACGGAGATCGAGACGTTCGAGCCGGAGGAGTACTGGCACGTGACGGCGAAGCTGCGCGCCGGCGGCAAGACGCTGGAATCCAGGCTCTACAGCCTGGACGGCGAGCGCGTCAGCCTCTCTGACGCACAGCAGGCGGCGGACGCGAAGGCGCGCATCGAGCAGGGCGGCTTTGTGATCAAGAGCGTCAAGCGCGGCGAGCGTCACAAGCACCCGGCTCCGCCGTTCACCACCTCGAACCTGCAGCAGGAGGCCAGCCGCAAGCTGGGCTTCACCACGAGCAAGACCATGCAGATCGCGCAGCAGCTTTACGAGGGTGTGGACATCGCCGGCCGCGGCACGCTGGGCCTGATCTCCTACATCCGTACCGACAGCGTGCGCCTGTCCGACGAGGCCGTCAGCGCGGCGCGCGAGGCGATTGAGAGCCGCTACGGCGCGGAGTATATGCCGGAGAAGCCCGTGGTCTACAAGGGCCGCAAGAGCGCGCAGGACGCGCACGAGGCCATCCGCCCCGCGAACATCGATCTGCGCCCGGAGGACATCAAGGCGTCGCTGACGCGCGACCAGTTCAACCTCTACAGGCTGGTGTACCTGCGCTTTATCGCCTGCCAGATGGCGGACGCGGTGTATGAAACGCAGCAGATCGAGATTGCAAACGACGGCGGCGTGGTGCTGCGCTCGAGCGCCGAGCGCCTGAAGTTTGCAGGCTTCACCGCGGTCTACGAAGAGGGCCGCGACGAGGGCGCGCAGGATGAGCAGATCGCCGGCGCGCTGGAGGACGTGAGCGAGGGCAGCGAGGCGGCGGTCGCGGAGACCGAAGCCACGCAGCACTTCACGCAGGCCCCGCCGCGCTACACCGAGGCGTCGCTGGTGCGCGCGCTGGAGGAGAAGGGCATCGGCCGCCCGTCGACCTATGCGCCGACGATCTCCACGATCCTGGCGCGCGGCTACGTCATGCGCGAAAAGAAGCAGCTGTATCCCACCGAGCTGGGCGTGATGATCACCGACATGATGAAGGAGCACTTCACCGATATCGTGGACATCGCGTTCACCGCGGGCATGGAGGAGCAGCTGGACGAGGTCGAGGAGGGCAAGCGCGGCTGGCGCGACGTCCTTCGCGAGTTCTACGGCCCGTTCGAAAAGACGCTTGAGAAGGCGGAGGCGGAGATCGAGAAGGTCGAGATCAAGGACGAGGTCTCCGACGTCGTGTGCGACAAGTGCGGCGCGATGATGGTCTACAAGCTGGGCCGATTTGGGCGCTTCCTGGCCTGCCCGAATTTCCCGGAATGCCGCAACACCAAGGCGATTCAGGTGGAAATCGCCGCGCCTTGCCCGGTCTGCGGCGGCAGGCTGCTGGAAAAGACCTCCCGCAAGGGCCGCAAGTTCTACGGCTGCGAGCGCTACCCGGACTGCGACTTCGTCTCCTGGGAGATGCCCGTGGAGCAGAAGTGCCCCAAGTGCGGCGGCTATATGGTCTTCAAGCGCGGCAGGAAGGGCGAAAACTACCACGTCTGTGCCAACGAGAACTGCCGCGAGCGCGTTGCCGCTCCGGCCAGCGAGGATGAGAATGAGTAAAGCCACGGTCATCGGCGCCGGTCTGGCGGGCTGCGAGGCGGCCTGGCAGCTGGCCAAACGGGGCGTCAAGGTGACGCTCCACGAAATGAAACCGGACAAATATACGCCCGCGCATCACAGCGCGGGCTTTGCTGAATTGGTCTGCTCCAACTCCCTGCGCAGCGACCAGCTCACCAACGCGGTCGGCCTGCTCAAGGAGGAGATGCGCCAGCTGGACAGCCTGATCATGCGGGCGGCGGACGCGACGCGCGTGCCCGCGGGCGGCGCGCTGGCGGTCGACCGCGAGGCGTTTTCCGCGCAGATCACCCGCGCGATGGAGGAGCACGGGAACATCGAGATCGTGCGCGGCGAGGTGGAGGACATCCCCGAGGGAAACGTGATCATCGCCACCGGCCCGCTGACCAGCGACAAGCTGGCGGAAAGGATTGCGCAGCTGCCCGGGCTGAAGACGCTCAACTTCTATGACGCGGCCGCGCCGATCGTCTCCGGCGAATCGCTTGACATGGACAAGGTGTTCCGCGCGGGCCGCTACGGACGGGGCGACGACTACCTCAACTGCCCGATGAACCGTGAGGAGTACATGGCGTTTTACGAGGCGCTGCTGACCGCCGAGAAGGCGGAGGTGCACGGCTTTGACGGCAGTCAGGTCTTTGAGGGCTGCATGCCCATCGAGGTGATGGCCGCGCGCGGCGAGATGGTGATGGCCTTCGGCCCCATGAAGCCCGTCGGCCTCACCGATCCGCGCACGGGGCGTGAGCCCTTCGCCGTGGTGCAGCTGCGCGCGGAGAACCGCGAGGGTACGATGTACAACCTCGTGGGCTTCCAGACGCGGCTCAAGTGGGGCGAGCAGAAGCGCGTGTTCTCCATGATCCCGGGCCTTGAAAACGCGGAGTTCCTGCGCTACGGCGTGATGCACCGCAATACGTTCCTGCATTCCCCGGGCTTCCTTGACGAGCATTACCAGATGCTTTCGCGCCCGGGCACGTACTTTGCCGGGCAGATGACCGGCGTGGAGGGCTATGTGGAGAGCGCCTCGAGCGGCATGGTCGCGGGCATCTCACTGGCGCGGCAGATGCTGGGCATGCCGCCGGTGGACTTTACGCGGCTGACCGCCATCGGCGCCCTGGCGCACCACGTCGCGCATGCGGCAGGCGACTTCCAGCCGATGAACGCGAACTTCGGCCTGATCGAGCCGTATGAAAAGCGCATCCGCAGCAAGCAGGAGCGCTACGGCGCCATCAGCGCACGTTCGCTCAACTTCATCGAAGCGCTGCGCGCCAACCCGCTCGCGTGCGACTTTTATCCTGAGGGCTGACTGGAAGAAGATTGTTTGTCTGCACGGCGCTGGAGTATGCTATAATCAGGCTGAAACGCTTGAACGGGAGGAAATGGATATGACGCTGAAGGGCACGACCATTTGTGCCGTCCAAAAGGACGGAAGGATTTCGGTGGCCGGCGACGGGCAGGTGACGATGGGCGAGAGCACCATTTTCAAGGCGACGGCCCACAAGGTGCGCCGCATCTACGGCGGCAAGGTGGTCACGGGCTTTGCCGGCACGGTGTCGGATGCGTTCGCGCTGTGCGACCGGTTTGAGGCCAAGCTGGAGCAGTACAGCGGCAACCTGGAGCGCGCGGCGGTGGAGCTGGCGCAGGAGTGGCGCGCGGACAAGGCGATGCGCAAGCTGGAGGCCATGCTGATCGTGGCCAGCGGCGAGACGCTGATGATCGTCTCCGGCACGGGCGAGGTCATCACCCCGGACGACGGGATTGCGGCGGTCGGCTCGGGCGGCAACTATGCCCTCGCGGCGGCGCGCGCGCTCAAGGAGAACACCGACCTGACGGCACACGAGATCGCCGAAAAGGCGCTGCATATCGCGGCGGACATCTGCGTGTTCACCAACCACAATGTCATTGTCGAAGACGCTTAAAGCTGGGGAGAGACGTTAGGGCTGCCGCCCTAAGACCTGCTCGGGGATTTCAGTCCGGGAACCGCAATAGTCGCCTATGGCTCCTTTGCAGTTCCGATGCTCCGTCTGCCTGTTTCCGCCACAGGCGGCGGCAGACTACGATCCCCCAAACGCCTTCTTCGCTTCGCGCTGCATCAACAGAGTTAGAGGGATTGAGATGGAATTGACGCCTAAGCAGATCGTGCGCGAGCTCGATCGCTACATCATCGGCCAGGACGAGGCCAAGCGCGCGGTCGCCGTCGCGCTGCGCAACCGCTACCGCAGGTCGCAGCTGCCGCAGGAGCTCCGCGACGAAATCGTCCCCAAGAACATTCTGATGGTCGGCCCGACCGGCGTGGGCAAGACGGAAATCGCCCGCAGGCTGGCCAAGCTCGTGGATGCGCCGTTTGTGAAGGTGGAGGCCACGAAGTTCACCGAGGTCGGCTATGTCGGCCGCGACGTGGAGAGCATCATCCGCGATCTGGTGGAGGCCAGCGTGCGCATCTGCAAGGCCAAGGCCAGCGAGAAGGTCAAGGCCCGCGCCACGGTGCTGGCCGAGGAGCGGATCGTCGATCTGATCCTGCACCCCAACCGCAAGCCGGCCAACCCGATCGACGTGCTGCTGGGCAACAAGCCCAAGCAGCCGGAGCTGCCCGAGGGCGA
>JBJEUI010000005.1:0-4196 GCA_051883755.1 Candidatus Ventricola sp.
CCCCTCATGAATGAGGGGGGTAGGGGGAGCTGAAGCGGCGAAGCCGCTTTTTTATGTCCATCCTGTTGCAAGGCGTTGTCCTCGGGCAGCCGCCGGCTGCTGTGCCCGTTCAGAAAACTGAAGAGCCAATTGAATCTATTGACAACTCAACTTCCGCCCGATATAATACAATGTCGTTGTATATCCTATTGTTTGAAAGCTGAGGAGAAATTTGACATGCTGAAAAAATACCTGCTGTGCGCGCTGATCTCCATGGTTCCGCTGATCGAGCTGCGCGGCGGCGTTCCGGTTGCAGTGGGCATGGGCCTGCCGTACTTCAAGGCGCTCATCGTCTGCGCCGTTGCCAACATGCTGCCGGTGCCGATCATCTACTTCTTTGCCCGCAAGGTGCTCGAGTGGGGAAAGGACAAAAAGTACATCGGCGGGTTCTTCACCTACTGCATTGAGAAGGGCGAGCACGGCGGCGAGAAGCTGACCCAAAAGGCCGGCAAGCGCGGCCTGTTCGTCGCGCTGATGCTGTTTGTGGGCATCCCGCTGCCGGGCACCGGCGCGTGGACCGGCACGCTGGCGGCGTCCTTCCTGAACATGGGCATCAAGACCACGTCCCTGGCGGTCTCCTGCGGCGTTGTGATCGCGGGCATCATCATGGGCGTGGCGAGCACCGGCGTGTTCAGTATCATTGGACTGTGAGGCGATGGATATGAAGAACAATGTGATTCTGCGGAGCCTGCTGCTGGCGGTGCAGGGCGCGATTGTCGGCACGGGCGCGATTCTTCCGGGCGTCAGCGGCGGCGTGCTGTGCGTGGCGTTTGGCATCTATGAACCGATGATGGCGCTGCTTTCGCACCCGAGCAAGTCCTTTAAGCTCTACTACAAGATGTTCATCCCGTTCCTGATTGGCTGGGTGCTCGGCTTTACGCTGCTGGCCAATGTGGTGGAGGCGATGTTCAACGCCTCCGCGACGGTGGCGCTGATGCTCTTCTTCGGCCTCATCTGCGGCACGATTCCGGAGCTGTTCAAGGATTCCGAGCGCAGCGACGCGAAGATGAGCTGGACGCCGTTCGTGCTGACGCTGGCGCTGGCGTACTTCCTGTTCAACCTGCTGGAGCGCAGCGCGGCGGCGCAGGTGGAGACCAGCGCGCTGAGCTTCGTGTTCTGCGGCCTGGTCTGGGGCCTGAGCCTGATCATCCCGGGCCTGAGCTCCTCCTCGGTGCTGCTGTACATGGGCCTGTATGAGCCGATGACGGCGGGCATTGCGTCGCTTAACTTCAGCGTCATCCTGCCGCTGCTGCTGGGCCTGGCCATTACGGTCATCTCTCTGGCCCGGGTGGTGAACAGCCTGTTCGAGAAGCACTATGCGCTCGTCTCCCGGCTGATTCTGGGCTTCGTGATCGCGTCCACGCTGAAGATCGTGCCGTCCAGCTTCGAGAGCGTCGGCGCGCTAGTGCTCTCGCTTGCCTGCTTTGCCGTGGGCTTTGCGGTGGCCAGGGGCATGGACTGCGCGAAGGAAAAGCAGGGCGCAAAGGAATAATCGAATGGGACCCCAGGTATGCCTGGAGTCCCGTTTTTGCTTATTTGTTGTTGTCCACAATGTATTCGTCCGGCCTTGGCCCGCCGACGAGCTTCTTGTCCCACAGGCCGTACTGATCCGTGTTGCGCAGCGCGGCGATCATGTAATCCTTGATCTGCGGATAGTCCTTGGAAAGCGTGCGGATGAGCGCCTTGATTTCCTCGCGCTTGGAATGGCCGTCCGCCGGGCAGGGATTCTTGACCACGGGCAGCTCGAGGACCTTGACCATGTGCTTGACGTGCTTTTCCGGCACATAGATCATCGGACGAATGACGGTGATATCCTTGCGGGAAAGATAGGTGTTGGGGTGGAAGGTGTGCAGGCGGCCCTCGAAGAGCAGGCTCATGAGCAGCGTCTCAATCGCGTCGTCACGATGATGGCCGAGGGCGACCTTGTTGCAGCCCAGCTCCCTGGCGGCGTCGTTGAGCGCGCCGCGGCGCATCTTCGCGCACAGGGCACAGGGGTTGCTCTCCCTGCGCACATCGAAGATGATGTGCGCGATCTCCGTGTCGACGACGGTGTAGGGGACGTCCAGCTTTTCGCACAGCGCGGCGATGCCCGATACGTCAAACGGCTCCAGGCCCAGCTTGAGCGTGATGGCCTGCAGGGTGAAGTCCTTGCCGGAAAACCTGCGGTAGAGCGAGAGCGCGTAGAGCAGCAGCAGGCTGTCCTTGCCGCCGGAAATGCCCACGGCAATGCGGTCGCCCGGGGCGATCATCTCAAAATCGGTATCCGCTTTGCGGACGCAGCCCAAAACAGTCTTCATCGTGCCTCACCCTCCTGAGTTTTCTGTGTAAATCCTTCCGAAAGCCTCGGCCCTGGGCACAGAAGCTTAACATGGTTTTGCCGGTGATGCGACCGGCATCGTGCCGGTTTGCAGAGGTGATTATACAGGGCGGAAAAGAATCTGTCAAGCGCTGAAGGTTGTGCTTGACAAATCAAAGGAAACCTGCTATCATAGCATAGCTTTCACAAGAAAGTGAACTCAATAACCTTATCCAGAGCGGCGGAGGGAATAGGCCCTGTGAAGCCCGGCAACCGGAGTCAAATCCGGTGCTAAATCCTACGACAGCGATGTCGGCAGATGAGGTGTGGTCAAGATTGCAGCCGCTCTGATTTTGCACAATCAGAGCGGTTTTTCTTCACCTGCAGGAATTTGCGCAGAAACCGTGCGGCGCGCACCGAAGAGCTTTGCATAACGAAGCTTTCCGAAGGTGGGAGCGGGCACGGCCCGCCTTAGCGCTGGCACACATTGAAGGAGAAAGAGAAAAGACATGGAAAAAATGAAGAAGCTGTTCACGTCCGAATCCGTGACCGAGGGCCATCCGGACAAGATCTGCGACCAGATCAGCGACGCAGTGCTCGACGAGATCCTCAGCCAGGATCCGTATGCGCGCGTGGCCTGCGAGACCTGCACCACGACGGGCATCGTCATGGTCATGGGCGAGGTGACGACGACCGCCCGCTACGCGGTGGACGACATTGTGCGCAGGGTGGTCTGCGACATCGGCTACGACCGCGCCAAGTACGGCTTTGACGGCAGCACCTGCGCCGTGCTGACCGCGCTGCACGGCCAGAGCCCGGACATCGCGCAGGGTGTGGACGCCGCGCTGGAGGGCCGCTCCGTCGGCGAAAACGACATCGGCGCAGGCGATCAGGGCATGATGTTCGGCTTTGCCTGCGATGAGACCCCGGAGTACATGCCCATGCCGATCGCGCTGGCGCACCGCATCACCCGCAAGCTCTCCGAGTGCCGCCGCAGCGGCCAGCTTTCCTGGCTGCGCCCGGACGGCAAGAGCCAGGTGACGGTCGAGTACGACGAGAACAACAGGCCCGTGCGCGTGGATACCGTCGTCGTCTCCACCCAGCATGCGCCTGAAATCGAGCATGACGAGCTCAGCCGCGAGATCATTGAGAAGGTCATCAAGACCTCCGTGCCGGCGGAGCTGATGGACGAGCAGACCCGCTTCCTCATCAACCCGACGGGCAAGTTCGTCATCGGCGGCCCGATGGGCGACTCCGGCCTCACCGGCCGCAAGATCATCGTGGACACCTACGGCGGCTATGCCCGTCACGGCGGCGGCGCGTTCTCCGGCAAGGACCCGACGAAGGTGGACCGCAGCGCGGCGTATGCCGGCCGCTACGTCGCCAAGAACCTGGTGGCCGCAGGTCTGGCCAGGCGCTGCGAGATCGAGCTGGCGTATGCCATCGGCGTGGCCAGGCCGGTCTCCCTGCTCATTGACACGCAGGGCACGGGCGTGATGCCGGACGAGAAGCTGGCGGAGCTGGTCAGCCGCTGCTTTGATCTGCGCCCGGCGAGCATCATCAGCATGCTCGATCTGCGCCGCCCGATCTACCGCCAGACGGCGGCGTTCGGCCACTTCGGCCGCACGGACATCGACCTGCCGTGGGAGCGCACCGATCGCGTGGAGCAGCTCAAGGCGGAGGCCGCGAAGCTCTAAGATCAACAGAAATCCGAAGGAACGGCGACGCTCCTTCGGATTTTTGTTATACGGTTCTCTTTTGATTCATACTTGGCGAATCAGCCCCGTTTCAATCGTAGGCTGCTGCGCAGCCTGCTCTGAAACTACGTTTTTCTTTGCTTTAGGGGAACGATGGGGGCCTC
>JBJEUI010000006.1:0-4178 GCA_051883755.1 Candidatus Ventricola sp.
TTTCAGGTGAGCGCGCCCATCGGCGCGATCCTGAGCCTGCTGCTGATGCTGCTGGCAAGCGCGAGGCTGCTGAATTTGTTCTGAACGAAAAGAGACCGGAGAAATTCCGGTCTCTTTTGCGCGATATGGATGAGCAGCTTTCAGCGCCGATTACGCTCTCTCCACGCCCAGCTCCCTGCACACGAACGCCGCCGTCTCTTCCGGAGACATGTGCAGCACATAGGAGAACTCCTGGTGCAGCAGGTGCTCGGCCTCGGCGAGGATGGCCTCGTCGGCGGCGCAGGGCTTCTTGCCTTCGCGCGCGCGTTTGGCGCTCTCCTCGTGGATTTCGGCGATCATCCGGATGAGCTTGGCGTAGTTGCCTTCGGTCAGGATGCGGGTGAAGGCCTCCTTGCGCTGCTTGCTGTCCGCAATCCACAGCCCGGCGTATTCCTCTGAACGGCGAATCAGCGTGTGGATATCCTGCTCGCTGAGCAGCGGGCGCAGGATGGCGTTGCCGCGGGCGACGGGCATATAGACGGTCGAGGAGCTCTTCTGCGTCGTGGGCTTGAGCACATAATAGGTCAGCGGCTGCGCCTCGCTGAGCGTCATGCGGCGCAGCTCCGTAATCGTGCATACGCCCTCGGACGGATGCATGACCGTGTCGCCGGCACGATAGATGGGCTCGGCGTCCGGAATGGACGGCGCGGCGGGCATGCGGATGGCAGCGCCAAAACGACCGCTGTACAGCGGGCGGTTGTTCATCATCATCAGGACCCTCCCATTTCATCGGTGATTACATATAGAATAATACCATTTTGGGCGGGCAAAAATCAAAAGACATTCTCAACAAAATCAGGCGTTTTGGGCATATAAAAAAGCGCAGAGACAGACTCTGCGCCCTGCGCGGCGGGATTACTTGCCCTTCTTGGCGTCGAAGTACGCGTTGAGCGCCTTCACCAGCTCGTCCGCGTCGATGCCGTGCACCAGGCTGGCCTCGGCGATGGACTCGGCGGAGGCGTGCGGGCAGTAGAGGCAGTGCATGCCGTAGGACATGAAGACCGGAGCAACCTCCGGATCGAGCTTCATGACGGAAGCGATGGACATATCGGAAGTGATCATGGGACGACCTTCTTTCTTAATTCTGATGCTCTCTTATGATACACTACTTTGCCCGTTCTGGCAAGAAAAAATCCGCCTGTTGTCAGAAACAGTTGGGCCTGCGCGATAAGGTGGACTGACCACGGGAATGCGTACAATCTGCTCGTAGACAGAACGAACGGATCATGCTATAATATTTGCATAGAATTCAGGTTTGCGATTTGGTGAAATGGTGAGCCGGATATCACAGGGAAGGAAGCATGAGAAACAACGAACTGCGCGGACCGGCTGCCATCGAGATGGACATCATCCCGTCGGACACCGAGCATCTGTTTTCGCACGAGGCGCTCTATCAGGAGACGATGATGCGCTACCACTGTGCGATTCTGGAGATGCGCACCAAGCTGGAGGTGCTCTCCAAGGATATGGCGGTGCGCTACCGCCGCAATCCCATCGAGTTTATCGAAAGCCGCCTGAAGAAGCCCTCCTCCATCGCCCGCAAGCTGCGGCGCAACGGCAGTGAGGTCACGGTGGAAAACATGGTCGAGCAGGTGTCGGATATCGCCGGCATCCGCGTGCTGTGCGCCTATATTGACGACATCTACGAGATCGCCCGCATGCTCGCCCGGCAGCAGGATGTCCGCATCATCAATGTCAAGGATTACATCAAGCATCCCAAGGAGAACGGCTACCGCAGCTATCACATGATCGTGGAGATTCCGGTGTATTTCTCCGATACGGTGCGCCCCGTGCGCTGCGAGATCCAGATCCGTACGATCGCCATGGACTTCTGGGCGACCCTCGACCACGACATGCAGTACAAGAAAAAGGTTGAGGACTCCGAGGCGATCATGCGCGAGCTCAAGGAGTGCGCGGACGTCATCCACAGCACGGATGAAAAGATGATGCGTCTTCGCGAGCGCATTCACCGCATCGAGTAAACGGTTCATCGCTTTGGGTCTCCTGGCGCGCCGGCGTGCGCGCCATTTGCATGTAAAGACAAATAAATTTTGGATAATGGAAAATATAATTGACAATTTGCTGGCGCTGCGCTATAATCGGGACAACAGGGAACGGGTCGGGAGCCGCACGCGGCGGACGCTTGAAAAAAGCGGCCGTGCCTGCTATAATAAGCAGAAAACTGTTTCTGGCGAAGGTGAAGACAATGGATGAACTGATGCTGGGCGATCTGGTGCAGATGCGCAAGACGCACCCCTGCGGCAGCGATAAGTGGACGGTGATCCGCGTGGGCGCGGATATCAAGATCCGCTGCTCCGGCTGCAGCCGCATTGTGATGATGGACAGGGCGGATTTCATGAAGCGCATGAAGAAGATCATCGCGCACAGCGAGACGCCCATTCGCGGCACAAACGAGTTTGACGAACTTTAAAGCATAAGGAGAGGCCCTGACTATGGAAAAGGAAAAGAAGACGAAGAAGGACGAGCGGCAGGAAAAGCCGAAGAAATCCATGAAGCGCGAGATTTTTGAGTGGATCATGGTATTCGTGGTGGCGGCGGCGCTGGCGTTCGTCGTGCGCACGTTCATCTTTGAGCCCGTGCGCGTGGATGGCTCGTCCATGCTCTACACGCTCACCGACGGCGAGTACATGATCGCCACCAAGTACGATTACCTGCTGGGCGATCCGGAGCGCTTTGACATCGTGATCTGCAACTATCCCAACACCAGCGACGGCATGTACCGCGTCAAGCGCGTGATCGGCTTGCCGGACGAGACGATCGAGCTGCGCGCGGGCGAATTGTATGTGGATGGCGTGCACATCGAGCAGGACTTCGACATGACGCCCAACGAGGCCTACTTCGGGCCGTACACTGTGCCGCCGGGACATTACTTTGTCATGGGCGACAACCGCAACAACTCCAAGGACAGCCGCTCCGCGATGGTCGGCGCGCTGGCCCGCAATCAGGTCAAGGGCCATGTCCGTGCGGTGGTGTTCCCGTTTGGCAATTTCCGCCTGATGGAGGACTGACAGAAGAATATGAAATCGCGGGTTCTCCCATCGGAGGGCCCGTGATTTTCGTGAGGTGGAAAGTGTGCTTAAGGATGCTAAAGTGAACGAGGACCTCATCCGCCCTTCGGGCACCTTCCCCATAGGGGAAGGCAAAGTTTGTTGAAGACTTTGCAGTAAATCAGCCTTCCCCTCTGGGGAAGGTGGCTTGCCGCAGGCAAGTCGGATGAGGTCTTTCGTGAACAATAGCTCCCTATATCTTGCGAAGCAGCTTACAGCCTGGCGGCCTTCAGCGCCTGCCTGGAATAGACATAGGGCTTCACGAAGGGCATGCGCGAGATGCGCACGAACACTGCGTCGCCCGACACGCGGACGGCCAGCTGCGTGGCATGCCGGCGAATCCTGCCGTCCGAATCCGAAACGAAGATGGAGGTCGGCCCGTTGTCGGGCAGGGAGCCGGATTGCTCGAGCCGGGCCATCACGGCAAAGACGTTTTCTCTGCTGGGTTTCATAAAGGATTGCTCCTCTCTCAAGCGATCATAACATGTTCAAATTCGCGCCGCCTATGTGTTTTTCCTGCCGGACAGGGATTGCATTTTGCTGGCAATTCGCGTATCATTAACGCATCGAACCGTCAGGGCCGGATGGCCCGCCGGCGGTTTGCGGGCGCGCACTGCAAAGAGCGCGGCACATCGCTGCATCAATCGCTGCATATGAGGAGAGAGCTTATGGATATCAAGAAAGAGGCGCTCAAGAAGCATTATGAGTGGCAGGGCAAGCTGGAGATCGCGCCGCGCGCGCATGTGACCAACAGCGAGGAGCTGTCCCTGGCGTATACCCCGGGCGTGGCCGAGCCGTGCCTGGCCATCCGCGACGACTACAACAAGAGCTATGAGCTGACCCGCCGCGCGAACATGGTCGCCGTCATCACCGACGGCACCGCCATCCTCGGTCTGGGCGACATCGGCCCGGAGGCCGGCATGCCCGTCATGGAGGGCAAGTGCGTGCTGTTCAAGGAGTTCGCGGGCGTGGACGCGTTCCCGATCTGCATCCGCAGCAAGGATGTGGACGAACTTGTGCGCACGATCTACCTGATCTCCGGCAGCTTCGGCGGCATCAACCTGGAGGACA
>JBJEUI010000007.1:0-4177 GCA_051883755.1 Candidatus Ventricola sp.
GTCAGGCGGCAGCCGCCGCACATGCCGGTGCCGTCGATCATGATCGGGTTCATGGAGACGATGGTCTTGATGCCGTACTTTTTGGTCACGGCGCAGACGAACTTCATCATGACCAGCGGGCCGATGGCGATGACCTCGTCGTATTCGTTGCCCTCCTGGATGAGCTTCTCCAGCGCCTGGGTGACCAGGCCCTTTTCGCCATAGCTGCCGTCGTCGGTCATCATGACCAGCCTGTCGCTGGCGGCCTTGAACTCGTCCTCCAGGATCACCAGATCCTTGTTGCGGAATCCGACGACCGCGTGCACCTGCGCGCCCTGGTCGTGCAGCTTCTTGGTGACCGGGTACGCGATCGCGCAGCCCACGCCGCCGCCCACGACGGCGACCTTTTTGAGGCCCTCGGTATGCGTGGCCACGCCCAGTGGGCCGACGAAGTCGCACAGCGCCTGACCCTCCTCCATGGCGTCCAGCTCCATGGTCGAGCCGCCGACGATCTGATAGATGATCGTGACGGTGCCTTCCTCGCGGTCATAATCGGCGATGGTCAGCGGTACGCGTTCGCTGTCCTCATGCGTGCGGAAGATGATGAACTGGCCCGGCTCCGCCTTGCGGGCAACAAACGGCGCCCTGATGACCATCCGGGTGACGGTCGGATTGAGGCGCTCCTTCTTGACGATGGTAAACATGGCAGTCCTCCCACTAGAAACATGACTGGAATTTGGGTTGAATGTGAAAAACATTATACGCTCCCGATCCGCTGCTGTAAATGGGCAAGTTTTCTATATAATCCTTCTGAAATTGAAAAAGAGAGGCAATTCGCCTCCCTGTCAGGCCCGCTCAGTCCGCTTCGATCATCCGATACCCCACGCCCACCTCGGTGAAGATGTACTGCGGCTCGCCGGGGTTCTTCTCGATCTTGCGCCGGATGTTGGCCATGTTCACGCGCAGAATCTGGTTGTCATACGCCTTGTTCGGGCCCCAGATCTCGCGGATCAGGTAGTCGTACGTCAGCACGCGCCCGGCGTAGCGGCCCAGCAGCGCCACGAGCTTGAACTCGTTCTGCGTCAGATTCGCATCCCTGCCGTCGATGTACACGCGGTACTTGTCGTAGTCGATCACCAGCCCTCTGGCCGCAAAGCGGCTGCTGCGGGCGATGCCCTCGCTGCCGCTCGTCGTGCGCGTGTGGCGGATCGCCGTGCGGATGCGCGCCAGCAGCTCAGACGTGCCGAACGGCTTGGTGATGTAATCATCCGCGCCGGCATCCAGTGCGCGCACCTTCTCGCGCTCGTCCGTGCGGGCGGAGACCACGACCACCGGCATCAGCGACCAGCTGCGCAGATCCTGCAGCACCGTCATGCCGTCCATGTCCGGCAGACCCAGATCCAGAATCACCACGTCCGGACAATGGGACGAGAGCATGCTGACGCCCTCGCGGCCTGACGCCGCCATCAGCACCTCGTAGCCGTTGGCCTCCAGCACGCGCCGGATAAAATTGCAGATTGCCCGATCATCCTCAATAATCAGAACCTTGCCCTTGGCCGCCATCATACCCCTCCTCCATGGGCAGCAGGAAGCACACACGCGCGCCTCCCTGCTGCCGGTTCTCCGCGTACATCTCTCCGCCATGCGCCTTTACAATGCTCATGCAGGCCGAGAGCCCGATGCCCATGCTGCGCCGGCCGTCCGCATTCGTCTCCCGCGCGTGCGGGAACAGCTCCTCGAACAGCCTGGGCAGGATATCCGCATCGATGCCCTTTCCGTCGTCCTCCACGCAGAAGCGCACGCGGCTGTCCGGCGCACGCGAAAGACTCAGCTCGATGGCTGTGGCATGCCTGGCGTGGATGACCACGTTTTCCAGCAGATTGACCAGCACCTGCTCGATGAGCGTCGCATCCATGGGCACCATGAGCAGCTCATCCGGCACGCTCACGCGCACGGGCATCGTGTGGTTCTTGCGGAATTTGTTCACCGCCTCGGCGGCGATTTCCTCCGCCGCCTCCATGGACTTTCTCAGCTGCACGGCGCTGTCGTTGATGCGCGTGATGGACAGGATGTTTTCCACCAGGCGCACCAGCCACTGCGCGTCGTCGCGCACCTGACCGATCAGCTCCTTCTTTTCCTCGTCGCTGAGCACGTCGAACTGCTCCAGCACGACGGTCGAGGACCCGATGATCGCCGTCAGCGGCGTGCGCAGGTCGTGCGATACGCCGCGCAGCAGGTTGGCCTTCGTCTTCTCCCGCTCGGCCTCGGCCTCGATGCGGCTCTGATGCTTGACCTGCTCGGTCAGCATGCCCACGACCAGCGACACCGCAAACATCGTCACAAACGTCAGCGGATAGCCCGTCAGCGTAAAGTTAAACTCGAAATAGGGATAGGTGAACGCGTAATTGACGCCAAACACCGACGCGACCGTGGCAAACAGGCTGTAAAAGTACCCGTTCGTGAAGCGCGCCGTCAGCAGCACGGCCAGCACGAAGACCAGCGGCACCAGCGTGTCGTTATGTCCGGCCGCATTCAGCCCCACGCACAGCACTGCCGCCGCCAGCAGCAGCGCCAGCGTGATGCCGATATCCCGCGCGATTTCCCGCCGCGTCTGCCCGCGCGGAATCATCGCATCCCGAAGAAAACAAACGATGTCTTTCATCTGCGCAAGCCCCCCCGATTCTTTGCTGATTATACCATATCCGCCCGTCAAATGCGCGTTAAGATTCTGAACGGCGCTCCGCGCAGCGCCGAAAGTGTGACAAAAATGTAATAATCCTTTGCTTTGCATCTTCACAAGGCTGTGCTATAATCGGTTCTCGTTCGCAACAGAGACCATGATAAAGGAGATCATCACCGTGCCGCTGATTATCTGCACCGCGTTTTTCGCCGCATTGTTCACGTTTGAGCTCGCCTGGCACTGGGCCGGCGTCGCCGAACAGGAGCGCGCTGTCGACCGCTACGAGCATGTCGAGCATCCCCGCCGCCCGACGAGCGACCGCTATCTCGACGTGCTCGGCTGAATTGCCGCCGCGAGCAGACTTTTTCTTGACTTTAACGCACAATTCCGATATACTTGAAAGGTCGTTAAGGCCTTGTGCCGGTGTGATGGAATGGCAGACGTGACGGATTCAAAATCCGTTGGGGCGACCCGTGTGGGTTCGAGTCCCACCACCGGCACCATAACCGAACACCGGTTTTGATACGATGGGTATCACGATTGGTGTTCGGTTTTTTTGGATTGCAGGGTTTTCTTACAGGGGATATAAAAATGGAAAAAGGTTATGATGTTTTCGGAAAAGCATATGGAGTCATGAACAGGAACGATCTTCATGCGTTAGGATCCATTGACCACAAGCTGATGCAGGAAATGATTCTGCTGGATGAAGCATCGTTTGAACACTTGTACAGCTTCCAACCACGGGCAGCGGATATGAGCGCGCATGAACTTTATCCATTTGCCAAGCAATTTCGGCAGGGAGATGACCGGCAAACAATAGAAAGCATCCTGCGTTATTGTTCGGATATTGCGCTGCATTATGATGTGCCGTTTGAACAGATGCACTTCGGCGGCACAGAGAGGGAAATACTAAAACGGGGCACAGATTGGTGTGCAGATATGGCAAGAGTGGGTGCTGTTCTGCTTATGTGCAACGGCATTCCGGCAAGAATTGTCCATCTCGTGAATCCTGCGAAGGCGTATAATGGTCATGTTGTAGTTGAAGCGTACTATGAAGGAAAATATGGTATCTGCGATTTTATTTATGGCTATTACTTCTATGAAGGAAAACCGCTGGGTGCGTATGAGCTGATGCATAACAAGCAGTATTCGGATGGGTATCCCGAAGACTATGCAGCACTATATTCTGCCGCTGCAATCAGCGAATACGATCCCATGGGCGATAACTGCTATGAGATATCCGGACCCAATCAGTATACCATCAATCTGATAAATGGAAATCATAACGGAAAATGGATTATGAACGAAGATAAACCCTAAACAAGCAGCGTCGTGTTTTTTAAGATATCCAAACTATTTAACAATTTCTCTGACCTTTTAACGAAAAGACGCAGGCGCGTGTATTTCGTTCCAAAATGGGTCTTTATTTTTAATGAATGAAGGAATTCAGCAATCGCTGGATTCCTCAGACCATCAACAAACTCTCGCGAAAAGTGGGAGTTTGTTTTTTTAGTTGCA
>JBJEUI010000008.1:0-21947 GCA_051883755.1 Candidatus Ventricola sp.
ACCTGATTGTCCGTCAGCGAGGAGATGAACAGGCCCACGGACAGCAGGCTTGCGCCCAGCATGAAGAACGCGAACAGCGCGCCGTACGCCGCTCCCAGGCTGACCGTGCCGAACTGCGAGAGGATCAGCGGATAGAGCGCCATGATGCCCATGGGCACGAGCAGCACCGTGACCATCGCCAGGTACTTGCCCGCCACCACGCTGCTCATGGAGATCGGCAGCGCATAGAGCAGCTGATCCGTCTTCTGCCTGCGTTCCTCGGCGAAGGTGCGCATGGAGAGAATCGGCACGGCGATCAGATAGATGAACGAAATCGCGTCGAGCACATACGCGAAGTTGGCGTATGCGCCCGAGAGGTTGTAGGCCATCGTGTAGATGCCCGCAAAGATCAGCACAAAGGCCGTGAACAGATACCCGAGCATGCCCTTGAAATACGAGCCCAGCTCCCTTTGATAGACCGCCGTCATGCCGTCTTCACCTCCTGTGCATCCGTATCGTTCTGGGTCAGCTCGAGGAACACGTCCTCCAGCGTCGCCCGGTCGCGCTTCATCTCCAGAATCGGCACGCCCGCCGACGCAAAGGCGAAGAACAGCGTCTCGCGCAGGTCCGCGCCGTCCCTGGGCAGGATCTGCACGCGGGTCTCGCCCGCATCCGCCGCAAGCAGCTGCGTGCGCTCGATCCCGTCAAGGCCAGAGAGCACCGCCCGTGTCTTCTGCTCATCCGCGCGGACGAGCAGCTCCGTCCTGCTGCCCGAGGCCATCAGGCTCGTCAGGTTCTCCGCCGTATCGCTGGCCACCAGCCTGCCGTGCGCGATGATCATGATCTGGTCGCACACCGCCTGCACCTCGCTGAGGATGTGGCTGGAGAGGATCACCGTGTGGTCATGGCCAAGGCTGCGGATCAGCTCGCGGATCTCGATGATCTGCGCCGGATCCAGGCCCACCGTCGGCTCGTCCAGGATGATCACCTTCGGGCTGCCCAGCAGCGCCTGCGCGATGCCCACGCGCTGGCGGTAGCCCTTTGAAAGGTTGCCGATCAGGCGGTCCTTCACCTCGTGCAGCTTTGTCCTGTCCATCACCTGCCGCAGCTGCGCGTCCCACTCGCTCTTTTTGACGCCCTTGACCCGAAGCACAAAGCGCAGGTATTCCATCGGCGTCATGTCCGTGTACAGCGGCGGCAGCTCCGGCAGGTAGCCGATGCACCGCTTTGCCGCCAGCGGATCGTCCAGAATGTCGTGCCCGTCCACGCGCACCTCGCCCTGTGTCGCGCCCAGGCACCCGGTGATGATGTTCATCGTGGTCGACTTGCCCGCTCCGTTCGGGCCCAGGAATCCGTAGATCCGCCCCGATTCGATCGTGAAGGACAGATCCGATACGGCCGTGTGTGCGCCGTACCGCTTTGTCAAATGGCTGACTTCAATCACACAAGCTGCTCCCTTCGTTTTCTGCCGCCATGCGGCAGCCAATTTCGTGCTATAAGGATATGCAGCAAATGTCACCGCCGCTTGAAGACAATGTGACATCATTTCTGTCCGTCTGGCGGTTTCTGCGTCCGTTTTTCCTGTACATACAAGGTTTTGGTCCTGCCCTGTTCCCGCCGCCGTCACAATCCCAGGCAATTCTTTTCAATTCCGTCACAAGCGCTTCGGATTCATTCAAAATCATGTTGCATTTCGGCCATCGATATTCTATGCCGTACGTTGCCCGCAAGGCAGACAATATACAAAAGGCGTGACTTTCACGGTCACGCCTTTTGCATGAAGAGCATTGTCAGATGACAGATACTTCAATGTAGCTTATTGTTTTCTTTGGGTCAACATCCGTCACGCCACAGAAGGAGCCCTTATACCAAAGCAGAAAGCTGTTGTCGTTATGGACGATGCAGCACTGCGGCAATGGATATGCGCTGCCTTTGGGATAAACGGCCTTCGTCGTATGGGATATTCCATAGTAATCCAGTGCTTCCAGTATTTTTGACCACGATGCGTGACCTTTCCCCATCAGCGCGACCACATCGGATAGTGGCACGCCGGCAAGCATGGCCACGCAGCAATGACCACAGAGTCCGGCCTGAATGGGCATGGCTTCAATACCGTCGATTCTTCGTATGGGATGCTCCCTGGAATATGGGCTGTCGTGGTTGATTCGCGACAGCGCTTCAATCGGTTCCATGTCAATTTCATATTCCTCTGCAGGCTCAAGCGCCGACAGCGTCTTTTTCGTGATCGGGATCAGATAGTTTCCATTCCCCTTGGGAATCAGTTTGCATTCAAGAGTGAGGCCAAGGATCGATACTCTGCAGGGAATATTCCCCTTTTTGCCCGTTTCTTCCCACACATTGAATGGTATCCTGATATATGTACGGCCTCCCTCGGCATAAGCAGGCGCACGAAATCTGCATATCACACAATCACCAGTCCTTCACATGTTTTGATGTCATACCATTTTGCATCTGAATCGTTACCTTGAAAAGCTCGCTGCAAGGATTACGTTGGGCTGCCGCCCAAACCCCTTCATCGCTTCGCGCATAGATGAGCAACGATTAGAATGAAAACAGTATCATATGATCTCATCACAGTGGAAAAGACAAGAACAGCCACGGCAAAACAAACTGCTGTGGCTGTTGCCGTCTCATCAACGCCGCACCTTCAAACAGGAAAGTGTCTCCCGTTCCGATGATGTCCTTCCGCTCAGTCCAGCCTGAACACGGGCTCGAGCTTGGGCTGCGCGCCGGTGACGGGATCCATCTCCAGCTCGAGGATGTCCTTCATGTACTCGTTCCAGCGGTCGACGATGGGGCTGCCTGCCTGCGTCTTCTCGGCGAAGGCGATGCCCTTCTCGCACTCGTAGTAGCCAAAGAGCTCCTCGCCGCTCGCGAAGATCGTGTAGTTGCAGATGCCGGCCTCCTTGAGCAGGGCCTTCATCTCCGGCCAGATCGCGTCGTGGCGGCGGATGTACTCGGCCTTGCAGCCGGGCTTGATGCGCCCCTTCCATGCCATGCGTTCCATATGCGTCCTCCTCAGTCAAGGAATTCCTCGCGCAGCTGCACGCCGAACTCCCTGGCAATCGCGCGCAGCTCGTCGTCCTCGATCGTCTGCCGGATGCCCTGCCCGCAGGACATGGCCAGCACGTAGATCTGCGCGGACTTTTCGATCGTGTGCATCAGGCCGAACGTGGTGTCAAAGTCCGGGCCGGAGACGAACAGGCCGTGATGCGCCCAGATCGCCGCCTCGTATTCCTTCATCTTCTCGCAGGTCGCCAGCGCGATGTCCGCGCCGCCCGGCACCATCCACGGCACCACGCCCACGCCGCCCGGGAACACGACCGGGCACTCCGTCGCGCTCTTCCACAGCACGCGGGAGAATTCGCGGTCGGTCAGCTCGAGCACGTACGTCAGCGCGATCACGTTCGCCGGATGCGCATGGTAGATCACGCGGCAGGCGCCGCCTGTCGCGGCAACGCGCACGGAGTGGTTCATGAAGTGGCTCGGGAATTCGCTGGTCGGGCGGCCGCCGTTCTTGAGGCCCCACACGATGCGGTAGCTGTCGCCCGCCCCGTTGATCTCCACGATGCACAGGCTGTCCTCGGGATCCAGGATCACGTTGCGGAAGAACTTGCCCGAGCCGGTGGAGATGAAGTACTCGCCCGCCAGGTTCGCGCCGGTCACGCCCATGTTCACCCACGGGCGCGGCTGCGCGTCAAAGAACGGCCGCATCTCCTCAACCTCTTCCTTCGTCAGGCGGTAGGTCACGTTGCCGCCGTTGCGCTCGTGCCAGCCCTGATGCCAGCCGTCGTCCGCCATGCGGATATAGCGCTTCATCACCGAAATGTCAAGCATGCCCATTGCTGTATCCTCCTTGATTCCTTGCATTATTCCGTGCGTCCGAGGAGCACGTCCTTTTCATACTGCTGTACCTTAGGCAGCCACGCGCCGTCCTCCGGCACGCCGCAGACCCTGCAGTACTCAGCCCAGATCTCGCCGAACGGCAGCGTCTTGAGCTCCTCCTGCGCGACCAGCAGCTCGGTGAAGCGGCCCTCGTCCTGCAGCTTCTGCAGATACGCGTGCGGGGTCGCCAGCGCCATGAGCAGCGCCTTCTGCACATTGCGGATGCCCACCGTCCAGGCGGCGACGCGGTTGATGGACGCGTCGAAGTAATCCAGCGCGATGTTTACGCTGCCCTCAAGGCCGCCGCAGCGCACGATCTCCTTGCAGATCTCCTGCGTCTCGTCGTCCAGGCGCACAACGTGGTCGCTGTCCCAGCGGACGGGACGGGTGACGTGCAGCGCGATCTCCGGGAAGAACGCCAGCAGCGCGGGAATCTTGTCGGAGACGACCTCGGTGGGATGGTAGTGGCCGTTGTCCATCAGCGGGATGCACTTGTCCATGTTCATCGCGGCATAGGCCAGCGCGAACTCGCTGCTGCCCACGGTGTACGCCTCCACGCCGATGCCGAACACCTTGCTCTCGATGCAGGGCTTGACCTTTGCAAAGTCATACGGCTCGGAGAGGATCTCGTCGATCGCCTCGCGGTAGCGCTTGCGCGGGCCGAGGCGGTCGGACGGGATGTCCTTGAAGCCGTCGCCGGTCCAGATGTTCATCACGCACGGCTGGCCCAGCTCCTTAGCCAGGTAGCTGCTGATGCGGATGCTCGCCTTGCCGTGCTCGATCCAGAAGCGGCGGGTCTCCTCGTTCGGGGAGGACAGCGTCAGCGGATCGCACTTGGGATGGGAGAAGAACGTCGGGTTGAAGTCCGCGCCGATGCCGCGGGACTTGCAGTAGTCCACCCACTTCCTGAAGTGCTTGGGCTCCAGCTTGTCGCGGTCCGCCCAGCCGCCGTTCTCCTCGTCGAAGATGGCGTAGCTGGCGTGCAGGCTGATCTTCTTGGTGCCCGGGCACAGGGAGAGGACCACGTCGAAGTCGGCCATCAGCTCCTCCGGCGTGCGGGCGCGGCCCGGATAGTTGCCGGTGGTCTGGATGCCGCCGGTCAGCGGCTTGCTGGGGTCGGTGTCAAAGCCGCGCACGTCGTCGCCCTGCCAGCAGTGGATGGACAGCGGCACGCGCTTCAGTCTTTCAATCGCCGCATCCACGTCCACGCCGAGCGCCTCATACCTGGCCTTCGCTTCCATGTAGCTCATATCATTTAACCTCCATTTGGATTTTCAGATTGCCCAGCGCCGTCGCCTCAATCGGCAGCGCAATCACCTGCTTGCCCGTCGCCGCCTGGGTCAGGCCGTTGAGGAAGGCGTTCTTCGCGCCGCCGCCGACGATGTACAGCTTGTCATAGTGCACGCCCGTATTGCCCTCCAGCTCCTCAAGCGCGCGCCTGTAGCTCATTGCGAGGCTCCGGTACGCGCAGCGGAAGTAATCGCCGGGGGCATGCAGCGCGCCGCCCGTCGCCGCGTCAAACGCGGCCTTCATGCTCCTTGGCGCGAGGAAGTCACCCGCATTCGCGTCGACCACCGCCTCGCACGTGCTCGCCTCAGCCAGACGCACCACCTCCGCAAACGGCATGTCCGGGCACAGCTCCCTCTGCAGGCAGTTGACCAGCCACATGCCCATGATGTTCTTCTGATAGCGGTTGTAGCCCACGCCGCCCTCGTTGGAGTAGTTGGCCGCCCGGCTGCCCGCGTCCGTGATGGGCCTTGGCGTCTTCACGCCCAGCAGCGACCAGGTGCCCGAGGAGATATACGGGTGGCAGCCCTCCATCGAGATGCCCTCCACGGCGGAGCCGGTATCGTGCGTGGCGCACAGCACGACGGTGAGCTGGCCGCCGGCCCTCGCGGCGACGTCGGGCGCAAGCGGGCCCAGCACGGTGCCGGGCTTTGAGAGCCTGGGGAACAGCGCGCGCGGCAGGCCCAGCCGGTCCGCAATCTCCAGATCGAACTCGCCTGTTCCGGCGCACACCATGCCCATCGTGGTCGCGTTGGTGTACTCGCGCGCCTTGACGCCCGTGAGCCGGTACATCAGGTATTCCGGCATCATCAGCATGTCCGTCACGCCCGCCAGACGGCCGCGCTGAAGGTCGTCAAAGAGCTGGTAGATCGTGTTGAACGGCTGGAACTGACAGCCCGTATGGGCGTAAAGCGTCTCAAACGGCACGATTTCGTGCACCTTCGGGATGACGTCCTCCGTCCTGGCGTCGCGGTAGGCGTAGCAGGGGGCAACCTCCTCCTCGCCCCGCAGCAGCACATAGTCAACGCCCCAGGTATCGATGGACATCGTTTTGACGTCCGGATAGGCGGCGATGGCCCGGCCGATGCCCTCCACCACATGCTTTAGCAGGCGCTCCACATCCCAGACAAGATGCCCGTCCTGCTCCTTCACGCCGTTCGGGAAGCGATAGACCTCCTGCGTGCGGATCTCCCCGTCCTCCTGCCAGCCGACGATGTGTCTTCCGCTGGATGCGCCGATGTCCACGGCGAGATAACGATCCATTCCCTTACACCTCCTCAAGACACGCGATATTTTCAAGCGTCACATGCTTCACATGCTTCATCTCCACGCCCAGCGCGCCGTTGGCGAGGGTCACGTCCCTGAACACGATGCGCGCAATCTCATGGCCGGGCACGTCAAAGCCGGTCAGCTCGATCGCGCTGCACGGCCGCATGTCGCCGCCGTCGTGCGAGGCCTGATACAGCCCCGTGAGCGTCAGGCGCTCAAAGCGGCAGTCGCTGAGCACGGGCGGCACGGGCGCGCCGACGCCGTCGTCGTTGTAGAGCACCGAGTGCATCATCACGCGCGGGATCACGCAGTCGCGTACCCAGATGTCGCGCACATAGCCGCCGCGCTTCTTCGTCGCCTTGATCTCCAGGCCGCTCATGGACACGCGCAGGTCGCAGTCCCAGATGCGCACGTCCTCGATGCCGCCGCTCATCTCGCTGCCCATGACAATGCCGTGGCCGAACGCGCTGCAGCAGTCGAACACGCGGATATGGCGTGAGGGCCGCGCGATCAGGTTGCCCTCCGGGTTTTTGCCGGACTTGATGGCGACAGCGTCGTCGCCGGTATAGAACGATGAGGCGAAGAGCGTGCAGTTTTCGCTGGAATCCGGGTCCCAGCCGTCTCCGTTCCAGACGCCCTCGGAGCGGAAGACGCAGTGGTCGGTCACGATCCCGTCGCAGTAGATCATGTGCAGGTTCCAGGACGCGCCGTTTTGCAGCGTCAGGCCGCTGATGCGCACGTTGCGGCAGTTGCTCAGGTTGATCAGCCTCGGACGCGCGCGGCCGGGGATCGTGTGGTCGTTTTCGCACGTCGCCACCAGCTCAGCGTTTTCTTCGAGATATGCCTTGAGCCGCTCCCGCTCGCTGTCAATCACGCGCAGGCAGAGCGTCTGTCCGCCGCTGGCAATGGTGCCCCTGCCGTGGATGAGCACGTTTTCGCAGTTCGGCCCGGCGGCGTGATCCATATGGCCGAAGTTCAGCACGCTCGAGTAGCATTCCATCTCATAGCCTTCAAAGCGGCTCGGAATGCGCGGCAGATAGTCCTCGACGTTGGCCGTGCCCTGCAGCACCGCGCCCTCGCTCAGCTCGATCTCCATGTCGCTGTGGCCGCGAAGCGCGCCGGTCATGTACACGCCCGCGGGGAAATAGACGCAGTCGCCTTCGCCGCAGTCGTCCAATGCGCGCTGGAGCGCGGCGGTGTTGAGCGTCTGCCCGTCGCCGCAGGCTGAATAAGGCGGCTGCGTCACGTCGAGGCGGCGGCGGCGCGCGGTCGTTTCCGCCTGCGCGGTCAGGCAAACCGTCCCCTCCTGCGTCTGGCAGGTCACGCCCAGCGCATAGCCGGTCTCGGGCGCAAGGCCCTCAAGCGTGCAGTGCGTGCATGTCGTGCCGGCCGCCTCGCGCCCGTCAATCGTCACCGTATAGGTCTGCTGCGGTGCAGCGGATTCCGGCTTGTCCCAATACAGGGTCAGCGTATCGTGCGTCGGGCACACGAAGAGCTTTGGGCTGTCCATGGTGTCCTCCCATCTTATCGTCTGGATGTGATTACGTCAGGGCTGCCGCCCCGAACCCCTTCTTCGCTTCGCGCGGTGAAAAGCATCAGGATCAGATTTTTGCCCTGCGGCAGATGCGCGCCGCCTGCGCGCGCGTGATGACAGTATCGCCGCCCTCGGGCAGGCCCTCCGTGCTGCACCGCATGCCGTAGCCCGCCCTGAGCACGCGCATGAATTCGCGTTCGGTCATCGCGCGGCGGCGGCGCAGCCTGCCGCCCTCCAGCATCTCCTCGGGAATCAGGCGGTGCTGCAGCGCGCAGCGCACGTCCTGCGTATAGCTCTCGCCCTGCGCAATGTCATCGGGCAGCTTCACGGGCGCGTTGTGGCTGAACAGGCCGCACGTCCGGTTCACCAGCTCCAGCGCCTCCATGCGCGTGAGCGGCGCGTCCGGCCGCTCCGCCTCATAGCGCCGGTACAGCGCCTCCAGCCCCTCCGGCGGCAGGGCCTCGTCGCCCTGATTGCCGGCCGGCACGTCGTACGGCGGATGCGGCGTCCACGCGCCAGGCTGCATCGCGTCCGTCAGCTGCAGGCGCGCAAGCTCGCCAGCGACAAAGCCCGCGGCGCGGTACGCGCCGAAGTCGTTGGTATGCGTGTAATCGCCGATGTGGAACAGCGTCTTCGCCGCGTCGCGCCCGGTTTCCAGCAGCAGACCGCGCATGAACGCGTGCAGATCGATCAGCGCCGTGCCGTTCCGGGCGGCGGCCTCCTTCACGGCCTGCGCATAGGGCTGCAGCAGGTCGCAGTACGCCTGCGCATTCCACCAGCTGTTTCGCGCCAGCGGCGTGACCAGGACAAGCTGCGCGCCCAGCGCACGCAGCTGATGCACATAGGCGTTCAGCGCCCGGGCGAAGCCGCCCTCCGCCGTCAGGTGCGGCCGCTTCTGATCGTTGTGGCCAAACTGCATCAGCACCAGATCGCCCGCCCGAAGCTGCGTCCTCAGCAGGCCGTACAGGCCCTCCGTGCGGAAGGTCTCCGCCGTCAGGCCCGAGCGCGCGAAATTGCCCACGCAGGCCGATGTTCCGAGGAACGCCGGGAGCATCTGGCCCCAGCCGCAGTACGTCGCGCCCGGCGCGTACGGGCTGAGCGCGCCCTGATCCGTCACCGTCGAATCGCCCATCAGCAGCACAGCGCGCGCATCGCAGGGCTCCGCATGAACGGACGTCACCGTCACGCCCTCGCCCACGAGCGCCAGCTCGATCCCGCTGGCGGGCACCGGTTCGTCCGCGTCCTCGCCCAGCACCGGATGCACCATGCACAGCGCCGTGACGGTCCTCTGCTCCCCGGCCTTCATCGCGCCGCGCCAGAGCAGCCTGCGGCAATTGGCGAACAGGGCAGCCTCCTGCACCTCCTGCCGCGCGCTCAGGCAGACCGTCAGGCGATAGCGCCCCTGCGGTGCATCGGCGCGCATGCAGGCAGGCAGCGCATACCCCTGCGCCGCAGCGCAGTCCCCGCGCACAAAGCCCGCACAGGGCACGTCACAGCTCCTCCACTCCATGTGCTTTCCTCCATCCCGCACGCCCCGCTCCGCGGGGCCCATGCGCGGCTTCCTTCATATGCCTGTTACGTTCCTCCGCCGCAGCGCGTTCCCCTGCTCTTCCGGCAGATTTTGGTTGAATTTGCACAGTTTTTGTTCGAAAGTGTGCATTCCTGCCGCCCAAAAATTTGAATTGAATCATGGGTTTTGATATAATCATTTTAGCACAGAATCGACAGTTTTCATTCACTCAATCAGGAGGAATCACCATGGCGAAGATCACCTTTGACGAAGGCCGCGTGCTGGACGCCATCGACGCGATTGTCCGTCAGACCATGAATATGGACATGATGTGGGACTGGCCCTGCGGCGTTGCGTACCTGGGCATCTGCGAGGCATACCGCGTCACCGGCAGGCAGGAATACCTCGATCTGCTCAAGGCGCGCGTGGACGAATACATCGAGCTGGGCCTGCCCGCCTGGACGGTCAACACCTGCTCCATGGGCCACGCCATGCTCACGCTGTACGAGGTCACCGGCGACGAAAAGTACAAGAACATCGCGCTGAGCAAGCTCGACTATCTGCGCCATCAGGCGCTGCGCTTCGGCGACAGCGTGCTGCAGCACACCGTCTCCGACAAGAACGACTTCCCGGAGCAGTGCTGGGCGGATACGCTGTTCATGGCGGCGTACTTCATGCTGCGCGCGGGCGTGATGTTCGGCGATGCGTCGCTGGTGGACGATGCGCTCAACCAGTACTACTGGCACATCCAGTACCTGCAGGACGAAAAGACCGGCCTGTGGTATCACGGCTACAGCCACGTCAGCAAGACGCACCTGTCCGGCTTCTACTGGGGCCGCGCCAACGCCTGGGCCGCCTACACGATGAGCCAGGTTGGCCGCACGCTGCCGGAATGCTATCTCTACCCCAAGTATCTGGAAATCGCCGGCTCGCTCGCCGAGCAGCTGGCCGCGCTCAAGCTGCTGCAGACGGAAAACGGCCTGTGGCGCACCATCCTTGACGACGAGGAGAGCTACGAGGAGGTTTCCGCCTCCGCCGGCATCGCTGCGGCGATGGTCATCAAGGGCAACCCGCTGCACCTGAAGTACATCAACAGGTCCGTCGAGGGGATTCTCAGCAACGTCACGCCCGAGGGCCGCGTGCAGAACGTCTCTGCCGGAACCGCCGTCATGCGCGACCGCGAGGGCTACATGAACATCCCGCGCAAGTGGACCCAGGGCTGGGGCCAGGGCCTCGCACTGGCCTTCCTGGCCGCCGTGCTGGAGGCCGGCAGCCGCACTGTCGACGGCGCGCTGTGAGGAGGAGCTATGAAACGAGCAGACTTTACCCTGCCCGGCGAGGCCGGCTATGAGGCGCTGACCCTGGAGCTGGCGAAGAAGTGGGGCGCGGACGTGATCCGCGACAGCGACGGCACGCAGCTCTCCCCGGAGATCACCGGCGCCGGATACCGCATTTACTCCACCATCTGCATCATCCGCCAGCACAACGAATTCGCGGAAAAGCACCCGGACAGCCAGCAGCAGACGTTCCTGTGCTCCAGGGCGGTGACGGCCACAGGCGATCGCGTCGTCATCCATCCGATGGACGGCTACTTTGCCGGGCAGCTGGCGCTCAACGACACGCCCGACGCCCTGCGCTACATGCAGGTCTTTGACCGCACAGAGAACCGCGAGGTGCCGCGCGCGCAGTGGGCATACGCGGACGGCGCCGTCACCATCACCGGCGCGCAGCCGTGGCATCAGTACACGGTCTCCTTCCTCGCCTGGCGCATCTGGGAAGAGATCAACATGTACAACCACACGACCAACAGCTGGCAAAGCGAGCACCTGCGCCAGCTCGACCCGCGCCACCCCGCCGCCTGGCAGTACCTGCAGGACTGGCTGGAGAACTGGTGTGTGCAGAACCCGCAGACCAGCGTCGTGCGCCTGACCTCCCTGTTCTACAACTTCGTCTGGATCTGGGGCGACAGCCCGCGCAACCGCCATCTGTTCACCGACTGGGCCAGCTACGACTTCACCGTCAGCCCGGCCGCACTGGATGCGTTTGAGGAGAAGTACGGCTATGCGCTGACCGCCGAGGACTTTGTGTGCGGCGGCAAGCATCAGGTGACGCACATGCCGCCCACGCGCGCCAAGCTTGACTACATGGATTTCATTCAGGAATTCGTGGCCGGCAAGGCGCGCGCGCTGGTGGACATCATCCACCGCCACGGCAAGCAGGCGTACGTCTTCTACGACGACAGCTGGGTCGGCATGGAGCCGTGCGGCAGGCGCTTTGCCTCCATCGGCTTCGACGGCCTGATCAAGTGCGTCTTTTCCGGCTTCGAGTGCCGCCTGTGCGCCTGCGCCGACGTGCCCGTGCACGAGCTGCGCTTCCATCCGTACCTGTTCCCGGTGGGCCTGGGCGGCCTGCCGACGTTCTCCGAGGGCGGCGATCCCGCCCGGGACGCCCTGCGCTACTGGCGCAGCGTGCGCCGCGCGCTGCTGCGCGAGCCGGTGGACCGCATCGGCCTGGGCGGCTATCTGCATCTGACGCTCGGCTTCCCGGCGTTTGTCGACACCATCGAGGCGATCTCCGACGAGTTCCGCCGCATCAAGGCGTTCCACGCGCACGGCAAGCCCTACGCCCTGCCCTGCCGCGTCGCCGTGCTGCACACCTGGGGCAGCCTGCGCTCCTGGACGCTCTCCGGCCACTTCCACGAGACGGACAAGCACGCGCTCATCCACATCAACGAGGCGCTCTCCGGCCTGCCGGTCGACGTCAGATTCATCAGCTTTGAGGACGTGAAGCGCGGCGCGCTGCGTGACGTGGACGTCGTGATCAACGCGGGCCGCATGGGCGACGCGTGGAGCGGCGGCGATGCCTGGAACGACGCGGCGCTGGTCAGCGAGCTGACCCGCTTTGTCTACGAGGGCGGCGCGTTCATCGGCGTGAACGAGCCCTCCGCCGTGCCGGGCTACGACCGCACGCTGCGCATGGCGCATGTGCTGGGTGTGGACATCGACAGGGGCGAGCGCGTCTGCCACGGCCGCTGGCAGTTCGACGTGGACGGCGACGCGCCCATCGCGGTCTGCAGGGAGGCGCTGGGCCACAACCCGAACGTGTACCTGACGGACGGCACCGCCCGCGTGCTCTGCGAAAAGGGCGGCGTGCCGCAGATGACCGTGCACGACTTCGGCCGCGGCAAGGGCGTGTACATGAGCCGCTTCACCGTCTCTCCCGAGAGCACGCGCATGCTGCTGGAGACGCTGCTGTACTGCTGCAATCTGCCGTTTGGCAGCGCGTACATCTCCGACAGCGCGCTCGTCGAGACCGCGTGGTATCCATCTGACCGCGTGCTCGTCGCGCTCAACAACGCCGAGGAGACGGTCAGCGCCAACATCCACACCCCGGACGGCGACGTCCCCGTGACGCTCGCGCCGCTGGAAACCAAAATGATTCAGCTGTAAGCGCGAAACGAAGAAGGGGCCTGAGGACCAGTCCCCAGACCCAGGGGGTTGTGAAATCCCTGAGCCTTCCTATGAATCGCACGAAAAGGCCCCGCCGGAAATCCGGCGGGGCCTTTGGTCGCTCTCGGTTCAGGATGCGCGCATCTCAGCGCTGCGGCAGCTTGGTGGTCTGGCCGGCCTCGTAGGCTTCCAGACGCTCGTCGATGATCTCCTGATAGCCGGCGTCCAGATAATCCTGGCTCAGCTCCTCATAGAGCGCGTCGAACTCGTCCGGCTCGCACTTGATCAGCTTCGCGAAGGCCTCCTGATACAGGCTCAGCAGGGAGGCGGTGTACTCGGATTCGGACTCGATCGCCACGGCGAAGACCGGATCGGAATACGCGTTGCCCTTGGCCGCGATTTCCGCCAGCTCGTTGTAGTTGTCCAGCAGCGCCTGATAGAAGTCCTGCGGCAGGCCCTGCGGCGTGATGGCCGCGATGCTGTCCTCGATGGTGCCGACAACCTTGGAGGCGTGCACCAGGCAGGTCATGTCGATGTTCATGTTGTGGTTGAGCATCTCGGTGCCCGTGTAGTCGCCCACGACGACCGGCAGGCCGTTCTCACCCATGGTGTAGGTGACGCCCTCGACGCCGTTCTCCAGCACGAACAGGTTCTCCGGCTGGATCATCCACTCCATGAGCATCCAGGCAGCCTTGAGCTGATCCTCAGTCGCATAGGAGGAGAAGCCCACGATCATGCCGAACGGGTTGTCCGCACGCAGCTGCGCGTCCGGGACGACCTCGCCGTCCACCACGGCGTAGTTGCTCTCGATGGCCAGCTCAGCGTCCGGGTTGTTCTCATAGAAGGCGGTCAGCCAGGACACGTTCGCGGACATGTAGCCGCCGTAGCGGTAGGTCTTGCCGTTGATGAAGTCGGTCTGGGCCTGATCGGTCGCAGCGCCCTTGGAATCCTTCTCCAGGTCAAACTCGGAGGAATACCAGCCCATGTGGTACTCGCTGTTCAGGCGCTTGAGGAGCTCCTTGGTCGGCTCCCAGGAGAGAGACGCGGTGCCCAGCGAGGAGTGCTGCGCCCACTCGGCCTCGTCCACCGGGATATCGCGGTAGGCGAAGTTCTGCACATACGCGCTGGTCGGGATGCCCAGGCCCAGCGGCGCCTGATCGGTCAGACCGGCGGCGATGATCTTGTTGATCGCGTCGACCTGCTCCTCGTAGCTCTTGGGCACATGGTCATAGCCCACGGCGCGCAGCCAGTCCATGCGCACGAAGGAAGCATAGGTGTAGGTGGTGTTGTAGTACGGACGCTCGGAGAGGACGAAGTAGGTCTCGCCGTTGATGTCCGTGTAGCCCAGCTGGTTGTTCTCGACCATCTTGCCGTAGTAGGTCGGCGCGACGGCGGCGAACGCCTCCAGGTCGATGGTCTGCATGGCGCCGTCGGTCGCCCACTGCGCAACCTTCGGATAGTCGTACTCCATCATGATGGTCGGGGTCTCGCCGCCGGCGATCAGCAGGGAGTACTTGGTCATGACGTCGCCGCGCGGGATCGCCACGTAGTTGACGTCGATGTTGTACTTGTCGCCGAATTCCTTCTGGATGTACTGGGTCCAGTAGTTGTCATCGACGGCGGGATAGCCGACCTTGGAGCGGTCGTACACCGGCACGGTGATGGTGACGGTCTCGGCGAATGGCTCCCATTCCGGCACTTCGGCAGTCGCGGCGGCGATCATGGTCAGAGCCATCGTCAGCGCCAGCAGCAGAGTGAGCATCTTCTTCATACGATACATATCCTCCTTTTTGATTATGTATAGACAGATGAGCCCTGTCATTATACCGAGGTTCATGCGGGCTTTTCTCAGCCCTTCACCGCGCCGATCATCGCGCCCTTGACGAAGTACTTCTGCACAAAGGGGTAGACCATGATGATCGGAAGCGTCGCGAACATGATCGTCGCGGCCTGAAGCACCTCCGGCGTGCTCTCCGCCGCGGCGGACTCGGCCAGGGAGATCGCGTCGTTGCCGGAGTTGAGGACCATGTTGGAGAGCAGGTACTGCAGCGGCTGCAGCGACTTGGTGGTGATGTAGTACTTGGCGTCCGCGTAGGCATTCCAGCGGCCGACCGCGTAGAACAGCGACAGCGTCGCCAGAATCGGCTTGGAGAGCGGGAGCACGATCTTCGTCAGCGTCTGAATGTGGCTGGCGCCGTCGAGCTTGGCCGCCTCGTACAGGCTGTCGGGAATCGTGGAGGCGAGGAACGAGCGCATGATCAGCATGTTGTAGGGCGCAAAGCACAGCGGCAGCACCAGCACCCACATGGTGTTGAGCAGGCCCAGATCCTTGTAGAGCAGGTACTCCGGGATCAGGCCGGCGCTGAAGTACATCGTGAACATCAGGATGAACGCGAACACCGGGCGGCCCTTCAGGCCGCGGATGGAGAGCGGATACGCCGCGCAGATGGTGATGAACATGCCGATGACGGTGAACAGCAGCGTGACCCATACGGTGTAGAGCATGGAGTGCGTCAGCTGGCCGTCCCTGAAGATGGAGACGTACGCGTCAAAGTTGAGCCCCTTGGGCCACAGATACACGGACTTGGACATGACCGCCGTATTGGAGGACACGCTCTTGGCGGTCACGTGGATGAACGGAAGGATACAGGTGAGCGAGAGCAGGAGGATGACCAAGGCGATGATCAGATCGCTCAGGCGGATGCGGTTGACGCCGGCAAAGGCGGACTTTTTCTTCACGGTGTTGGCCTGCATGATGATTCCTCCTTCCGCTTACAGCAATCCGTCTTCGCCGAGCTTCTTGGCGACCTTGTCAGAAGCCAGCACCAGGATCAGGCCGACCAGCGACTGGAACAGACCCACCGCCGTCGCGCGGGAGAAGTTGCCGCCCGCCAGACCCTTTTCATAGATGTAGATGGCCAGCTGATACTGGAAGTCCTTGACCTGCACGTTGCCAAAGGCGTCCAGACGCTCGAAGTTGGAGCCCATCACGCGGCCCAGGTTCATGATCAGCAGCGTGACCATCGTGCCGCGGATGCACGGCAGGGTGACGTTCCAGATCTTGCGCCAGCGGCCCGCGCCGTCGATCGTCGCCGCCTCGTAGAGCTGGCCGTCGATGCCGGTGATCGCGGCGAGGTAGATGATGGAGCCCCAGCCCATGTTCTGCCAGACGCCGATGAGCAGATAGGAGACCGCCCAGTGCCATTTTTCGGTCAGGAACGGAATGCCCTTGTCGATGATGCCCAGGTTCATCAGCGCGACGTTGACCAGGCCGCTCTCCGGCTTGAAGAGCGTGAGCATGACGGAGGCGATGATGGGCCAGGAGAGGAAGTGCGGCAGATACAGGATGGTCTGGGAGACCTTCTTGTAGCGCTCAAAGCGCAGCTCGTTGAGCAGCAGCGCCAGGATGATGGGCACCGGGAAGCCGACGATCAGGTCGAGGAAGTTGAAGATCAGCGAGTTGCGCAGCGCGGTGTGGAAGCTCTTGTCCTTGAAGACCTTTTCAAACGTCTCAAAGCCGACCCACGGGCTGCCGGAAAAGCCCTTGGCGGGCTTGTAATTCATGAACGCGATGCGCATGCCCGGATACGCCGCATACTTGAAGATGATGACGAACGCAATCGGAATCAGCAGCAGCGCGTAGAGCTGCCAGTTGTTCTTCAGGTACACGCCCATCTTTCCGGCGCGCAGATCACGCCGCCTGACGCCCTTCTGAGCCATAAGGCATCCTCCTATCCTCCAACAAAGTACACAAGATTCCATGACCGTTTTATGTTAAAATTATTATAACCCTTCAAAACCGGGCATTTCAACAATAAAGCAACCATGAACCTCTCATTTTCGACCAATAACCCGATCATTCCGCGCTTTACCGGGCGTCATTTCGGTGCTATACTGTGGATGAACAGTTGTTTTTGTGCGATTTGGACACTTTGATGGATGAAAAGAAGCTGAAAAACAGCAGCAGGCAGGGGGAAGCAGGCATGGCGCGCCCATTCAAGAACATCATCGAGTACCGCATCTACGAGCTTGAGCCCGACAAGCCGTTTTTGTGCCTTTCCGGCGAGGAGTGGCGGATTTCCGACGTGCTCAGCGACCGCCTCCACTTCCACAACTGTCTGGAGATCGGCTACTGCCTCTCCGACAGCGGCTTCCTCGGGTTCGAAAACGACGTCACCGTCCCCTTTGCGGCGCGGGACATCTTTCTGATTCCGCGCTTTGTGCCGCATACCACCTGCTCCGCCCCCGGCTGCCGCAGCCGGTGGAACTATCTGTTCGTCGACCCGGACGTGCTCAGCCATCACTTCGGCATGCGTCAGGGCGATCAGCAGAGCCTGAGCGTGCTGCTGGGCAGCTATCTGCGCATCACCGCCGCCACCCACCCGCGGCTGTATTTCATCTGCAAATGCCTGCTCGAGGAGGCGACCGCACAGGGGGAGAGCGATCCGGCGCTCTTCAATCTCTACTTTCTCACCCTCTATGCCGAGCTGTGCAGCCAGCTCAGCAGCCAGAGCCCCCAGCCGCTCACCAACAGCCGGGCGTTTATCCTGCGGCCCGCGCTGGAATACATCAACGATCACTACGTGGAGTCCTGCAATGTGGACAAGCTCGCCGGCCTCTGCCACCTCAGCCAGACGCACTTCCGCCGCCTGTTCCTCTCCATCATGGGCACCACGCCGCTTCAGTACGTCATCCAGATCCGCATCCGTCAGGCGTGCATCCTGCTCAACACCACCAGCGAACCCATCACCTCCATCGCGCAGGCCGTGGGCATCGCCTCCATCTCCAGCTTCAACCGCAACTTCCAGCAGGTCATGAGCGTCACCCCGCAGCAGTACCGCCAATCCGCCAAGCCCATCCGTGCCCGGCAGAAGTCCTGCATTCTGCCCTACAAGGGCTGGCTGGTCCCCGAAAACCTGTGACAAAGGAGCATGCCATGAAAGCGTTTGACCTGTCCGGCACGTGGCGCTGCGAAACCGGCGAGGGCTGCGCGAGCGCGCAGCTGCCCGGAACGCTCGATACAAACGGGATCGGCCATGCCGACCTCACCGCCGCGCCGTGGCATCCGGACGAAAGCTGCAACGACGCGCTGGCCTCCGCCGGCGTCATCGCCACGCGTCTGACGCGCCGGCACACCTATGAGGGCGCCGCCGTCTTCACCCGGACGCTGTCCTTCGCGCCGCCTGCGGGCAGGCGCGTCTTCCTGCTGTGCGAGCGCACGCGCCGCCTGTCCCTGCGCGTCAACGGGCGGGACGTGCCGCATTTCCTGCCCCCGACCCTCTCCGCGCCGAACGTCTTCGAGGTCACGGGACTGCTGACCGGCTGCGACGAGCTGGCCCTCACCTGCGACAACCGCTATCCCGGCTGGCCGCACGACGACATCCTCTTCTCCAGCGCCGCGACGGACGAGACGCAGACCAACTGGAACGGCGTGCTCGGCGAATTCTGCCTGCAGACGGAGGAGCCGGTGTTCATCCATGCGGTGCGGGTCTATCCGCACGAGGACGCGCTGGACGTCTGCCTGGACATCTCCGCCGATCGCGCGTGGCAGGCCGCTGTTTCCGTGACCAGCGATGCGTTCGCCGCGCCTGAGCAGGTGCAGGCAAAGGGCGAGGCGGGCTTTTCCTGCGTCTGTCTGCGCGGCCTGCCGCTGACTGCCCTCGTGCGCCGCTGGGACGAGGGCGAGGGCCATCTGTACGCGCTCACCGCCTCGCTGGGAAATTCGCAGAAGACCGTCTCCTTCGGCGTGCGCACCTTCCGCGCGCAGGACGGTCGGCTCATGCTGAACGGGCGCGCCATCTTCCTGCGCGGGGAGACGAACTGCGCCGTCTTCCCGGAGACCGGCCATCCGCCGATGGACGTGCCTGCCTGGCGGCGCATCCTGGCGGTCTACCAAAGCTATGGCGTGAACTGCGTGCGCTTCCACAGCCATTGCCCGCCGGAGGCCGCGTTCATCGCCGCCGACGAGGCCGGCATGCTGATTCAGGCCGAGCTCTCGCACTGGAATCCCCGGCAGGCCTTCTCCTCCCCGGAGAGCCGGGCGTATTACCGTGCGGAGCTCGAGGCCGTGCTGCGCACATATGCCAATCACCCCTCGCTCGTCCTGCTGTCCCTGGGCAACGAGCTGCACATGGACGAAGACGGGCAGGCCTATGCCGACGCGCTGCTCGAGCTTGCGCGCAGCCTCGATTCCACCCGGCTGTATGCCGCCGGCTCCAACAACCACTACGGCGCCAAGGGCCCCAACCCCGCGGACGACTTCTACACCGCCTGCTGCTGCCGCGGACACGCGCTGCGCGCGACCAGCTCGCCCATGGTCGGCTGGCTCAACGAGCATTCTCCCGACCTGCGCACCGACTACGCCCCGGCCATGCGCTCCGTCCGGGCGTGCAGCGACCAGCCGGTGCTTTCCTTTGAAGTGGGCCAGTACGAGATTCTGCCGGACTTTGACGAGCTGGATGCCTTTCAGGGCGTGACGCGCCCGGACAATCTGGCGCTGATTCGCAGCAAGGTGGAGGCTGCGGGCCTTCTCCCCCGCTGGAAGGCCTGTGTCGAGGCAACGGGTGAGCTCGCGCTGATCTGCTACCGCGCGGAGGTCGAGGCCGCGCTGCGCACCGAAGCGCTCTCCGGCCTCTTCCTGCTGGGGCTTCAGGACTTCCCCGGGCAGGGCACGGCGCTGGTGGGCATGCTAAACAGCCACCTTTCGCCCAAGCCCTACGCCTTTGCGCAGCCGGAGCGCTTTGCCCGTTTCTTCACCGCCGTCCTGCCGCTGGTGCTGCTGCCCCGCCTGACCTATACCGCGGGAGAAACGCTTGAGGCCGACGTGCGCGTCGCCAACTACGGCAGGCAGGCGCTTGCGGGCGTTCCGGTCTGGACGCTTTCGGGCGAAGGGATTTCCCTGCGCGGCGCGCTTGCGCCGGCTGATGCCGCCTGCGGCGCTGTGTCGGACCTGGGCAGGCTCTGCGTGCCGCTTGATGGCGTCAAAACCGGCATGATGCCGGCTTCATCCCCGACGAAACCATGCAGCCCTTGTCGCTTTGTGCCCGAGGCCGGAGCCATGCGGAAGGATTCACAAAAAGCCGCAAAGCTGACGCTCACCGTCAGTCTCTGCGGCCACGAAAACAGCTATGATCTCTGGGTCTATCCGGACACGCCCGCTGTATGCCCTGAAGATGTATACGAGTGCCGGACGCTCGACGCTCGCGCCCTCGCCGTGCTCCGTCAGGGCGGCAGGGTCTTCCTCGCGCCGGATTCCACGAAGGACGCGCTGCCCCATTCCATCCGGGGCCAGTTCTCCACGGACTTCTGGTCCGTCGGCACGTTCCCCGCGCAGGAGGGCGGCATGGGCCAGCTTATCGACGCGGCGCATCCGCTCTTTGACGGCTTCCCCACGGACGCGCACACCGATTTTCAGTGGTGGCCGATGGCCTCCCGGCGCGCCGTGATCCTGCCCGAGGCGCTGCGGGCAATCCGGCCCATCGTCACCCTGATGGACAGCTACGCCTATCTGCGGCCGATGGCGCAGCTGTTTGAGTGCCGCTGCGGCGGGGGCAGGCTGCTGTTCTCCTCGCTGGGCCTGCACCAGATCACGCAGTATCCCGAGGCGCGGGCGCTGCTGGGCGCCATCTATCGCTATATGGGGTCGGAGGCCTTCGCGCCCGGGCAGGAGGCGCCGGTCGAGGCGATACGGACGATTGTCGTATAATCCAAAAGAACGTTGGGGGATTTCATCCCCCATACCCCTAGCCTGAGGGATTTCATCCCTCAGACTCCCTTCTTCGCTTCGCGCGATGAAAAGCAGGTCGGCGTTATACGCCCACCGCGAACAGTCCGCCCGCGCCGCCGGAGTGCAGGAACAGCACGCGGTCCGTCGGCGACAGCGCGCCTTCCTTCGCCATGGCGATCAGCCCGGCGAAGGCCTTGCCGGTGTACACCGGATCGAGGAACAGGCCCTCGTTTTCCGCCATCATCGCCACGGCGGCGTTGCCCTCCTGCGAGGGAATCGCGTAGCCGGGACCGCAGAGGTCGCGCAGGTCAAAGTCCGCCGCGCTCACCTGCACATCTGCGCCAAGCAGCGCCGCCGCCTCGCGCATCAGGCGCACCGTAATCTCCTCAAAGGGATCGGTGTCCACCATCATGCCGGTCACGCGCGTGCCGGGCAGGTACAGCTTCGCGCCCAGTGCAAGGCCGGCCATCGTGCCGCCGCTGCCTTCCGCACAGATGATGTGATCAAAATGCATGCCCTGATCGCGGATCTCGCGGGCGCAGTCCACATAGCCCAGCGTGCCCAGCGCGTTGGAGCCGCCGCAGGGAATCTTGTAATACGGGCGGCCCAGTGCCTGACCCACGCGATCCATCTCGGCGTAGATGTCCGCATAGTCGTTTGTGTCCATGAAGCGCACGTCCACGCCCATCAGGTGCTCGAGCAGCTGGTTGCCCTGCCGCGCGGTCACGCCGCGCTTTTTGAGGATCAGGATGGGCGTCATGCCCAGCCTGCGCGCCGCGGCGGCGGTCAGCATGGCATGGTTGGACTGCGCGCCGCCGGTGGTAAAGACCACCTCTGCGCCCTGCTTCTTCGCCTGCGCCAGCAGGTACTCCAGCTTGCGCACCTTGTTGCCGCCCAGGCCCAGTCCGGTCAGGTCGTCGCGCTTGACATAGACCTGCGTGCCCAGGATGCGGCTGATGTTCTCAAGCTTCTGAATCGGCGTGGGAAATACGCCGAGGGATACCCTGTCAAATTCCTGTGTCGTTTTCATCGCATAGTGCCTCCTGTCTGTCTTCTATCGTCTACAGTATAGCGCGTCCCGCCGAAGCGCGCAACCGCCGCTTCGCGCAAAAAAGAGGATTGCGTTCCCCGGGCAAAGCCGATATAATGGAAAAACAGTGTTCATTTCCCAAACGAATGATTATCATCCAAAGGCGGAATCACCATGTATCGAATCATGACGGCGGACGAGGCCATCAGCCTGATCCGCGACGGAGACTGCATCTGCGTCAATTCCTTTGTCGGCAT
>JBJEUI010000009.1:0-4046 GCA_051883755.1 Candidatus Ventricola sp.
ACCTGGACGTGATGAAGCAGGCGGACTGGATCATCGACGTGGGGCCGGACGGCGGTACCGCCGGCGGCGAGATCGTCTTTGCCGGAACGCCGGCGCAGATGGTGCACGAGAGCGAGACGATCACGGCAAGGTATCTGAGAAAGGCATTGTGAGCTTTTACGGAGCGGCGGGAGGCTGCTCCGCTTTTGTTTGGCTCTTTTGTTAACTATTGGGAGCTAAAGTGAACGAGGCCCACTCCCTCCGGCTGCTGCGGCAGCCACCTTCGGCGTTTCATCAGCCTGCATCGCCCACTGGGCGCGGCTGCTGAAACGTCCCTCAAGAGGGAGGCCAGGGTTGCATAAAGGGAATTAGGCTCCCTCTTGAGGGAGCTGTCAGCGAAGCTGACTGAGGGAGTTCGTGAGCTTTCGCATCCTTAAGCTCCCTGTCGACCCTGATGAACATCCCGCAGAAGACAGCAAAATTCGTCGAGACAAAGCCGACGCCATGCCGTACAATGGAGCACGTAAGGAGGAGAAGAGATATGCGGGAGCAAACCCTGGCCGTCCAGCGGATGCAGGACTATATCGAGAAAAATGTGGCGCAGGAGATCCGCCTGTCCGACCTCGCGCAGGCCTCTCTGTTTTCCCCGTGGTATTCCTACCGCCTGTTCAGGTCGTATCTCGACCTGACGCCCACGGAATACGTGCGCAGGCTGCGGCTGTCCCAGGCGGCGGTGCGGCTGCGGGAGGGAAAGGAGCGCATCATCGACGTCGCCTTTGACCTGGGGTTTTCCAACGTGGATACCTTCACCCGGGCGTTTTTTAGGGAGTTTGGGCTCAACCCCAGCGAGTACATGAAAAACCCGGTGCCGATCCCCCTGTTCATTCCGTACGGCGCAAAATACAGAGAGCTCAGAAAGGAGCCGAAAGAGATGCTGACGATTCAGACAGTCTTCGTTCAGGCTGTCCGCAAGCCCGAACGGCTGTGCATCATCAAGCGCGGCGTGCACGCCGAGGATTACTTCCCGTACTGCGAGGAGGTGAGCTGCGATGTGTGGGGCATCCTCATGAGCATGCGCTCCCTGTGCGGGGAGCCGGTGTGCATGTGGCTGCCGCCGCGCTGCAAAAAGCCCAACACCTCCACCTATGTGCAGGGCGTGGAGGTGGAGAAGGACTACGCGGGCATGGTGCCCGAGGGCTTTGACACGATTCTGCTGCCGGAGGCGGAATACCTGATGTTCCAGGGCCAGCCCTTTGCGGAGGAGGACTACTGCGAGGCGATTGTGGCGGTGCAGCGCGCGGCAGACAGCTACGATCCCACGCCGATCGGGTATCGCTGGGACGAGGAAAACCCGCGAATCCAGCTGGAACCGCGGGGCGAGCGGGGGTATATTGAGCTGCGGGCAGTGAGGAGGATACAAAAATGAGTGAAGCCATTTCCGTCAGCGGTCTGACCAAGTCCTACGGGAGCAGGACGGCGCTGGACCATCTGAATCTGTCGGTCAAGGCCGGCACCGTGTTCGGCCTGCTGGGCGCCAACGGCGCGGGCAAGAGCACGACGATCGAGTGCATGCTGGGCACCAGGCAGGCGGACAGCGGAACGGTTTCCCTGCTGGGATGCGATCCCCGGCGCGAACGCAGGGCGCTGTTTGAGCGCATTGGCGTCCAGTTTCAGGAGGGAGACTATCAGCAGGAGATCAAGGTCTTCGAGCTGTGTGAGGAGACGGCCTGCCTGTACAGGCATCCTGCGGATTATCGGGCGCTCTGCGCGCGCTTCGGCATTGGGGACAAGCTTCAAAACACGGTCAAAAGCCTTTCCGGCGGCGAGCGCCAGCGGCTGTTCATCGTGCTGGCGCTGATTCCCAATCCGGAGCTGGTCTTCCTGGATGAGCTGACCACCGGGCTGGACGCCAGGGCGCGGCGCAGCGTCTGGAAGACGCTGGAGGATCTGAAGGCGCAGGGGCTGACCATTTTCCTGACCTCGCACTTTATGGACGAGGTGGAGGCGCTCTGCGACGAAATCTGCATTCTGAAAAAGGGCAAGGCGGTCTTTTACGGCACGGTGGAGGACGCGAAGCGCACCTGCGGCTGCGACCGGTTTGAGGACGCCTACCTGATGCTGTCGGATGAGGAGGAGAGGGAATGAAGCGCTTTTTTGTCCTGCTGAAACACGAAATGAAGCTGAGCATCCGCGACATGAACATGGTCATCTTCGCCGTGCTGATGCCGCTGGCTATTTTGGCGGTGCTCGGCGTGCTCTACGGCGGAAAGCCCGCCTATGACGGCGCGCCCTTCACCTTTATGGAGCAGTCCTTCGGCGCGGCCTGCGCCGTGTCCATGTGCGCCGGCGGGCTGATGGGGCTGCCGCTGGTCGTTTCGGACTACCGGGAGCGCAAGATCCTCAAGCGGTTCCGGGTCACGCCGGCGCATCCTGCGCTGCTGCTGGCGGTGGAGCTGTCGGTCTACATGTTGTACTGCGCAGTGTCGCTTTTGACGCTGGCGCTGGCGGCGGGCGTCTTCTGGAAGGTTCGTCTCCATGGCTCCGTCTGGGCGTTTCTGGGCGGCTGGCTGCTCACGATGCTCTCCACGCTCAGCATCGGCATGCTGGTGGGCGGCGTGGCGAAAAACACGAAGCAGGCTGGCGTCATCGCCTCGATCCTGTACTTCCCCATGCTGGTCTTTTCCGGCACCACGCTGCCCGTGGAGGTGATGCCCCGCGCGATGCAGAAGGCGGTGTCCTGGCTCCCGCTGACCCAGGGCATGACGCTCATGAAAAATGCGTTCCTGGGCATGGATGGAGGGAGCGCACTTGCGCCGGTGCTGGTCATGCTCGGCGTCACCGTCGTCTGCACGGGGCTGGCCGTCCGCTTTTTCCGGTGGGAATGACGCGGCCCGCCGTCAGACGGCGCTCTTCTTTTTGGAGAGCGCCTGCATGGCCAGCAGCGCGCCGATGAGAACCAGCGGGAAGATGCTGCCTGCAAGCATGCCGCGCTGCAGGTTGTTGCCGGCGGCCTGCGAGATGTTGCCGACCATATAGGGCCCCAGGGCGCCGCCCAGATCGCCTGCCATGGCCAGCAGGGCGAACATGGCCGTGCCGCCGCTGGGCATCTGGCTGGAGGAGAGGCTGATGGTGCCCGGCCACATGATGCCCACGGAGAAGCCACAGAGGATGCAGCCGACCAGACCGATCACCGGCATGGCGGACAGCGCCGCCATCAGATAGCAGATCAGGCACAGCGCAGCGGAGGCGTACATGAAGCGCATCAGGTCGATCCGCTCGCCGTATTGGCCGTAGATCATGCGGCTGATGCCCATGGAGACGGCAAACAGACAGGGGCCGGCCAGATCGCCTGCCGTCTTGGACAGGCCGATGGCAGACTCGGCAAAGGCAGACGCCCACTGTGCCATGGCAAGCTCCGAAGCGCCCGCGCAGACCATGAGCACGATGGCTGTCCAAAACATGGGCACCCTCAGCAGGCCGGCAATGCTCATGCCCTGCCCCTCCTTGACGGGGTGCTCGATGGGACAGGTGGCAAAGTTATAGATATTGAGCAGGGGAACCAGCGCCCAGAGGCAGGCCAGCCATCTCCAGTTTTCCATGCCGAATACGGCGAAGAATGTGGTGGACAGGAGGATGGCGCCCACGCTGCCCCAGCAATAGAAGGAGTGCAGCAGGCTCATGACGGCCTCCTTGTGATCGAAGGGACAGGCCTCGACAATGGGGCTGCACAGCACCTCGATCAGCCCGCTGCCCACCGCGTAGATAACGGCGCTGATGAGGATGCCGAGGAACGGATTGGGCAGAAGGTCGGTGAGCAGTGCCAGGCCGATCAGGCCCGCAGCGGAGCACACGCACGAGGCGATGATGCAGGTGCGGTAGCCGATGCGGTCGACAAATCTGGCGCACAGGACATCGACAATCAGCTGCGTCATGAAGAACACCGTGGAAATCAGGGCGATGGTGCCCAGCGGGATGCCGTACTCGTGGTGAAAGGTCAGGTACAGCAGCGGCGCGAAATTGGCGGAGATGGCCTGCGTGATCAGGCCCAGATAGCATGCGGTCAGGGT
>JBJEUI010000010.1:0-3955 GCA_051883755.1 Candidatus Ventricola sp.
GACCTCGTCGTCGGAGATCGCCTTGAGCACGTCGGTGATGTAGCGGACGTTGAAGGCGATGGACAGGTCCTTTCCCTCGGTCGTCACGCCGATCTTCTCCTCCATGTCGCCGTTTTCGGAGTTGGAGGTGACGGTCAGCGTGTCGCCGTCAATTCTGAAGCACACCAGATTGCTCTTGCCCTCGCGCGCAATCAGGCTGGCGCGGTCGATGGCGCTGCTCAGCTCGCCGCTGCGCACGGCCACGCGGGTCTGCCACTCCTGCGGCAGAATCTGGCGGTAGCGGATGAACTCGCCCTCCAGCAGGCGGGCGACGATGTGCGTCGCGCCCATGTTCATCTGTACATGGCTGCGGCTGAAGCAGAGGGAGACCTCCTCGCTGCTGTCGCTGAGGATCTTCGCGATATCGCCCAAAACCTTGCCGCCCACGACCGCGGAAACGTCGCTGTCCGGGCCGTCGATGTTTTCCTTGCGCATCGCCAGGCGGAAGCCGTCCAGCGCGACCACGCGCATTTCGCTCTTGCCCACCTCCATCAGGCAGCCGGTGAGGATCGGGCGGCTCTCGTCCACCGCGATGGCGAACAGCGTGCGGCCGATCATGTCGCGCAGCGTGTTCTGCGGCATGGAGAAGGAAGCGCCCGTGACCAGCGGCAGCTCCGGATACTCGACCGGATCAAAGCCGGTGATCGTCGTGCGGATGCTTGCGCAGCGGATGGTCGCCTGCATGCGCTCAGAGATGGAGATGTCGCAGTCGCCGCCGGGCAGCTTGCGCACAATCTCGCACAGCAGCTTGCCGGGCAGCACAGCGCGGCCCTCTTCGATAATGGTCGCCGGAATGATCGTCTGAATGCCAAGCGCGAGATCCGTGCAGATCAGGCGCAGACCCTGCTCGCAGGACTCAAGGAGAATGCCTTCAAGGATCGGCTTCGGGGAGCGTACCGCAAGCGCGCGGCTGACAATGGAGAGGCTTGTGTTCAGATTGTCTGTATCGCAGGAAAAACGCATATCATCAACCTCCATGGAGTAGTAGCAGTATATAGGATTCAGCAGGAGTAGCCGTAGTGCGGTGGAAAACCGGGATAACTGCCAAAAAGCCAAAACATACTGGATTTTGGGATGTGGAAAACCCTGCAAAACCCCAAAAACATATCCACGGCTTTTCCACAGGTTTGGGGATAACCGGAGCCCGTTTTTCCCCGGCTTCCAATACCGCATGAAAAGGCAAATTCGTTCATATTCAGTATTCGATTTTTTCCTGTAAAATCCTTCTGAGAATCCCGCAGTTCATTGAAAAAGGAGCTGCCTCCAAACGAGACAGCTCCTTCTTGATCATGGGTCATTCAGCCTTCGGTTCGCGCTTCTTTCTGCGCAGGGTTTTGCTGGAGCGGAGCGTGCGGAAGCCCCGCCTGTTTTTGATCATCTGCAAAAGGCACAGCAGCACCATTATCATCGTGATGATGGCCAGAATGTCGGTGCGGTGAAAGCCCGTGACCGCGCCCAGCAGCGTGCAGACCGCGCTGATGGCGGTGATGACGATCAGGCCGAGCGCATTGATCTTCTTCCGCTGGATAAACGCCTTGAGCACGTCTTTGTTGATCTTCTTCTTGAGCATGAAAAGGATGCCCTCCCGGAAAAGTTGATGTCTTGCCTATTGTATTCGATGCGAAGAGAAAAAAGCCTGTTAAGATCGTGTAAAATTGCGAAAGATCCGCGCTGCGGTCAATCGCGCGGCTGCGTCACAGCAGGAAGGCGAACAGCGATGCGCCCGCCACCGTCAGGATGCCCGCGACGACGATGGACAGGCTGCTCATGGCGCCCTCCACCTCGCCCATCTCCATGGCCTTGGTGGTGCCAATGGCATGCGAGGCCGTGCCGATGGCGACGCCGCGCGCGATCGGTTCCGTGATGGAGAACACCTTGCAGACGGTTTCTGCGATCATGCTGCCGAGGATGCCGGTGATGATGATGACCGCCACGGTGATGGACACATGGCCGCCGAGCTCTTCGCTCACCCCCATGCCGATGGCCGTGGTGATGGACTTGGGCAGCAGCGTGACGTAGGCGGCGTGATCGAGCCCAAAGAGCAGGGCAAGCGCCAGCACGCAGACAAGGCTGGTGAGCACGCCGGAGAATACGCCGATGAGAATGGCTGCCTTGTGGCGCCTGAGCAGAGCAAGCTGCTCGTACAGCGGCACGGCGAGGCAGACCGTCGCGGGGGTCAGCAGGCTGCTGATGAGCCTGGCGCTCTGGTTGTACGCGGCGTAGTCAATTCTGAACGCGGAGAGCAGGAGCATCACCAGCACGATGGCGATGAGCAGCGGATTCATGATCGCAAGCCCGGTCTTTTTCCTGACCCTCAGGCCGGTCAGGTAGGCGGCCAGCGTCACAAACACGCCGAAGAACACGGAGGATGCGGCAAACTCAGGCATGGCGGCTTTCCTCCCCGGATGATCTGCGGATGACGGCCTGCGCCGCGCGTCCGGCGACGGCCATGACGGCGACCGTGGAGACGACCGTGATGACGGTGTACGCCGGGAGCGCGGGCAGGAGCAGGCCAAAGGACGCCATCAGCCCGACGCCGGCGGGAATGAACATGACGGGCATGACTGCAATCAGAAAGGAGGACGCCTCCCTGATCGATTCGACGCGGAGCGCGTCCGTGCACAGCAGAAGAAACAGCAGCACAATGCCGTAAATGCTCGACGGAATGGGCAGCGGAACCAGATAACTGAGCGCCTCGCCGATGAGCGAAATGAGCAGGATGATGGAAAACTGACGCAGAATATTCAAAAAGATCGCCTCTCTTACCAGAATGGACCTATTGTACCACCTGAGGAAGAAAAGGACAACCAAGTTGACAGCAAAACACGCCGGACTTATAATGCAGAAAATGCCATGCGGCCGGCGGCATCACCGACTGCGGAAAGGAAGATTTCATGGCAAGGGTTTATACGTCGGCCGAGCAGCTGATCGGCGGCACGCCGCTGCTTGAGGCCGTGCATATGGAGAAGGAGGAGCGCCTGAACGCACGCCTGCTGGTGAAGCTGGAGGGCTTCAACCCCGGCGGCTCGGCCAAGGACCGCGTCGGTCTGGCGATGATCGAGGATGCGGAGAGGCGCGGCGTGCTTCGGCCCGGCAGCACCATCATCGAGCCGACCAGCGGCAACACGGGCATCGGCCTTTGCGTCGTCGCGGCGGCGCGGGGCTACCGCGCGATCATCGTCATGCCGGACAGCATGAGCATGGAGCGCCGCCTGCTGATGAAGGCCTACGGCGCGGAGCTGGTGCTCACCCCGGGCAGAGAGGGCATGAAGGGAGCGATTGAAAAGGCCGCGCAGCTTGCGCGCGAGATTCCGGGCAGCTTCATTCCCGGTCAGTTTGACAATCCCGCCAACCCGCAGGCGCACTATGACACGACCGGCCCGGAGATCTATGCGGACACCTGCGGCGAGGTCGATCTCTTCGTGGCAGGCGTGGGCACGGGCGGCACGATCACGGGCGTGGGCCGGTATCTCAAGGAGAGGAAGCCGGACGTGAAGGTTGTCGCGGTGGAGCCGGCGTCCTCGCCGCTGCTGTCGCGCGGCGTCGCGGGCCCGCACGGCATTCAGGGCATCGGCGCGAACTTTGTGCCCAGCGTGCTGGACCGCGGCGTGATCGATGAGATCATCCCGGTCACGGACGAGGACGCGATGGCCGCCGGCCGCGCCATGGGCAGGCGCGAGGGCGTGCTCATCGGCATCTCCTCCGGCGCATGCCTGCACGCGGCGCTGGAGCTGGCCCGGCGGGAGGAAAATGCGGGCAAGACCATCGTGGCGCTGCTGCCGGACGCGGGCGACCGGTACCTGTCCACGAAGCTGTATCAGGACTGAATTTGATCAACTCAAGAAAGACCGGGATTGTTGTCCAATGTCATTAAGATAAGATCAGCAACAGAATAAACAAAGATCCAGAACGAGGA
>JBJEUI010000011.1:0-3941 GCA_051883755.1 Candidatus Ventricola sp.
CGGAAGAGTATCCTGCTTTGCGTCCCAAGAGAGCGTGCGTCGCCGGCTGAAAGCGCGCGCGGACAGCGGGCAGGAGAAGTGCATCCGGGAGCCCCGCACCGATATGTAGGCTGCGGCGCAGACGCTGCGTTATGGCGAAAGAGTGGGGCGTGCCTTTGCGCATGCTCAAAAAGAGTGGAACCGCGGCGCCGCCGTCTCTGGATGAGACGGCGGCGTCTTTCGTTTTGGCAGTCCAAAGAAAGGAAGGAACGAGCGGTGTTTGACAATCTTCGCGCGGACGTCGCCTCCGTGATGGAACGCGACCCGGCAGCCAAATCGAAGTGGGAGGTGCTGCTGTGCTATCCGTATGTGAAGGCGATGGCCTATCACAGGATCGCGCACAGGCAGTATCTTCGGGGGCATACGACGCTGGCCCGCTGGATCTCCCAGCATGCGCGCCACGTGACGGGCATCGAAATCCATCCCGGCGCGCAGATCGGCAAGGGCTTTTTCATCGACCACGGCAACGGCGTGGTGATCGGTGAGACGACGATCATCGGCGACAACGTGACGCTCTATCAGGGCGTCACCCTGGGCGGCACGGGCAAGGATACCGGCAAGCGCCACCCGACCATCGGCAGCAACGTGACCATCGGCGCGGGCGCCAAGGTGCTCGGCCCGTTCACCGTCGGCGACAACAGCAAGATCGGCGCGAGCGCGGTTGTGCTCAAGGAGGTGCCGCCCAACTGTACGGTGGTGGGCAACCCGGGCCGCATCGTGCGCAGGCATGGCGAGGCGCCGCAGGTCGACCTGGATCACGTCCACCTGCCCGACCCGGTCAAGGAGCGCATCGAGTCGCTCGAACGCAGGATCTGCGAGCTGGAGGAAAGCCTGTACCAAATGCATGGCACACATCACATCAAGGAGGAAATGGAAGATGCTGATCTATAATACACAGACCCGCCGCAAGGAGGAATTCGTCCCGATCGAGGAGGGCAAGGTTCGCATTTACGCCTGCGGCCCGACCGTTTACAATTACTTCCACATCGGCAACGCGCGCCCGTTCATCGTGTTTGATACGCTGCGCCGCTACCTGGAGCACAAGGGCTACGAGGTCAAGTTCGTGCAGAACTTCACCGACATCGACGACAAGATGATCCGCCGCGCCAACGAGGAGGGCATCACCGTCAAGGAGCTGGGCGAGCGCTTCATCGCCGAGTATTACAAGGATGCGGACGCGCTGGGCATCGAGCGCGCGACCGTCAACCCGAAGGCGACCGAGCACATCCCGGAGATCATCGCCCTGATTCAGAAGCTGGAGGAGAAGGGCCTGGCCTACGCCGTGGAGACCGGCGACGTGTACTACAACACCAAGGGCTTCGCCGGCTACGGCAAGCTCTGCGGCCAGTGCATGGACGATCTGGAGAGCGGCGCGCGCATCGAGGTGGACAGCATCAAGCGCAACCCGATGGACTTCGCCCTCTGGAAGGCGCAGAAGCCGGGCGAGCCGGCGTGGGAATCCCCGTGGGGCATGGGCCGTCCGGGCTGGCACATCGAGTGCTCCGCGATGAGCATGAAGTACCTGGGCGAGACGATCGACATCCACTGCGGCGGCAAGGACCTCGTCTTCCCGCACCACGAGAACGAGATCGCCCAGAGCGAGGGCGCGACGGGCAAGCCGTTCGTCCACTACTGGATGCACAACGGCTTCATCAACGTCGACAACCAGAAGATGAGCAAGTCCCTGGGCAACTTCTTCACCGTGCGCGACATCGCCAAGGAGTTTGACCTGGAGGCCGTGCGCATGTTCATGCTCAGCGCGCACTACCGCAGCCCGATCAACTTCTCCCGCGACATGATCGAGCAGGCCAAGGCGTCCCTGGACCGCCTGTACACCGCGCGCGATCATTACAGCTTCCTGCTTGAAAACGCCGCGGACGGCGAAATGGGCGAGAAGGAAAACGAGCTCATGGCCAAGGTCAAGGCCGTGCGCGAGGGCTTTGACGCGGCGATGGACGACGACATGAACACCGCGAGCGCCATCGGCCAGATTTTCGAGCTGGTGCGCGAGGCGAACGCTGCGCTCGACGAGAAGAGCCCGAAGGCGGCGACCCAGGCCGTGCTGGATGCCATGGATGAGCTCACCGGCGTGCTGGGCATCCTGCGCCGCAAGACCGACGCGAAGGATGACGCGGTGGAAAAGCTGCTCGCCGCCCGCGCCGAGGCCCGCGCGAGCAAGAACTGGGCCGAGAGCGATCGCCTGCGCGACGAGATCACCAAGCTCGGCTATATCCTCAAGGATACCAAGCAGGGCCAGCAGATTTCCAAGGCGATCTAAACAAAGTGACGGCAGGCTCCCGCAAAGCGCGGGGGTCTGCCGTTTTTGCTTTTGGCAGCAGAGCAGGGCGGGATTGACGATGAATAAAAATGATGATACAATCAATAAAAACGGAAGGGGATGTTCCAATGAAGCTGTTTGACAAGGCCAATCAATACTGCAAAGAATCCACCTGGAAGACGCTGGCCGCCCTCAAGTTCTGCCTGTTCTCCATCGGCATCATTGTGGGCGTCCTGCTGCCCGAAGGCTGCAAGGTGCCGGTGCTGGTCATCTTTGGCATTGTGCTCGTCGTGACGTACATTCCGCTGATGGCGAAGTTTGTCAGGATCTGCAGAAGGTGACATGGAAAAGCGGCAGCCAACTGTTTCTTGGGATTGAGGCGGGAATTCCTCATTCAGCTGATTGCAAAAAATCAAACGGTGTGTTATAATTGTTCGAGGATACCTGAATACCTTTGTGCAGCTGATGTAAACGGTTGACTACTGGATGGGTGATCGATTCCCCGTAGTCCTTCGTTTACTTTTTTTGTGCCTGTTTAAGGGAGGATCAACCATGAATTATGACGTCATCATCATCGGCGCGGGCCCCGGCGGCATCTTTTCAGCATATGAGCTGACCCATCTGAAACCGGACATGAGGATCGCCGTGTTTGAAGCGGGGCACGCGCTTTCAAAGCGCCACTGCCCGATCGACGGCGAGAAGGTCAAGACGTGCATCGGCTGCAAAAGCTGCTCCATCATGAGCGGCTTCGGCGGCGCGGGCGCGTTCTCCGACGGCAAGTACAACATCACCAACGACTTCGGCGGCACGCTGTACGAGTACATCGGCAAGAACAAGGCGCTGGAGCTGATGCGCTACGTCGACGAGATCAACGTGCGCTACGGCGGCGCGGGCACGAAGCTGTACTCCACCGCCGGCACGAAGTTCAAGAAGCTCTGCATCCAGAACAACCTGCACCTGCTCAACGCGTCGGTGCGCCATCTGGGCACGGACATCAACTATGTGGTGCTGGAAAACCTCTATGCCGAGCTCAAGGACAAGGTCGATTTCTTCTTTGATACGCCGGTGGAAACCGTGCGCGTCGTCGAGGGCGGCTATGAGGTGTGCGCGAAGGACCGAACGTATGCCTGCAAGGACTGCGTGATCTCCGTCGGCCGCATCGGCAGCAAGTGGATGGAGCGTGTGTGCAGGGAGCTCGACATCCCCACGAAGTCCAACCGCGTGGACATCGGCGTGCGCGTGGAGCTGCCCGCGGAGGTCTTCTCCCACCTGACGGATGAGCTCTACGAGAGCAAGATCGTCTACCGCACGGAGAAGTACGGCGACCTGGTGCGCACCTTCTGCATGAATCCCAGGGGCGCGGTCGTCAATGAGAATACCAACGGCATTATCACCGTCAACGGACACAGCTATGAGGATCCGGCCCTGCAGACCGAAAACACCAACTTTGCGCTGCTGGTGGCCAAGCACTTCTCTGAGCCGTTCAAGGATTCCAACGGATACGGCGAGAGCATCGCGCGCCTGAGCAATATGCTCGGCGGCGGCGTCATCGTGCAGCGCTTTGGCGACCTGATCCGCGGCCGCCGCTCCAACGCGGACCGCATGCGCGATTCCTTCCTCACGC
>JBJEUI010000012.1:0-3897 GCA_051883755.1 Candidatus Ventricola sp.
ACGCGGGACATCAGCGAGAGCGTGGATTCAAACTCGAGATTCTTCTTCAGATAGACCTGATTGGAAAACACGATGCTGCCCAGGAAGATCACGCTGAACGCTCCGGCTGCGAGCTTCTGCACACGGACTCTGTCCGGCGCAAGACGGGCAAGCAGCAGGATGAGAAGCACATCGAGCAGGCAGTACGCCATCGTGATCTGGGGAACGGCGTCGGCGGAAAAGATGGGCAGGCTGCAGGCGAGCGGCAGCGCGAGAACGACCAGCGCCGCAAGCAACGCGCAGGAAGCGCCCAGCGCCCGCAGAGATGCGGCAAACGCCAGCGCGGCCAGCAGCAGGAGCAGGACGCGCAGCATGACGCTGAGGGCTGCGTAGGCTGTCAGCGGGGCCAGCAGCGCGCGGATGGGCGCCAGCCAGATCGCGCCGAGGCCTGAGCCGGCCGTCTGCAGCGCAGCCTGCTGGTCAAGGCCGCTGCGGTGCAGCACCAGCAGGTCGCCCGGCGCGTAGAGCGCCGCGCCCAGCGCCAGCGCGAGGAGCAGCCTGCCCAGGCCGCACAGAAACGCCTTGGGCCTGCGCACGGTCAGCAGGCCGCCAAGCAGGGCAAGGAGCGTCAGCGCTGCAAAGAAGGAGGCGGCTGTCGCATCAAGGCCCAGCGCCGCGGTGAGCATCAAGGCCCCTGCGAGCGCGCCCAGGGGCACACGCAGGCAGCACGCCGCCGCCAGCGCGGAGAGCAGCATGGCCAGGAAGGACGCGTCCGCCGTGTTCAGCGCGCCGGCGCAGAGGGAGGTGACCGCCGCATTGGCCGTCATCGCGCCGCACAGCGCGAAGAGCGGGAGCGGGCGGTGGATGTCCAGCAGCCAGACGAGCACGAGGTTGGTCAGCGTCAGGTACAGCGTGCTGAGCATGCCGACAAGCAGCGGCGAGGAGATGCTGCCGCGCAGGCGGAAGTACAGCGGCTGCAGGAACGTTCCGCCGGCAATCTGTGCGCTGCGTCCGCTGCTCACGCTGAGCATCACGGAGCCGCTGGAATAGGTGAGGTTGAAAAAGCAGAATGCGTGCGCGGCAAACATGAACAGCAGCGAAAAGACAGCGGCGTTCCTGAGCGCGACTTTATCGAGGGAAAGCCTTTGGGTCAGCTTCATGGGAAGGCTCCTTTGCGGACGAATCAGTTTATGCGGATGAAGAGGTAGCCGTCGATCATGCGGCAGCAGCCGGCGGAGGGAAACGCGGGCATGTCCGCAGCCTCCGGATTCGAGCTCAGACGGAGGCGTTCCTCGTGAGAGACGAGGTTGATGGGCTCACCCAGCGCCATTTCCAGATACCAGTAGTTGCTTGTCTCGTAGGATGCGCCGTAGGTGTAGCGCATGCCCTGCGCCCTGGCGATGTCCTCAAAGCCCGGACGCTCCATGGAGATCACCGAGGAGGGCAGCATGCCGATGAGCACAACGGGCGTTTCGCCGGGTACATAGCCCTCGGTGCGCTCCGCCTGGTCGAGCAGGCGGGACATGGCGGCGGTGGTCGCGGAGAATTCCACGTCGCGCTTGAGCGCCATTGCGTTGGCATTGCGGATGTTCAGCGCGAGGAAGACCGAGAGGAAGACGGCTGCGCCGCCGCCGGCCAGGCGCATGACGCGGCGTCCCGGCGGGGAGGCTTCCCGCCCGCAGCGATTCATCAGCGCGACGGGCAGCAGATAGGCGAGGTTGTAGGCGTAGATGGTCAGGCCGCTGGCGATGCCCTTGGAGATGAACTGCACGAAGTTCATGCCCAGCGGCAGGATGAGCAGCAGAAACGCAGCGGTGAGCCGGCCGGAAAGCCGCAGCGCCCTGGCGCGCAGCACCATCATGACGCCCGCAAGCCCGAAGATCAGCCAGTTGAGCCAGGCCGGCACCGTGGTGATGTGCCAGGTCATCGCCGGCACGTCGGACGTGCTGAAGAGCAGATCGAGCGGCATGATGAAGGTATCCCACAGAAGCGACGGAATCTGCTCAGGGGAGACCAGACCCACGCGGCCCACGCCGTTGTAGTCCTGCGAGGCCTGACCGCCAGTCACGGAGAGAATGAGATCCAGCACGCCTGCATAGAGCAGCAGCCCCAGCACCAGCGACACGCAGGCCAGCAGGCCGCGCTTCCAGACGGCCTCTGCGCGCGCGCCGTCCAGCGTATCTAGGAGCAGCAGCACGATGATCATCGTGGACGCGGCGGGCAGATAGCTCTGGTACAGCCCCAGGGAGAAGCAGAAGAGCACCGGGCTGATCAGCCAGCCCAGGCGCAGGTTCATGAACACATACACGCCTGTCAGGCTCAGCAGCAGCGCGAGCATGTACACATCCGTCCATGGGAGATAGGTAGCGTTGGAGACGGCGAGCGTCTCGTTGGCCGTGAGTACGCCGCAGGCCAGCGCGATGTGCAGCGGCCGGTGCAGATCAAGAAGCCTGACGACGATCAGCGCCGAGCCCATCAGGAAAACCGTGGCGAACAGGCCGATGAGCAGCGGCGCGGCGATATAGCCGCGAATCTGCCAGTACACCGGCTGGAGGAAGCGCCCCAGCGAGATCTGGTAGGCCTCCTCGCCGACCTGCGAGAGCAGCATAGAATCGCCGGAGAAGCTCAGGGACAGGTAGCGGTATCCGTGCGCCATCAACGAAAACATGGCGGTGAAGAGAAGAACGCAGCGGATTTCGCTGCGGGAGGGCGTTGACTTGCTGTTCATATAGACCTGCTTTCGTCAGGAAGGATTCACATATGTCCATTATACACAGCTGGCCGCAGTTTGTCGATGACAAAGCGCGCTGAGGCGGGTTCGCTGCGGAATTCCCCGCAAAAAACGGCGGCGCACACAGGCACGCCGCCGCAGTTGTCTTACATGATGCCCAGCATTTCCAGGACCGTGCGCACGAAGAACACGCACAGAACCAGCAGGATGATGGGACGGGCAATGGCCGCGCCCTTCCTGGTGAAGCAGCGGGAGCCGAGGTAATTGCCCAGCACGCTGAATGCGCCGGCACACAGGCCCAGCGGAAGCAGAACCTGGCCGTTGAGCAGATACACCGCCAGGGAGGAGAGGTTGCTGGAAAGGTTGATGACCTTGGTGATGCCGTTGGCACGGCGCAGATCCATGTGCGCAAAGCGCGTGAGCAGCAGGATGAGGAACGTGCCGGTGCCCGGGCCATAGAAGCCGTCGTACAGGCCCAGCAGCAGCGCAATCACGCTGGAGACAAGGGCCGTGCGCGCAAAGGAGAGCACCCTGCAGTTCTCGCCGGAGAAGAGGTCCTTTTTGCGCAGGACATACAGCGCGGTCAGCGGCAGGATGACAAGCATCAGCAGGCGGAACGCCCTGTCCGGAATGAGCAGCGCGATGTTGGCCCCCAGCGCCGCGCCGCACAGCGAAGCGGCGGCACAGAACGCGCCCAGACGCCAGTCGATATAGCCGGAGTGTGCGTACTTGGCCGTGGCCACCGTGGTGCCCATGGAGGAGGACAGCTTGTTGGTGGCGATGCAGGTGTGCACCGGCAGGCCGCTGATGAGATAGGCCGGCAGGGAAATCAGTCCGCCGCCGCCGGCGATGGAATCGACAAAGCCGGCGATGCCGACCAGCGGGCAGACGATCAGAAAGTGAAGCGGGGTGAGCGCCATGATGAGGCTCCTTTCACAGAACGCGGCATGCTGAAGGCAGCAGCACCGAATGAGTTTTGTTAACGCCGGCAGCACCGGCGTCTTTGATGTTTGAAATGCTGATGAAGATATTGATAACGATGTTGTGAACAGAACAACATTTTTCAAAGCTTTACAAGATGATTCGCAAATGAAAGGCAAGAAAAACCCCAGCAATCACTGGAATTGCTGGGGTTGTGTGGTCGAGGTGACAGGATTTGAACCTGCGACCTTTTGGTCCCGAACCAA
>JBJEUI010000013.1:0-3845 GCA_051883755.1 Candidatus Ventricola sp.
GGATCGGTCGGGAAATCGGTGCCCAGCTTGCTCTTGTACTCCGCCTTGAACTGCGTGCACAGCTCCTTGAGGTCATCGGCAGACAGGTCAACGTCCTGCGTGACGCCCTTGGCTTCCTTCATCTCGTCGATGAGCTTCTCAAAGTACTTCTTGCCGACCTCCATGACGACGTCGGAGTACATCTGAATGAAGCGGCGGTAGCAGTCCCACGCCCAGCGCGGATTGCCGGACTTGGCGGCCATGACATTCACAACTTCCTCATTGAGGCCCAGGTTCAGGATCGTATCCATCATGCCGGGCATGGACGCGCGCGCGCCGGAACGAACGGAAACCAGGAGCGGATTCTCCAGATCGCCGAACTTCTTGCCGGTGATTTCTTCCATCTTGGTGATGTTTTCCATGATTTCAGCCTGAATGTCCTCGTTGATGCGGCGGCCGTCCTCATAGTACTTGGTGCATGCCTCGGTCGAAATGGTAAAGCCCTGCGGAACCGGGAGACCGATCTTGGTCATTTCCGCAAGGTTTGCACCCTTGCCGCCGAGCGTGTTGCGCATGCTGGCGTCGCCTTCCTTAAAGAGGTAAACGTACTTCATGCTGCCTAGTCCTCCTTTAAAGTGAATAATTCCTGCAATTCCGCGTCGGGAAATGCAGGTCAACGTCTGACGGAGCGTTCCTTTTTTTGTAGAAACTCACATCACTGATTATACGGCCTTTTAAGGCATTTGGCAATATTTTTCTGGAATTTTTGTGCATAGAATTCAACTTATTCCATACATTTGGATTTCTTATTCTCCCCGTATCCTTCATGCCGTCTGCCGCAGAGCCGCGCTCTGAAAGAGCTTCCTGCATTTCATTTTTTCCCGCTATGCCACGGTGCGCAGGGGTTTGTCTGAATATTGCCAATGTGCTCAGTTTCTGGCAAAATATGCGCCCGATTTGTGAAATCTTTTTTTCGCCGCCTCCAGAATCTGCCTTCGCTCTGCATTATATGCAGGATTTTTGGACAATTCCAGGAAGGCGTCGCGCGCGCGCGCCAGCAGCCTTGCGTCGCCCTCCAGCATCAGCGCAGGCATCTGAGGCTCGCCATGCTGGCGGGTGCCGAAGAATTCGCCTGCACCGCGGATCTCCAGATCCTTCTGCGCGACGACGAAGCCGTCGTTCGTGGAGACCAGCGTCTTCAGGCGCTCGTTCGGCTCGGCCATCAGGAAGCACCAGCTCTCCTGCGCGCCGCGGCCCACGCGTCCGCGCAGCTGATGCAGCTGCGCCAGGCCAAAGCGCTCCGCCCCCTCGATCACCATCACCGTCGCGCGTGGCACGTTCACGCCCACCTCGATGACCGTCGTCGCCACGAGCACGTTGATCTCGCCCGCGTAAAAGCGATCAAGCGTCTCCTCCTTGTCGCGCTTGTTCATCCGCCCGTGCACAAGGCCCACGGACAACGGTGCCAGCGCCTGCATAAGCTCCCGCTGCACCTGCGCCGCGCTGCGCACATCGGGATCATCCAGGTCGTTCTCGCCCACCAGCGGGCAGACGACGTACGTCTGGAATCCCTTCGCTGCCTCAGCGCGGATAAAGCTGTACAGCCCCTCGCGCTTCTCCTCCGGCACGATGCGCGTGCGCACCGGCGTTCTGCCCGGGGGCAGCTCGTCGACGATCGACAGATCCAGATCGCCGTAGAGCACCAGCGACAGCGAGCGCGGAATCGGCGTGGCGCTCATCACCAGGACGTGCGGGGATCCGCCCTTGCCCTCGAGCATCGTGCGCTGACGCACGCCAAAGCGGTGCTGCTCGTCGGTGACGACCAGCCTCAGGTCGTCAAACGTCACGCCTTCGGAAATCAGCGCGTGCGTGCCGATGACCACCTGCCATTCGCCCGAGGCAATCGCTTCTCGCGCGCGGCGCTTTTCTGCCGCCGTCATCTTTCCGGTGACCAGTCCGCATGAAATGCCCAGCGGTGCGAGCGTCTCCACCGCGCTTTTGAAGTGCTGGGCCGCGAGAATCTCCGTCGGCGCCATCAGTGCGCCCTGACCGCCCGCCTTCGCGCAAAGGTACAGCGCGCAGAAGGCGATCAGCGTCTTGCCGCAGCCCACGTCTCCCTGCACCATGCGCGCCATCGCCTGCGGCTTGCGCAGATCGTCCGCGATCTCGCCCGCCACGCGGCGCTGCGCGCCGGTCGGCGGAAACGGCAGCGTGTCAAAAAAAGCTTCGATCCACGCATCCTCCACCTGAAGCGGCCTCGCCCCCCTGCGCGTGCCGGCCTCTCCGGCAATGCCCGCCTGAAACAGCAGGAGCTCCTCAAACGCCAGGCGCTCCTTGGCCCTGGCCAGCGCCTCAAAGCTGCTGGGGAAATGCGCCTCAAAGAGCGCGGCACGCCTGTCCATCAGTTCGTAACGTGCGGCAAACGAGGCAGGCAGCTCGTCCTCCAGGTCATATTCGTCCAGCAGCAGCTTCACCGCGTCGCGCAGCGGCTTCTGACCGATGCCCGGGACCGGCGCGTACGTCGGAATGATGCTGCCGGGCTCCTCCACCGTCGGGTTGATGACAAACAGGCCGCTCTTCTTGCGCACGCAGCGGCCATACAGCACCACGTGCTGCGTGTCAAACAGCCTGTCCTTCATCCAGGGCTGGTTGAACCACATGCAGCGAATTTTTCCGCATTCATCCGCCACCGTGGCGGAAACCCACTGCATGCCGCGCACGCGGTGCAGAGCAGGCTTTCCGGTGATGAAGCCCTCAAAGCAGGCCTCTCTGCCCTCCGTCATCTGCGCCGGGGAGAGCGGATGCGTCGTATCGCGGTAGCCTGTAGGCAGGCGCTCAATCAGGTCCTGCGCCGTCGTCACGCCGCGCTTTTGGAGCGCTTCAAGCCGCCTCGGTCCAAAGCCCTTCATTTCAGACAATGCACGCAGATAAATCCCCCCTTGCGCGCTCCCGCTTGAGAACAGCCGTTTAGATGAGAAAACCGCGCCGGCAAAGGCGCGGGTGAATTCTGCTTATTCCGCAGAGATGAGGTAATAATACAGGGGCTGTCCGCCGTACTGCACCTCGACGTCCAGGTCGCCGAAGAGCTCCGCGACCTCGGCGCCCAGCGCCTGCGCGTCCTCCTCGGAGGTATCCTGGCCGTAATAGATGGTGATCAGGGAGTCGCCCTCTTCCACGACGTGGCCCACCAGGTCGACCGCGATGTCGTGAACGCTCTGGCCGACGGTCTCGATGCGTCCGTTGTGGATGCCGATGATGTCGCCTTCCTTGATCTCCTTGTCCTCAAACACGGTGTCGCGCACGGCGAAGGTGATCTGGCCGGTCTTCACCTGCTCGGCGGCCGCGGTCATCTCCTCGCGGTTCTCATCGAGACTGGCCTCCGGGTTGAAGGCGATCACCGCGCCGATGCCCATGGCGACGTTCTTGGTCGGCAGGACGAGCACGTTCACGTCGTCCGCCAGCTCCGCAGCCTGGGAGGCGGCGAGGATGACGTTGGAGTTGTTGGGCAACACGATAACGTTCTTCGCGCCCACGCCGTGAATCGCATCCAGAATGTCCTCGATGCTCGGGTTCATCGTCTGTCCGCCCTCGACAATGTGATCCACGCCCAGGTCGGTGAAGATGCTGGAGAAGCCTTCGCCCAGGGACACGGCGACCATGCCGTACTCCTTCTTCGGCTCCTCCGCCTTGGCCGCTTCCTCTTCCTGGCGCTTCTTCTCAGCTTCCCGCTGCGCAGCCTCCGCCTTTTCCAGGCGCTCTCTGCGCTCCTCGGCCATGTTGTCGATCTTCAGGTTCACCAGATCGCCCATGGCGCAGGCCCACTGAATGGCCTTGCCCGGGTCATTGGTGTGCACGTGCACCTTGAC
>JBJEUI010000014.1:0-3840 GCA_051883755.1 Candidatus Ventricola sp.
GGACATGCGCGGCTGCCTGATTCAGGAGCGCTTCGCCAGGGCGCAGCAGCTCACCCTCGGCGACCGCATCACCGTCAAGCTCAGCGGTCAGGAGCACACCTTCGTCATCCGCGGCGTGGTGAACAGCCCGGAATACGTGTCGCTCTCGCGCGGCGTATCCGCCAATCCGGAGGAATACGGCTTCATCCTCATCAATGCGCGCGCCCTGCCGCAGCTCCCGCTGACGCAGGCCGTCGTCACCATCAGGGAGGATGCGGACGCGGACGCCGTGCAGGCCGCCATCGAAGCGGCGCTGCCCGACGCGCTGGTCCTCAATCGCGGCGCGCACACCAGCACCGCGCGCTGCGACAACGACGCGCAGATGTTTGAAAGCCTGACCTACGTCTTCCCGCTGCTGGCTTACGCCGTCGCCGCGCTGATCGTCATGACGACGCTCTCGCGCATGATCGACAACCAGCGCATGCAGATGGGCACGCTCAAGGCGCTGGGCTTCTCCAGCCGCCAGATCCGCAACCACTACCTCTCCTACGCGATCGTTCCCTCGCTCATCGGCGCGCTGCTGGGCACGCTGATTGGCCATTACACGCTGCCCTACGTCCTATGGGACGCTCTGCTGGGCCAGAGCGAAATCCCCTACCGCATCGAGCCGCACATCTCTGTCCCGGCCTGGTGCATGGTCTTCCTCACCATGGTGATGAGCGTCGCCATCTGCTACATCACCTACCGCAGATCCGCCAGAGAGAACACGGCGGCGCTGCTCCGGCCCAAGCCGCCCAAGGACGGCAAGCGCATCCTCTTTGAGCGCATCACGCCGCTGTGGTCGCGCCTGACCTTCAACGCGAAGATGATCATCCGCAACCTGATGCGCAACAAGCTGCGCACGTTCATGTCCTTCGTCGGCCTTCTGTGCTGCACGATGCTGATCATCACCTCGCTGGGCCTGCAGGACTCCGTCACGAGCCTGTCCGTCAACTACTACACCCGCACGCTGCGCTACGACGTGCGCGCCAACCTGAAGGGCGAAACCGGCACAGCGGAGAGCTACGAGCGCCGCCTGAACGCCGGGCTGGTGGAGTGCATGATGGAGCAGTCCGTCTCCCTGCGCGCCGCAGATGATTCGCGCACCACGCTGCTCACCGTCCTTGAGGACGACCAGCAGATGCAGTACCTGGGCAAGGACGAGACGTTCGTCGAGCTCGATACCGGCTTCCTCGCCGTGACGTATAAGCTCAGCCGCACGCTTGACATCCACGTCGGCGACACCGTCCGCCTGCTGCTGCCCGGCGACGACGAGGCGATCTCCATGGTCGTCAGCCAGATCGTGCACAACAACACCGTGCAGGGCGTGTATATGAACCGCACCACCTGGGAGGCGCAGCGCAAGGGCGACTTTGTGCCCACCGCCATCCAGCTGCAGGGGGCGGATGATGCGTGCATCGCCGAGCTGCTGGAGATGGATGAGGTCGACACGCTCGACAATCCGACCGATCAGATTCAGGACATGCTGGATATGCTCGACGCGCTCTCCTCCGTCTTCTCGATGATCACCTTCATCGCGCTGGCGCTGGCGTTCGTCATCTGCTACAACATGGGCCTGATGAACTTCGTGGAGCGCATCCGCGAGTACGCGACGCTCAAGGTGCTGGGCTATCACCAGAAGGAGATCCGCAGCCTCATCATCAACGAGAACCTGATCATCTCCGTGCTGGGCGTGCTCTGCGGCATCGTGCCGGGCTATCTGCTCACCGACGCGGTCATGCACACCTGCGAGCCGGAAAGCGCGTTCTATCCCGGCGTGCCGACGCTGCAGTCCGTCATCCTCGCGTGCTTCATCACGTTCTTCTTCTCCGTCTTTATCCAGCTGCTGCTCACCCGCAAGGTCCGCTCGATCGATATGGTCGAAGCGCTCAAGTCGGTCGAATAAGTGCGAAGCATCCCCCATCCCAACATGACAGAAAGGAACATCCCTATGAAAACGAAGCTGTCCGTCTTTTCCCTGCTCCTGCTGGCCCTGACGCTCGTGTGCGCCGGCGCGCTGGCCGCCACCGCGAACGCAACCATCGTCGCGCCCGACACCGTCAAGATCACCGCGCCGTTCGCCGGCACGCTGCTGCCGTTTGACCTGACGGCCACGGAGGAGGTCGCCGCGGGCGAAGCCCTCTTTGAACTCGACACCGTGCCGGTCTATGCCACGCAGGACGGCACCGTCGCCGCAGTGTTCGCGAATGTGGGCGACGACGCCTCCGGCGTGCAGAGCCGCTACGGCGCCATGGCCGTCATCGAGCCGACCCTCGCGCTGTACATCGACGCGGACACCTCCCAGGCCCATGATGACGACGACAGCCGCTACCTGCACGCGGGCGAGACGCTGTACCTCAAGTGCAACAATGAGAAGGGCACCGGCAGAGTCGCCAGCGTCAGCGGCAAGGATTACATCGTCGAGATCCTGACCGGCTCCTTCGACGTGGACGACACCGTGCGCTGCTTCCGCGAGAGCAGCATGTCCAGCGACAGCGAGACCGGCCGCGGCAAGGTCAAGCGCTACGCCGACGTGAACGTCCTGTCCGACGGCCGCGTGGCCAGGGTGCACGTGAAGCCGGGCGACAGCGTGAAGGTGGGCGACCTGCTCTTTGAAATGATCGACGCGCAGAGCGCCAAGGACGCCTCCCCGGTCATCACCGCTCCGGTCTCCGGCGCGGTCAGCGCGGTGTATGTCACCTCCGGCGCGCAGGTCTACCGCGGCGCGCTGCTGTGCGAGATTGCGGACCTGAGCACGCTGGAGCTGAGCGTGGAGGTCGACGAGCTGGACATCGACAGGATCAAGATCGGCCAGGTGCTCTCCTTCACGCTGGACGCGTACGACGGTCAGACCTTCTCCGGCGCCGTGACCGAAATCCGCCCGATCGGCTCCGCCCGCCAGAACGCCACCTACTTTGACGTGCGCGTCACCGCGCCGCAGGGCGTCACGCTGCTGCCGGGCATGAACGCGACCGTCACCATCGGCGAATAACCACCCATTCATCCCAGGAGGTGTTTTCCATGGCGCTTCCCTTCACAGAAAATCAGCGCTGCACCATCCGCCAAAAGCTGTTCGAAAGCGCGCAGCGCCACGCCGTCGCTGACGGCGTGCAAAAGACGTCGCTGGACACGCTGACCTCCGAGGCAGGCATCTCCAAATCCTCGTTTTACAAGTTTTACGAGAGCAAGGAACAGCTGTTCGTGGAGGTCGCTCTGGGCTGGGAAACCGAGGTCATCGGCGCAGGCATGCGCTCCCTCGCCGCAAGCAAGAACAGCTGCGACAAGGAGCGCGCCGCCGCGTTCGTCTACCGCGTGTTTGAGCGCATCCATCAGATGGGCATCACCCGCTTCCTCAAGGAGGATCTGCCGTATCTCAACGCCTCCCTGCCCAAGGATATGGCGCGCACGCACTATCTTTCCTCCGCGCGGAGCATCCTGGATACCCTGCATCAGGAGAAGATTCACTTCACCGCATCGGATGAGATCGTGCTCTCCGTCATCCAGCTGATGTATCTGTCCATTCTGAACATCGGCGACATCGGCGAGAACTTCTTCCCCGCGCTGCACACGCTTGTGCAGAGCGCGTGCGAAAAGCTGGTCGCGTAAAAGAAAAGAATCAAGGCGTCTTCCGCACATGGGAAGACGCCTTTGCTGTATTCAAATCGGATGCCGAACCTCTTCGCCCTTTAGGTCCCTTTTCCAGCAGCCTTCTCCCGCAGCCTTCTCCCGCAGCCTTCCCCCGTAGCCTTCCCCTATGGGGAAGGTGGCACGGCGCAGCCGTGACGGATGAGGTTTCCACGGCGCAGCCGTGACGGATGAGGT
>JBJEUI010000015.1:0-3833 GCA_051883755.1 Candidatus Ventricola sp.
CTGCCCTCCTTCAAGCTCAGCAAGTCCATGCTCAGCGAGGCCGAGCGCCGCAGCATCCTCGCCTCCCTGCAGGCAGCCACGCAGTCCGGCGCGGAGGACGAGGCCGTGCTGCGCAAGCTGCGCGCCTTTTTCGGCGCGGGGGACTATGACTGGGTGCAGATCGACTTTGCCGACTGGAGCGGCGCACAGGATCACGACGTCGCCCTGCTCAAGGAAGCAATCCTGTCAGGCCGCGTGCTGGCCTTTGATTACTACAGCGAGTCCGGCGAGAAGACCGAACGCCGGGTCTGCCCGCTGCGGCTGTGGTTCAAGGGGCAGGCGTGGTATCTGAGGGCGTACTGCCTCACCCGCCGCGCCGTGCGCACATTCAAGCTGTCCCGGCTCAAGCGTCCGCGCATCGTCCCCGGCGTGTTTCCGCCGGAGGCCCTGTCCGCGCGGGAGGAGGACGCACCTGACGTCCATGGGCCGGAGATGGAAACTGTGCATCTGCGGATGCTTGCCGACGCCTGCATGGCCTACCGCGTCTTTGATGACTTCGCCGAGGACGCCATCACCCGGCGCGGGGACGGCAGCTTTCTGATCGACACGCGCTTTCCGCCCGGCGCGTGGATCGCCTCGATCATCCTCAGCTACGGCGCGCACGCGCAGGTGCTCGAGCCGCCCGAGCTGCGCGAGGAAATCCGCAAGGCCGCAGAAAATTTGCTGGCGCGCTACAATACCTGACAGGTTTATGTCCACTTATCCGTGCGAAAATGGTGTCACTTCAAAAACAAGGAGGACAAAACCATGACACCCGAAGAAACCATGAAGCTCCCCATCTGCCAGAGCTGCGGCATGCCGATGCAGAGTCCCGAGCAGTACGGCAGGCATGCCGACGGCAGCACAAACGCCGAGTACTGCATCTACTGCTGCCCTGAGGGCGAGGAGAAGATGCAGGGCACGCTCGAGGAGATGATGGAGACGTGTGCAAAGATCGAGACGCAGATGGGCCTTCACCCCGACGAGGCCGCGGCGAAGGCGAAGCTTGCCGCGTATCTGCCGACACTCAGAAGGTGGAAAAAGTGAATACATGACAGGAGCACCGGCGTGCAGGCCGGTGCTCTTCTTCTGCTGTTTTCCGTCTACATCGGGTACGCGCTGACCCCGACCGCGCCGCGCGCACGCTCGAGCAGATGCTGAGCGTCCGCCGTCTGCGAGAGCCATTCTCCTGCCCACGCCTCGGGCAGGAGCACCGGCATTCTGTCGTGAATATGCGCGATCGAGCCGTCGGCTTCCCGCGTGAGAATCGTAAACGCGGCCAGCGGCTCCCCCGGCTCAAACCGGTACAGCCCCGCCATGTACAGCACCGGCTCATCCGATTGGATGACATGCCTGATCCGCCGCTTTCCCTGCGCCTGCCACTCGATGTAGCGCGAGGCCGGAACCAGACAGCGCCGCTCGAGCAGCGCGTCATGAAACATGGGCTTCTCCAGCGCCGTCTCGCTTCTGGCGTTGATGACCGGGCGCCTGTCCCGGCCGCCGAAGCCCCACCGCATCAGAAACGGCCGCTGCCTGCGCGCCCGGCTGTTGGCGATCACCGGCGCGACGTCCGTCGGACGGATTTCGCCGGTCTGAAACGGCACAGCGGACGCGTCGCCCCGGTTCAGCTCCTTGACAAGCGCCTCAAAGCCCACCAGCGAATCGTCAATCAAATAGCGTCCGCACATCCGCATTCCTCCATTCCGATAGGTCAGCCCTGCCGCGCCATCAGCGCTTCCACGCGTCTGAGCACGTCTTCCCGATCCACCTTTTCAAAATCCGTCGTGTCCACGCGCACGCACGGCCCGTCCCACGGCAGGCGGTCCATGCCGCGCGCGAGCATCCCGGCGGCAAACGCTTCATAGGGCATCGTCTCGTGCGCCGTTTCGCCCTTTTCGGGATAGCAGTCGTTGACGACATGCCCGCGGTGACGCTCGGGCGACCGGTTCCGCGCGGCAAAGCGCGCGTAAATCGCACGCAGGTCGCCGGTCATGTGCACGGTGATCACCTCGCAGGGGCATGAGGCAAGCAGCGCAGCCAGCCCTTCGCGCGAAGCATCCTCGAAATTGTTTTCCAGGATGACGCTCTGCCCGCAGGACAGGCACGCCTTTGCACTGTCGTATAAAATCTGCATCGCAGCGACGCCCAGGCGCACCTTCTCCTCGCGCGAGGAAAAGCCCAGCGCGTCATACAGGCGTTCCTTGATCGCATCCTTGGAGAACATCGGGATGCGCAGCCGCTCGGACAGATAGGCCGCCATCGTGCTCTTGCCCGCGGCGGGCAGGCCGGAAACCAGAATGCATACCATCCGCGTCTCCTCCTTCATCGCCTGGCAAGCCTCTCCATCGCCCACTGCCTCGCCGCCTTGACGGCCGTGGGCAGGGGCAGCGCGGCAAGCTCCTCCCTCGTGACCCACTGCCCGTCAGGCACCGGGGTCATCTCCTCGGCGACGACGGCATGCACGTCCATCTCCCAGATGAGATGCGTGAACACATGCCTGGCATGGCCGAGCTTTTCGTCATATGCCGTGCGGATGCCCTGTGCCTCCAGCGCCCGGCACAGCCTGGCCGGATCGCTTTCCTCCGGCACGTCCGGGAAGACGAACAGCCCGCCCAGCAGCTTTTCCTGCCGCTTGCAGACCAGCACGCGGCCTTCGCAAAAGACCAGCAGCACGGCGCGGTTCTCCACGCGCTGCGCCTTCTTTTTGGCCTTGCGGGGCAGCTCCTGCGCAATCCCCTGCGCAAAGCCCAGGCAGCCCTCGCGCACCGGGCACAGCAGGCACTTTGGGTTTTTGGGCGTGCACATCGTCGCGCCCATCTCCATCATCGCATTGGCAAACGCGCCGGGCCTTTCGCGCGGCACGAGCTCCTGCGCGCGCGCGGCGATCCTCCTGCGCACGGCGGGCGTGCCGGCTTCCTCCACGACCGCGTCCCAGCGGCAGAGCACGCGCTCCACATTGCCGTCCACCGCGGCTGCCGGAATCTGAAAGGCGATTGACGCAATGGCGCCGGCGGTGTAGTCCCCGATGCCGGGCAGCGCGCGCAGCTGATCGAGGTTGGCCGGAAGCCGGCCGCCGTATTCGCTGACGATTACCTTCGCCGCTTTTTGAAGCGAGCGGGCGCGGGTATAGTATCCCAAGCCCTCCCAGGCCTTGAGCAGCTCCTCCTCAGGCGCATCCGCCAGCGCCTGAACGGTGGGATAGCGCGCCAGAAAGCGCTCATAATAGGAAACGACGGTTTCCGCCCGCGTCTGCTGAAGCATGATCTCGGAAATCCAGATGCGGTAGGGGTCCTTCGTCCGCCGCCAGGGCAGGTCGCGGTGCCCCTGATCGTACCAGTCAAGGATGGTTTGGGTAAAGCTTTTGCGGTTCATAATCTTCCTCCATGCTGCGATTATACCACGAAAGCGACATTTGCGCCACGGATACGGTCGACTGGAAAGAAAATCAAAGAAAATAGCCGCGTACGATTGTTTTGAGGAATTATTTTGAGAATTTCGTCTAAAATAAAGATCGTCGGAAAAATTTGGACATTTTTACGTCTTGCCTGAAATGGCCAAGTCGCGTATATTATAATTCGTTATTAGCACTCATTCCAATCGAGTGCTAACAAGAGAGAAAGCAACCTGAAGGAGGTCAAATAAGATGAGTCTGAAACCCCTGTTCGACCGCGTCGTCATCAAGGATGCGGAGATGGAAGAAACCACCAAGGGCGGCCTGATCCTCACGTCCACCGCGAAGGAGAAGCCGCAGTACGCCTATGTCGTGGCCGTTGGCCCGGGCGGCGTCGTCGATGGCAAGGATGTCACCATGCAGG
>JBJEUI010000016.1:0-3822 GCA_051883755.1 Candidatus Ventricola sp.
GAGTCAGACGCGAAGTACTGGCTCATCTTGTCCTCCCAGCCGGACCAGGCGGAGTAGGTATTGGTGACCTCGATGCCGGTCGCCGCGGTGAACGCAGCAACGGCGTCCTGGGTCGCCGTGTGGCGGGCGTCGCCGCCCCACCAGGAGAAAGTCAGGCCTTCGGCGCACGCCGCGACGGCGGACAGCGCCATGACCAGCATCAGCAGGCACGCGATAAGCTTCTTCATGGGAAATCGCACTCCTTTTCAAAATTTCCGGTTGCCCGGTGCCAAGGGACTTGCCCGTCCCTTCATGCCACGACATGACAGGTCAGATTTGTTGACCGAATCGCATAGGTTTATTATAATTTTTTGTCTCTTCTGTGTCAAGTGCGAAAAGGTTGATTCAAAAACTTGGTTAAATATTTGTGAGGTTGAGCGATTAACTCAACCTCACAATTTTCATTTTCGTTAAACGCCTACGCAGGCGCAGCTCATCAGGAACGGCGCGGTGCCCTTCGTATCGCCCGCGCAGACCAGCTCGGTCACATAGTATTCGTAGCTGCCGCTGCGGTACGGCTCGCCGCCCAGGCCCGCCACCTTGCAGATCTTTTCCAGCGACGGATAGCCGTCCCCGGCCGTCACGACGTTCTTTTCCCACAGCGCGTCCATGCTCTCGCGCGCAACCCCCATCGCGTAATCGCAGGCCAGACCCATCTGGTGCGCCGCCGCCAGGCCGTAGATGAACATCGCCGAGCAGGAGGATTCCGCGTAGTTCTCCTCGCTCTCCGGGCAGTCCATCACCTGATGCCACAGCTTGTCGCTGCCGCGCGCATCGACGACCGCATGCAGCAGGCTGTCAAGCTGCGCTGCCAGCTTCGCGTAGCCCGGATGCTCCTTGGGCAGGCTCATGAGCACGTCGGCGTGCGCCATGACAAACCAGCCCATCGCACGGCCCCAGACGTGCGGGGACAGGCCCGTCTCCGGGTCGGCCCACTTCTGCGCCTTCGCGCTGTCCCACGCGTGCGCGTGCAGGCCGCTTTCAAGGCGGGTTTTCTCGTAGATGAGCGTCATCTGCTTCACGGCCTCGTCCGCCCACTGCATCTCGCCGAAGGTCACGGCGAATTCCGCCATGAACGGGCTGGCCATGTAGATGCCGTCCAGCCACATCTGCTGCGGATAGATTTTCTTGTGCCAGAAGCCGCCCTCCGGCGTGCGCGGCTGCTTCTCCAGCTGCGCGATCAGGTGACGGCAGGCGGTCTCGTACTTCTTCTCGCCCGTCGCCTTGTACATGCGCAGGGCGGTGCGGCCCATGCAGATCATGTCGATGTTGTACTTCTCCGGCTCGTAGGTCAGGATGTCGCCGTTTTCGGTGACATACTTGTCCACGTTGGCCTTCGCCGCGTCAAAGAAGCGGCGGTCGCCGGTCTTTTCAAACACGTCCACCCACGCCTTGGTGATGATGCCGCGCTCATAGCACCAGTGGTAGTCATACTCCTGTTCGCGCGCGAGCGTGCCCTCGCCGGCCCAGATCGTCTTCTCGTAGCTCATGGGGAGTCCTCCTTTTCAAATCGTCCTCATTCAGCGTTTCGGAGCGTGACCGTCTCGCCGCGGGCGCCCACGATGCGCAGATCGGTCATGTGCAGGCCGCGGATGTACTCCGCCGTCAGGCCGCACAGCGTCACCGGCTTGGCCACCGCGTTCATCACCGGCACCTGCGGCTCGCTCTCCACCAGGTGGATCTGCGTGTTCACGATGCTGATGTCCTCCAGCGGCGCCTCGGGCAGGCCGCACAGGCAGCCCGCCGCGCTCTTGGCATTGGTCACGACGATGTCCGCCATGCGGATGCGGCGCACATGCGGCGTCGCGGCGTCCACCGGCTGGGGATTGGGGTCGGACACGATCGGCTTCATGCCGTCCTTGCCGCAGAAGTACATGAGGTTGATGACCAGCGGGCAGAGCACGTCGTTCATCACCACGCCGGTGACGGACACGTCCTCCACGCTGCCGCCGCGGCCGCGGCGGGACTTGATGCGGATGCCGCGGTCGGTGCCGTCAAATACGCAGCCGGAAATCGCCACGCGGCGGATGCTGCCGCTCATCTCGCTGCCCAGCACCACGCCGCCGTGGCCGTGCACCATCGTGCAGCCGGTGACGGTGATGTTCTCGCAGGGAATCATCTGCTCGGCGTCCTCGGTGCCGGCCTTGATGGCGATGCAGTCGTCGCCCACGTCGATGTGGCAGGCGCTGATGCGCACGTTGCGGCAGCTCTCCGGGTCGATGCCGTCGGTGTTGGGCGAGTCCGACGGGTTGACGACCGTCAGACCGTGGATCGTCACATTCTCGCAGCACAGCGGATGTACGGTCCAGGCCGGGCTGTTGGTGACCTTGAAGCCCTCCATCAGCACGCGATTGCAGTCCTCAAAGCAGATGAAGCACGGACGCGCCGCCTTCATCTCGCCCGCGCGGAACGCCGTCCACCACTTGCGGCCGCAGCCCTCCAGCGTGCCGTGACCGGTCAGCGCGATGTTCTCCTCGCCCTTGGCGTAGATCAGCGGGCGGTGGCTGTCCTGCTCAAAGCCCTCCCAGCGGGTGCGGATGATGGGATAGGCGTCAAAGTCGTCCGTAAAGCGAAGCACGGCGCCGCTCTCCAGGTGCAGCTCCACGTTGCTGCGCAGCACCAGACCCGCCGTCTCAAACACGCCCGCAGGCACCGTCACCTTTCCGCCGCCCTGGGCTGCCGCCGCGTCGATGGCCTGCTGAATGGCTTCGCCGCTGAATGCGCCGCGCACGGCGCCAAAATCGAGAATATTCATCGCTGCTCCTCCGTTCTCCATGGTCGTCGCTTCCGTAAATGGGGGGTATGGCCAAAAGGCCGGTCAAGACTCGGGATTCGCGCTGAGGTCCTCGCCCGCCTCAATCGCCATGATCTGTTCCACGCGGCGCTGATGGCGGCCGCCCTCGTAGTCCGTGGTCAGGAAGATCTCCGCGATCATCCGGCCCAGGTCCGCGCCCACGACGCGCGCGCCCATGGCGAGCATGTTGGCGTCGTTGTGCTTGCGGGTCATCTTTGCGCTGTAGCAGTCGGAGACGCAGGCGCAGCGGATCCCCTTGACCTTGTTGGCCGCCAGAGAGATGCCGATGCCGGTGCCGCAGCACAGGATGCCGCGGTCGCATTCGCCGCTGACGACGGCCCTGGCCGCGCGCTGGGCGTACACGGCGTAGTCGCAGCTCGCGGTGGTGTAGGTGCCGTAGTCCTTGTAGGGCAGGCCCATCTCATCCAGCATGCTCATGATTTCCTTCTTCAGCGGCAGACCCGCGTGGTCACTGGCCAGTGCGATCATGATTGTTCCTCCTCTTCTTGCTGCTCAGTCGATAAAGTCTTCCGGGCGCAGCGGCGCCCTGCCGGGCACGCCCGTCTCTTCCTGCGCCTCGTGCTCCGCCGTATGGTCGACGAAGACCAGGTTTTTGAGATTCTCCCGGCTCACCACCGTGTTTGTGCCCATGCACGCACGGCAGCGGAACAGGCACTCCGGGCACACGCAGCCGATGTCCAGTCCCTCGGACTGGATCATGTACGTCCCGCATTCCGGGCATCCGCATCGCATGAAAAAAACCTCCTTTTCGCCTGCGGGCAAAACCTCACCCGCCCTTCGGGCACCCTCCGCTGCGGCGGGCACCTCACCCGCCCTTCGGGCACCCTCCGCTGCGGCGGGCACCTCACCCGCCCTTCGGGCACCCTCCCCATAGGGGAGGGCTAAGTTAGTCAGCCTTCCCCCTTGGCACCGAAGCCTGCCGCCCGCTGTGCGGGAAACAGGCAGGCGGAGCGTGGAGAATCGCAAGG
>JBJEUI010000017.1:0-20489 GCA_051883755.1 Candidatus Ventricola sp.
CGCTGATCTTCTTGTAGACCAGGAGCGTGATGGCCGCGTTGAGCGCGCGGGAGAGGACGTTGAAGGGGACGATGGAGAAGATGACCATCGTGGGAATGTCGTGAATGGCGGGAATCAGCGCGGTGCACATGCCGATGATGGCCTCCCAGTTCATGCCGTAGAGATGCATGTAGAAGGGGAAGATGAGGTAGATGTTGGTGAAAATCGCGGTGATGACGCTGCACGCCGCGCCCAGAACCAGACCGATCACCGCACCGCGCTTGGTCCTGTGGCGGCGGTAATAGAGCACGGCCGGAAGCACAAACGCTGCACTGAGCAGGAAGGCCTGCAGCTCGCCCGTGTACATGGAGCTGGTGCCCTTGAAGACGATCTTGAGCAGGATCTTGACGGCGATGATCTCCAGCGCGCCGGCGGGGCCGAGCATGAAGCCGCCGATGAGCTCCGGCACGGCGGAGAAGTCGAGATCCGCAAACGGCGAGAGCGGCGTGGGGAAGCTGAGGTACATCAGCACGAAGGCGACGGCGCCCATCATGGCGGCCATGGTCAGACGGCGGATACGGGTTCTGCTGTTCATAGGATATCCTCCCAAATAAAAATTTCCTGAAGCCAAAAGATGCTGGCCTCAGGAAATTTCCTATCACGGCAAGCGATAAGCGTCCGCCGCGCAGGAGGAACTGTCTTTTCTCATCCGGACTGTACCGTCGGTTCTGGAATCTCACCAGATCGGCCTCCCAAAGGAGGTTCATGGACTCTACCATCGGTCGGGATTTGCACCCTGCCCCAAAGACCATTCAGTTTTAACTTCGAGCCCATTATATGCCCAGCGGAGGCGCTTGTCAATGGGCAGGGCGCCATGAATGGCAATTTTTTGTAGGTTTTTGGGCGGGGAACCGCGCTACCTGAGGTCGAACGCCCCGTGATTGTGGACGTATTCGGGAATGTCTTCGTCAAAGACGTCATACGCTTCGCAGTCACAGCCGATATAATCGGCGTTGACAAAGCCGGAATTGACGACGCGGCCGTCCTGCTCGATCCGGATGTTGGCGTAATACTTGCCCTTGTAGGCGAGGACGTTGACGAGCTGGAACTCCGTATCCGGGCCGATCCTGCCGTCCGAGCCGAAGGGGTAATAGGCGACGCGGCTGCTGCCCCCGGCGGGCGTATCCCAGAGCGTGACGCGTCTGCCGTAGCAGTGCACATGGCCGTATTCCCGGCAGCCCTCGTCCGTGCAGGCGGAGGGCACAACGCCGTCCCAGCCGTCCGTATAGGCGTAGACGTGCGTGTACAGGTGCGCAGCGGCTTTGGCGCTGCCCAGCGCCTCGCAGGCGGGTGCCTTGTCCGCCAGGGCGGGGGCGCAGGAAAGCGAAAGCAGAACGAGGAAAACGCAAAGGCGGATCGGCTTCATGGCTGCCTCCGGCATGTCGTCAGAATATCGGGGAGATCACGTGCAGTATAGCAGAATTTGCGGACAATCTCAAGCTGTCCGACCGGACATAAAGATTGACACATTGACCAAAATATGTCATAATATTATGTAGAAAATTGGACGCGGGCCCGGCAGGGTCAGAACGGCTGCATACCGGGCCGCTCGCCGAAAAGGAGTGCGTGCTATGGCCATTAAGCTCATTCAGTATCCCCACCGGCACGGCAATGTTCCGCTTCGCCTGGCGACTGGACATTTCGCCACCAGCCACAGCCATCTCAACTACTACATCGACATGACGATGACCAAGCACCGTCTCTCCGAGGCGCGCGACGCGGCGGCCGTGCTGTGCGGCAAGTTCAGCACGTCCACGGTCATCGATACCATCCTGTGCCTGGACGGCACGGAGGTGATCGGCGCGTGCATGGCCAGCGAACTGACCCGCGCCGGCTACATGAACATGAACGCCCACCGCACCATCTACGTGGCCACGCCGGAACATACCTCCGGCAGCCAGCTGATCTTCAGGGACAACACCGCCCCGATGATCGCGGGCAAGCACGTGCTGGTGCTGGCGGCCTCCGTCGCCACCGGCTATACCGCGCAGGCCGCCGTGGAGGCGATCCGCTATTACAGCGGCATCCCGGTGGGCATCTGCGCCATCTTCGCCTGCGTGGAGCAGTGCGAGGGCTTCCCGGTGATCAGCATCTACAGCAAGCAGGATCTGGACGGCTATGCGAGCTATCCCTCCCGCGAATGCCCGCTGTGCAAGGCCGGCGTCAAGCTGGACGCGCTGGTCAACAGCCACGGCATTTCCAGCTTCTGAGCGCTGAACATCAAACATGTACAACCTCCCCGGACCGCCATGAGCGGCCGGGGAATTTGCTGTGGCGGGGAATTGACTGTGAAAGGGAGAACCGGAGATGAACGGGAAAAGCATCGGAGGCTATACGAAAGCGGATTTGATGGAGGACCTGCGGGACATGGGCCTCAGGCCCACGGACGCGGTGATGATCCACAGCTCGATGAAGGCCATCGGGCGGGTGGAGGGCGGCGCGGACACGGTGCTCGATGCGCTGATGGCGTACTTTGCGCCGGGTCTGCTGATGCTGCCCACGCATACCTGGGCCCAGATGAATGACCGCCACAACGTCTTTGATCCGGCGACGGAGCCGGCATGTGTGGGGATTCTGCCCAATCTGTTCATGAAGCGCCCGGGCGTGGTGCGCTCGCTCCATCCCACGCACAGCATTGCGGCGTACGGGCCGACGGCGGTGCAGTATGTCGCCGGGGAGGAAAACTGCATTTCGCCCTGCACGAAGGGCGGCTGCTGGAACCGGCTGCGCAGCGTGGGGGCGAAGGTGCTGCTGGTGGGCGTGACGCACACGCGCAACACCTACATCCATGCGGTGGAGGAGGCGCTGGACGTGCCCGAGCGGCTGGCGGACAAGCCGAGCGAGTTCATCGTCGTCATGCCGGACGGCACCCGCAGGACCGTCTGGCAGCATCGCCACTACAACGCCAGAGAACCGCATGTCTCCGAGCACTACGACAAGCTCAGCCAGGGGTATTTTGAAACCGGCGCAGCGGTGCGCGCCCGCCTGGGCGACGCGCCGTGCATCCTGTGCGACTGCGACGCGATCTACCGCACGACGGAGCGCGTGCTCGCGCATGAGATCAACTGCTTCCTTGATCGGGACGAGATCCCGGCGGCATGGTGGAGGACATGAGCCGTCGGCCGGTTGATCCCCGAAAAGAGCATAATTTGCAAGCAGGCGGGGACAAAATCCGTAGCGCAGGCCGCTCGCACCGTGTTACAATGCAGCAAAATGCGATACGGAGGAGAAAACCGTGAACAAGCAAAGCGGCGCCATGGATCTGACCGTCGGCAGGCCGATCAGGCAGATCCTGCTGTTTTCGCTGCCCCTGATCCTGGGCACGCTGTTTCAGCAGCTCTACAGCCTCATCGACACGATCATGGTCGGACGCCTGATCGGCACGGGCGCGCTGGCCGCGGTCGGCGCGACCTATTCGCTCAACTTCCTGACGCTCGGCTTTGTGCAGGGCGCGTGCGTCGGCTTCGGCATCCCGCTGGCGCAGTCCTTCGGCGCCAAGCGCGGGGACGAATACAAGCGCTACTTCTTCAACGGCGCGATCATCTGCGTTGCCCTGTCAGTGGTCATGACGGCGGCGATGGTGCTGCTGGCGCGGCCGATGCTCACGCTGATGCGGACGCCGCAGGACATCTTTGAGCAGACGCTGGCGTACATGCTGGTCATCTTCCTGGGCATTCCGGCCTCCGTGCTCTACAATTTCTGCGCGGGCGCGCTGCGGGCCTCGGGCGATTCCCGGCATCCGTTCGTGTTCCTGCTGATTTCCTCGCTGCTGAACATCGTGCTGGATTATCTGCTCATCGTGCCCATCCCGCTGGGCGTGACCGGCGCGGCGCTGGCAACGGTGCTCAGCCAGCTTGTCAGCGGCCTGCTGAACCTGTACTGGCTGGCGGGGAAGACGGCCCTGCTGAGCGAAAGCCGCGGCTATCGGGCGTTTTCCGGCGCGCATGTCAGGCGGCTGTGCGCGGTCGGCTTCCCGATGGGCTTTGAGTACTCCATTTCCGCGCTGGGCGCGGTGGTCATGCAGAGCGCGATCAACCGCCTGGGCAGCGTGGCTGTCGCGGGCCAGACGGCAGGCGAGAAGATCCGCCAGATGTTCACCCTGCCGATGGAGAGCGTGGGCATGGGCGTGGCCACCTACGCCGGACAGAACGAGGGCGCGAACCGCCCCGACCGCATCCGCGACGGCATCCGCGCGGGCCTGACGATCCAGTGGACGTACTGCGTCGCGGCATGGGCGGCGATTGCGCTGCTCAAGCGGCCGCTGAGCGAGCTGGTGCTGGGCACGCAGGCCCTGCAGGAGCTGGAGCTGTCGGTGCAGTACCTGGGGATCATCAGCACCCTGTTCTGCATCCACGGTGCGCTGATGATCATGCGCAACACGCTGCAGGGCATGGGCTACAGCGCGCATGCCGTCCTCAGCGGCGTGGGCGAGCTGCTGGGCCGCAGCCTGGGCGGCCTGCTCGCCGCGGGCAGCATCGGCTTTGTGGGCATCTGTCTGGCCAACCCGCTGGCGTGGGGCCTTGCGCTGCTGTACTGCTCCTTCATGGTCTGGCGTTTTCTGGGCGCGCGCCTGCGCGGGCAGAAAAAGGAAAACTGAAAACCCAAGGCGCTGCCTCAGCATGGCTCAATCAGGCCATGAGAGGCAGCGCCTTTTTTCGCGTCTTTTATGGTGCATGAAAGGGCAGCATTCCGCTGAACCGCCGACTGCGGAGCGCTTCACAGAACCGACAGCGTGATCCTCACGAACAGCAGCGCCAGAATGCCCAGAAACATGGGCCGGATGAGCCGCGCGCCGCGGCGCATGGCCAGCTGCGCGCCCAGCGCATTGCCGGCGATGTTGAACAGCGTCGCCGGGAGCACGACGGAAAAGACCACCGAGCCGGAGAGCGCATAGGTGATGGAGGCCGTGATGTTGGAGCACAGTGCGACGAGCTTGGTGTTGCCGGAGGCCGAGATCAGATCCAGCCGCATGACCAGCGCAAAGGCCAGCATGAAGAACGTGCCCGCGCCCGCTGCGTAGAAGCCCTGATACCCGCCGACCACCAGGCCGATGAACAGCGAGCCGGCGAGAATGCGCGGCGCTGTGAGCGTATCCGCCCGGTTCTCAATGCCGAAGTCGCGCTTGAGCAGCAGCGCAGCCGCCGCCGCGGGCAGCAGGAGGATCATCAGCTTTTCCAGCACCTCCTCCGGCAGAAGAAGATTCAGCCGCGCGCCAAAGAAGGCGCCGAGGACCGCCAGCGGCGCGGTGGGCAGCGCCGTGCGCCAGTGAATGTGCCCGCCGTGCAGATAGCTGAGGAAGGCGGTTGTGCCGCCCAGCATCGTGGAGCACTGATTGGTGCCGGAGATCATGTGCGCCGGGAAGCCGACGGCCAGAAACGCGGGGAGCGTCAGCAGACCGCCGCCGCCGCACACCGCGTCGACGATCCCGGCCAGGAAGAATGCCGCGCACAGCAGCGCGGTATGCGCGAAGGTCAGGAGCATGGAAAGGCCTCCTCTTTACAGATGATTGCTGACCCGGACATGCATAAAGGGGCTGCGCTGCTGCGCGGCCCCTTTGCCTTGTATGTGTAAGCCATTATGGCGCAGCAGGGCGGGAATTGTCAATCCGTGCGCAGACACAGAATCGGCGGCGTTTTGTGGCCAAAAATGCGGCCTCTCCAATAAACTGAATAAAAGTCAGTGAAAAATTGCCAAATGTATCAGAAACGCATTGAAATCTATTGACTTCTGCAAGTTTCAGTGGTAAATTATGCAACATGAACGGCGACGGGGTCGTTTCCAGAAGGGAAATGAGTCCGCCGCCGTTTCTGCATTCAAACGCCTGTGCGAGGCTGATCCATGCGGCAAGCGCAGAGAAAGCAGGTGAACGGCATGTATTCAGTCATGGCGAAGGATATCCCGGCTTCACCGATCAGGGACATGATGGTGCGCGCCTCCATGATGGAGGATGTCGTCTCCTTCGCCGTCGGCGATCCGGACTTCCCCTCCGATGACTGCATCATCGAGGCGGCCAAGGCTTCGCTTGACCGGCGGGAGACGAACTACGCGCCGGGCGCGGGCGTGACAAAGCTGCGCGAGGTCTATGCGCAGTACCTGAGCGAGCAGGTCGGCAGCCCCTATGGCGTGGACAACGTCATCGTGACGGTGGGCGGCATGTCCTCGCTGTTCCTGGGGCTGATGGCGCTCATCAATCCCGGCGACGAGGTGCTCATCAGCGCGCCGTATTTCAGCAACTACGCCCAGATGGTGCGCATGTGCCGGGGCGTGCCCGTTTCCATGGACGTGCGCGAGGAGGATGACTTTGAGCTGACCGCCGACACGGTGGCGCGGTCCATCACGGACAGAACCCGCGTGCTGATGCTCAACTCCCCCTGCAACCCGACAGGCGGCATCCTGACCAGGGAGACGCTTGCGCGCATCGCGCAGCTGGCCATCCGGCACGACATCTTCGTTCTCAGCGACGAGGTGTACCGGCACATCCTCTTTGACGGCGCGCAGTACGCGAGCATCGCCTCGGAGCCAGGCATGGCGGAGCGCACGATGATCGTGGACAGCTGCTCCAAGACGTTTGCGATGACGGGCTTCCGCATCGGCTTCGGCGCAGGCCCGAAGGAGCTGATCCAGCTGATGATCAAGCTCACGGAGGGCGTGCATTCCTCCACGCCGACGACCGGCCAGTGGGCCGCCATCGAGGCGTTTAGTAGCGCCATGCCGGCCACGCGTCGCATGGTGAGCGAGTACCAGCGGCGGCGCGACTACCTCTATGAACATCTCAACCGCATGAAGGGCGTGAGCTGCAAGAAGCCGAAAGGCGCGTTTTACATCTTCGCCAACATCAGCGGTACGGGCCTTGACGCGGTGACATTCAGCAACCGGCTGCTCGACGAGGCGCATGTCGCCGTCGTGCCCGGCAATCACTTCGGCTCTGCGGACGGCGCCAAATACATCCGCATCTCCTACGCGACCTCGATGGAGAACGTCGTCAAAGGGTGCGAGCGGATGGAAGCGTTCTGTGCCGGGCTGGACGCCTGAACGGACGCAGCCCATTTCTTCTGATACACTCGGGTTCATCCCGTCTGTACATACCAAATCAATCGGGGAGGACAACATTTATGAAGATGATCAGCAAACTGGTTTCCCTGCTGCTGGCGCTTGCGCTGTGCATGATGCTCGTCACCGGCGCGTCGGCCGAAGAGGATCTGAAGACCAAGTGGGCCTCGCTGGCGGGCAGACATCTGACCGTCGGCACCTCGTCTGTGCAGACCGGCTGGTCGATGGATGACGGCACGGGCAAGCCCGAGGGCATGGACGTGGACGTGATGAACTACATCTGCGATTACTACGGCCTGGATCTGGAGTGGTACGTCGCCGAGTATGCCTCCCTCTGGGGCTGCGTGCAGAACGGCATCATCGACACCATCGCCAACCTGACCACCGTCAACCCGGACCGCCTGAGCCTGTACTGGTTCACCAACACCTACGCGTGGGAGTCCTACTCCATCGCCTACCTCAAGACGCTGGGCGACGTCGCGGACGGCGACATGGACTTCTGGAACGGCAAGACCATCTGCGGCGAGGCCGGCTCCAACGCGACCATGACGCTGGAGAGCATCATCGAGAGCAAGAAGGCGGACGGCGTGGACATCAAGCTGCTGACGCTGGACGCTGCGGCGGTCACCGTGCCGGCCGTGGCCATGGGCCAGGCGGACGGCGCCTTCCAGTGCACCTCCACTGTCGGCTACATCGTCGAGAACCAGGGCTACAGCGACACGATGAACATCCAGAACGTGCAGTGGAAGAACATGCCGATCGTCTACGGCTTTGCCCGCAAGGAGGAGAACAAGGATCTGATCCTGGCCATCAACGATCTGCTCGAGCAGATGCATGCGGACGGCACGCTCGCCGAGCTTTCCAACAAGTGGTTCGGCATGGACGTGACCGCGCTGCCCGAGGGTGAGGTCAACTATGTGACCACCACCGGCGATTCTGCCTGGCAGAGCTACGAGAACTGAGCATTTCCCTCCGGGGCTGCCGCTTTCACGGCGGCAGCCCTTTTTTCGATCACGCCTGCCGGCCGTTGAGGGCTGCGGCAGAGAAAGGCGGAGAAACAGACTATGCGGTATCAATTCAGCTTGGAATACTTTCAAAACGCGGTGACGACCATCGCCTCCACGATGGGCACGACGCTGTGCATCACGTTCGTCTCCTTCCTGACGGCGTTTGTGCTGGCCGTCTGCCTCGCCCTGCTGTCCCTGTCCAAAAACAGGGCGATTCAGGTGTTCCTTCGCGTGTATCTGTCGCTGTTCCGCGGCACGCCGCTGCTGGCGCAGCTCTTCTTTTTCGTCTACGGCCTCTTTCCGCAGATTCCGCTGCTCAGGGGCCTGAGCCTGACCGTGCAGGGCATCGCCTGCCTGTCGCTCTCCTTTGCCGCGCCCATGTCCGAGACGCTGCGCGGCGCGATTCAGTCCGTGGACAGGGGCCAGATGGAGGCGTGCCTCTCCTGCGGCATGACGCGCGCGCAGGGCTATGTGCGCATCGTGTTCCCGCAGGCCATCCGGCTGGCCATTCCCGCACTGATGAACAACTTCATCGAGTGCTTCAAAGGCTCCTCCCTGTGCTCGATGGTCGGCATCACCGACATGATGCTGCGCGCGAAGATGCTCGTCAGCCGCACGCTGCGCTACACGGAGGGCTATCTCGCGGTGCTGCTGCTGTACTGGGTGCTGAACATGATCTTTGTCACCGCCCAGAAGGAGCTGGAGCACAGGCTCGGGGCGAAGTACTGAGAGGGGGCTGCTACCGATGATCGAATACAAGAACATCCACAAGACATTCGGCGATCTGGAGGTGCTCAAGGGCATCGACTTCAAGATCGAGACGGGCGAGGTCGTCTGCATCCTCGGCCCCTCCGGCTCGGGCAAGACGACGCTGCTGCGCTGCACCAACTTTCTGGAGATCCCGACCCGCGGCATCGTCACCATCAAGGACTGCACGGTGGACGCGGAGCACTACACGCGCGAGCAGGTGCGCACGCTGCGCCGCAACAGCACGATGGTCTTCCAGAGCTACAACCTCTTTAAGAACAAGTCCGCCATCGAGAACGTGATGGAGGCGCTGGTGACGGTGCAGAAGAAGCCCAAGGCCGAGGCGCGCGAGATCGCGGAGCACTTCCTTGCGCAGGTGGGCATGAGCGACCGCAGCAGCTACTATCCCAGCCAGCTCTCCGGCGGCCAGCAGCAGCGCGTGGGCATTGCGCGGGCGCTGGCGCTCAACCCGCACGCCATCCTCTTTGACGAGCCGACGGCGGCGCTGGATCCGGAGCTGGTCGGCGAGGTGCTCACCACCATGAAGGCTGTCGCCAGGAGCGGCATCACCATGGCCGTCGTCACGCATGAGATGGGCTTTGCGCGTGAGGTGGCCGACCGCGTGGTCTTCATGGACGGCGGCGTGGTCGTGGAGCAGGGCAAGCCGCAGGACGTGTTTGAGCATCCGCAGAACCCCAGAACGGCACAGTTCCTGAGCGCGGTGGCCAACAAGGGCAAATAAGCCGTCGGAAAGAGGGATGAAACATGGATATTCTGGCGCTGGCACAGGCGCGCGCCGCCCGCACGGTGGAGCTGCGGCGGCACTTTCACAGGAACCCGGAGGCCGGACCCGAGGAACAGCATGACACGATGGTGGCCATCGAGGCGGAGCTTGACGCGCTGGGCATTCCCCATGAGCGCGTACCGGGCGGCGGCGTGTTCGGCTTCATCGAGGGCGGCGCGCCCGGCAGGACGCTGCTGCTGCGCAGCGACATCGATGCGCTGCGCATCGGGGAAAGCCCCGATAACCTCGCCGGGCCGAAGGCCTGCGTCTCGCAGCGCCCGGGCCTCTCCCACGCCTGCGGACATGACGCGCACATCGCCATGCTGCTCGCCGAGGCGGCGATCCTCAAGGAAATGGCTTTGCCCGGCCGCATCGTGCTGATGTTCGAGCAGGGCGAGGAAAAGACCTGCGGCATCCTGCCGCTGTGCCGCTATATCAGCGCAAGCGGGCTGCACATCGACGGCTGCTACGCCACGCACGTGCGCTGGGACATTCCCACGGGCAGGATTGGCGTGTGCAGCGGCACGGCGATGATGGGCCTGTATCAGTTCCATCTGACCATCGACGGCGCGAGCGGACACGGCTCCCGGCCCGATCTGGCGAAGAACACCATCGACTGCCTGCACATGATCTATTCGGCGCTGGAGATGCAGCGCATGACCTTCGTGCGCCCGGATACCCGGCTGACGTGGTCGATCTGCCATGTGGAGGCGGGCGTGACGCACAACATCATTCCCGATCATCTGCTGGCCGAGGGCACGGTGCGCTTTGAGGACCGGGAGAGCGGTGCGGCATTCTGGAGGAGATTTCACGAGATCGCGCAGGCGATGGGCGCGCTGTGCGGCTGCACGGTGTCGCTCACGCACAGGGGCTATCTGCTGCCGACGGCGGGCGAGCCGCACTGCATGGCGATGCTTGAGCAGGCGGCGGATGCGGCGCTCGGCGCGGGCACGGTGATCCCCTGCGAGCCGTGGATGGCCTCGGAGAGCTTCAGCTACATGACCAGCATGTACCCCGGCGCGTTCTGCTTCGTGGGCATCAGAAACGACGCGCTCGGCACGGGCGCCAACCATCACACGCCGGAGTTTGACGTCGATGAGTCTGCCATGGTCACGGGCGTGACGGCGGCGGTCGCCTATGCCCGCGCGTTCCTGACCGGCGCGCCGGATACGGCTGCGTTTGCGCCGCTGTGCCCGGATATGGATGCGCTGATCGAGCTGGTGACGGCGCAGTAAGGCTGCGCGAGGAGGAGCTATGGAGAATTTTGTCATCACCATCGGCAGGGAATTCGGCAGCCTGGGCCGGCAGATCGGCCTGCGCACAGCCGAGCTGCTGGGCATCGCGTACTATGACCGCGACATCGTGGAGGAGGTTGCGCACCGGCTGAACATGCCGCTGCAGACCATCAGCCGCGAGGAGGAGACGGCCGGCAGCCAGTTCGGCCGCCTGAGCAAGTGCCTGTTCCCGCTGGGCAGCGGCGAGCTGACCCTGCGCGACAAGATCTTCTCCGTACAGGAATGCGTGCTCAACGACTTTGCGGACGCGGGCCCCTGCATTCTCGTGGGCCGCTGCGCGGACTATGTGATGCGGCAGCGCCCGCGGCTGATGAAGATCTACATCTACGCGCCGCTGGCCGTGCGCACGCGCAACGCCATGGAGCTGATGAACGTGGGCGAGATCGACGCGCGCCGCATGTGCCTGGACGTGGACCGCGCGCGCTCCGCCTATCACAAGCGCTACACCGGCTACGACGTGATGGACCCGGAGCAGTTCCATCTGATGGTGGACAGCTCCCTGCTCGGCGTGGAGGGCACGGCGCAGCTGCTCTCCGGCCTGATCCGGGAGAAATACATGAAGGAGTGAGTGCACATGCGGATGGCCGTCTTCGGCGTGGAGGAGGAGGAACGCCCGCTCTTTGAGCGCCTGGCCCCGGCGTACGGCGTGGCGGCGGAGCTGCACAGCGAATACATCAGCCTGGCGTATCTGCAGGCGGCGCGGGAGATCGACGCGCTCAACGTCCTCTCCGACACGGTCATCACGCCGCAGATGTGGGACGCCGCCCATGCGGCGGGCGTGCGCTTTGCGGTGACGCGCTGCGTGGGCATGGCGCACATGAACGCCGACTACGCCCGCAGCCTGGGCATCGCGGTGACGAACGTGTCCTACTCCGCCGCCAGTGTGGCAGACTACGCCATCATGATGATGCTCATGGTGCTGCGGCATGTCAAGCCCATCCTCAAATGCTACGACGCGCAGATGTTCACGCAGGCGGGCCTGCGCGGACGAGAGCTGCCGAACCTGTCGGTGGGCATCATCGGCGCGGGGCACATCGGCAGCACGCTGGCGCAGCATCTGCAGGGCTTCGGCTGCCCGGTATACTACTGGGACAGGAAGGAAAAGCCGGACATGGCCGCGAAATACCTTCCGCTGGATACGCTGCTTCAGACGTGCGACATCGTCTCCCTCCATCTGGCGCTGTGCAGGGAGACCGTGCACTTCATGGATGAGACGCGCATCGGCCGGATGAAGCCGGGGAGCGTGCTCATCAACACGGGGCGCGGCGCGCTGGTGGACAGCAGCGCGCTCATCGACGCGCTGGAATCCGGCCATCTGTCGGGCGCGGGGCTCGACGTGATCGACGGCGACCAGAACATCTACTACCGCGATCACAAGAACCGCATCATCCCCAGCCGGCACAAGGCCATCCTCGACGCCATGCCGAATGTGCTCATGCTGCCGCATTTGGGCTACCTGACCGATCAGGCGCTTGTGGACATGGTGGAAAACTCGCTGCGCGCGGCGAAGGCGTGGCGGGAGAACGGCGGAAAGTGACAGCCGCGCAAGGGCGCGCGAAAGGAGCTCCCATGAAGATCGAAGAACTGGATACCCCGTCCCTGCTCTTTGACAGGACGATCATGCAGAAGAATATCGACGCCATGCAGGCCTATGCCGGCCGCCATGGCGTCGCGCTGCGTCCGCACACCAAGACGCACAAGTGCCCCGAGCTGGCCAGGCTCCAGCTCGAGGCGGGCGCAAGGGGCGTCACCGTCGCCAAGGTCGGCGAGGCCGAGACGATGGCCCAGGCGGGCATCACGGACATCTTCATCGCCAACGAGATCGTGGGGGAGCGCAAGCTGGAGCGCATTGCGGCGCTGTGCGCACAGGGCTGCGCCGTCTCCTTCGGCATCGACGGCGAGGAGCAGGCGCTGGAAATTGAGCGCGTGTTTGCGCGCGCGGGGCAGACGGCGCACGTGCTGGCGGAGATTGAGGTGGGCGAGAACCGCAGCGGCTTTATTGAGGAGGCGGATTTCCTCCGCTGGCTTCACGCGCTGCGCGCCTGCCCGCACGTTCGTCTCAGCGGCGTGTTCTCCCACGACGGCAGCAGCTACGACGCGCCGACGCGCGAGGCCGCCTGCGAGGGCAGCGTCCGCGCCCAGCAGCGCACGCTGCGCTTTGCGCAGATCGCGCGGGAGAACGGCTTCCCCTGCGAAACGGTGTCCATCGGCTCCACCCCGTCGCAGGCCAACGGCGCGGACATCGTGCCCGGCGTGACGGAGATCCGGCCCGGCACCTACATCCTGATGGACGCCTCGCAGGCCCATGCGGTCGGTGGGGATCTCTCCGTCTGCGCGGCGACGGTGCTCGCCGCGGTCATCAGCCGCCCGACGGCGGAGCGCGTGGTGCTGGACGTGGGCGCGAAGGGGCTGACCATGCAGACGCGCAGTACCGGCATCTGCGCGGTGGAGGGAATGGGCACGCTGGCGGACTTCCCGGGCGTACACATCGGCTGCATGTTTGACGAGCACGCGATGGTGTACGACCCTGCCTTCCGCGAGGCCGTGCGCGTCGGACAGAAGGTGCGCATCATTCCGGTGCACATCTGCCCGGTGTGCAACCTTTACGACAGCGCATACCTGGTGGACGGCGGCGAGGTGGTCGGCGAGGTGTGCATTGCAGGACGCGGAAAGCTGAGGTAATGGGATGAAACGGGTGGCAATCATTGGCTGCGGCGCATTGGGCACGACGCTGATGCGCATCGTGCAGGAGCGCCTGACGGACCGGTATGCGCTCAGCGGCGTGATGGCGGCGCACATTGAGCGCGCGCAGGAGAGTGCGGCGCGCTTTGGCTGCTGCGCTTACGACGGCGTACAGGCCCTGATCGGGGACGGGCCGGACGTCGTGATCGAGTTGGCCGGGGGCGAAGCGGTGCGGATGCATGCGGAGAGCATCCTGCGCGCGGGCATTCCGCTGGCCATCGCCTCGATCGGCGCGCTGGCAGACGACGCGCTGCGCGAGCGCCTCGCTGCGGCGGCGCGTGTGGGCGGAACGGCGCTCCACGTGCTCAGCGGCGCGGTGGGCGGCTTTGACGTGCTGCACACGATGGCGATGCAGGGCCGCGTGGAGATCACCGTCGACAATGTGAAGGCGCCGCGCAGCCTGAACGGTGCGCCCTATCTGAGCGGCTGCGCGCTCCCCGAGGATGCCGGTCAGCTCGTCTTTGACGGCACAGCGCGCGAGGCGATTGCGGGCTTCCCGAAGAATGTCAATGTGGCGGTCGCCTCTGCGCTGGCCGCCGGGGAGATGGACGGCGCGCGGGTGGTCATCAGCAGCCGGCCGGGCATGACGGACAACCTGCACCGCGTTCTGGCGCACAGCGCGCTGGCGGATGTCGAGATGACCTTCCGGAGCCGCCCGGACAGCGAGAATCCGCGCTCCAGCGTCATCACCGCGTACAGCGCGGCGGCGTTCCTTGAGCAGCTGGACAGCCCGATTCGGTTTTTCTGACGATTTCTCGGCAGAATGAAATCAGCGTAAACAGGGATGACTGCGATGAATGACAAAAAAGGCTACACTGCAGCAAAGGAGAAAATTCCTTCCGCCGGACGGGATATCGGCCTGCTGATTCCGCGGCCGACGGCCGCTGCCCAACCTGCCTGCCATACGCCGGGCATCCTGTGGATTCACGGCGGGGGCTATGCCACCGGATTTGAACGGCAATACCTTTACGCCGCTCAACATTATTTCGCCAGGCAGGATAAATAGACGCCGGGCGATTAACAAAAAAACCGCCTCCTTCGAAGCGGTTTCCAGTGGGGCGATGAACACCCGCTGCAGCTTGGTGGGGTTGATAGGGCGCTTGCTTGCGGCGTATCGACCTCGGACAGATATAAAAAAAGACCGGATGTTTCCGATCTTCCTTTGCCGGTTGACAAGTCCGGCGATGCTGGTGGGGTCGATAGGGCTCGAACCTACGACCTCCACGATGTCAACGTGGCGCTCTGACCAGCTGAGCTACGACCCCAAGCACGAGATACAGTATACCGCAGAAGCCGGAGGATGTCAACCCCTTTTGTCAATTTTCTTGAAAAAGATGTCAGGGACCGGATCACGCATGTCGGCGCTTGCAATCCCCACATGTTTTGAGTATAATATGCATATGCATGGAAAAGAAAGGGATCTTCAAAGTATGAAATCTGTTAATATCCGTCTGACCACCATGACCGATCACGTGAAGAACTTCGTGAGCCTGGTCAACCGTTATCCGTATGACATGGATCTGCGCTCCGGCCGCTATGTGGTGGACGCCAAGTCCATTTTGGGCATTTTCTCGATCGACCTGTCCCACCCGATCCGCATGGACATCTACAGCGATGACTGTGACGACCTGCTCAAGGCGCTGGAGGGCTATCTGGTCGAGGACGAGGAGACGAAGGCCTGAGCTGAGGGCAGGCTTTTTAGGAGGTGCGCCTGTGTTTGATGTGCATGCCACGGAAGAGGAAGACAAGCTCGTACTGCTGTGCGCGCTTGACCGGCTGGGCGGCTGCACGGAGGAACAGCTGCTCCGCTTTGTGGTGGAAACCGGGCTGCAGAGCCAGTTTCAGTTTTTTCTGGCGCTGGCCGGCCTGAAGGAAGCGGGTCTTGTGCGCCAGTCGCGCCACCTGGAGGGCATGCTGCTCTGCCTGACCCCGGAGGGCCGGCAGAGCATGGAGATGTTCGCCTCGCGCATCCGCGCCTCGCAGCAGGAGAAGCTCGGGCAGTATGGCGCCGCATGGCGCCAGCGCGTGCGCGACGAGCTGTCAACCCCGACGCAGTACGCGCCTTCGGGCAGCGGATATACCGTGACGCTGCGCGCGCTGGAATCCGGCGAGGAAATCTTCTCCATGACGCTGACCGCGGCGACCAAGGCCCAGGCCAAGCGCTTTTGCGAGCGATGGCCGAAGCTGGCCCCGAAGCTGTACCAGCAGATCATGGGCGAGCTGGGCGAGCTGCCGGCGGAGGAGGCGCCGGCAAGCGAAAAATCATAACCGATTTGAGCGGAAGCGGACGAGCGCCGCTTCCGTTTTATTTGCTTCTTTGAAGCGTACGAGAAAAGAGCCGCTCCGGGGAAGGAAGCGGCTCTTTTCATGTGGAAGGGAAAATAATGAGGAAGGGGAAGAAAAAGGAAGAACTTCGCCTTCGCACGGAGGGGAATTGGCGAAGGCTGCAAAGGTGAATGCTTGTTTCAACCTTTGTGGCCTTAGTATATCGCCCAAATGTGACAGGAATATGTTGAAAAGAGGAAAACAATGCGCGCAATCCGGGACAGAGCATGACGGGACGGGCAAATCCTGACGAAACAATTGTTTATTCGCAGCGGTTGTGCTAAACTGACAGAAACGACGAAGGGGGGCACGCGCATGCACGACGGCAGAGGGCGCAGACGCGGGAGCATCCTGCTGGGCGGCGCGGTGTATGCGCTGCTGGCCAGCTTCGGCTGGCAGGCGGAGCACCTTGAGGTGAGCCGTCCGGGACACGCGCTGTGCATAGCGGCGGCGCTGCTGCTGCCGGCGATGGCGGTGCTGGCGCTGCTGCTGCGGCTCAGCGGGCGAAACGCGCAGACGGACAGGTCGGGCGGCAGCTTTTCCGCGAGAAAGGCGTTTTGGGCGATTCTCGCCTGCTATGTACCGATGCTGCTGATTCTGTTTCCCGGTTCGTTTGCCTACGATGTGCCGTTTCAGCTGGAGCAGGTGTTCACCGGCTGTTACTCGACGCACCACCCGCTTGCGCACACGCTGCTGCTGGGCGGCTGCGTCAAGCTGGGGAAGGCGCTTGGCTGCATCAACCTCGGCGCGGCGCTGTATTCCGTGCTCCAGATGACTGCGCTGGCGGCGTGCTTTGCAGCGGCATGCGCGTCGATTGCCAGGCAGAGCGGCGCAAGGGCGGCCAGGCGGAGCGTGCTGTTCTTCGCGGCGTATCCGCTGCACATGATGATGGCCGTCAACGCGACGAAGGACGTGCTGTTCTCCGGCCTGTTCGTGCTGACGCTGGCGCTTGTGCGCGAGGCGATGACGGCGCGGCGGGTGAGCGGCCGGCTTGCGGCCGGCATCGCGTTGTCCGGCGCGGGCATGATGCTGCTGCGCAACAATGCGCTGTACGCGGTCGTGGTCTGGCTTGCACTGCTGCTGGTCATGTACAGGCGGCGCGCGATCCGGACGGCGGGCGCGGTGCTGCTGGCTGCTGTGCTGTGCGTGACGGCAAACGGCGCGCTGAAGGCGGCAGTAAGCGCCGGGGAGGGCGACCTGTGCGAGATGCTCTCCTGGCCGATTCAGCAGCTGGCGCGGGCGCGGAATCTGCACGGCGACCGCCTGACGGACGGGGAGCGTGCGGCGATTGACGAGCTGATGCCCGGGGAGAGCTGGAAGCTGTACGACCCGACGATCTCCGACCCGGTCAAGTTTGAATTCGACACGCAGGCCTTTTTGAGCGACACGGGCAAATATGCGCGCGTGTATCTCTCGGTGGGCGCGAAGTGCCCGCAGGCGTATCTGGATGCGCTGCTTCACCACACCTACTCGTTCTGGTATCCGTACAGCACATACGGCGTGTCGGGCTACTATCTCCAGATGGGGATTGGCGATCAGTATTATGACTGGTGCGATTTTGAGCGGATCTCCGATCAGAGCCTGCTGTCGCGCGTGCGCGCGTCGCTTGCCTGGCGCTTCGGCGCGCAGGGCGCGATGCAGATCCCTGCGGTGGGCGTATGGTTCAACATGGGCGTCATCGTGTGGGTGATGCTGTACTTTGTGCTGCGGGAGATGTATTTGGGCCGCTGGAAAAGCTTTGCGTGCGCGATGCTGCCGGTGCTGCTGTGGGGCACGTTCCTGCTGGGGCCGGTGATGGCGGGCCGCTATATCTATCCGTTCGTGTGCTGTTTGCCGGTGCTGGCCAGCCATGTACGGGAAAACCGATAAGGAGGAAGAATCATGAGACTGGATAAATACCTGAAGGTGTCGCGCATCATCAAGCGCCGCACCGTCGCAAAGGAGGCGTCCGAGGGCGGACGCGTGACGATCAACGGCAAGGTGGCCAAGCCCTCGAGCGAGGTGAAGGAGGGCGACGTGCTGGAGATCCGCTTCGGCGGGAAGATGGCGAAGTTCCGCATCCTGCAGGTCGCCGAGACCGTGCGCAAGAACGACGCGGGACTCATGTACGAGCTGCTTGACGGCGAGGAGGACCTGTGATGAACGCGGCTGTGATCGTCGCGGCGGGCCGCGGCGCCCGCATGGGGCTTGACCGCAACAAGGTGCTCTATCCGCTGTGCGGCGAGCCCATCATCGTGCGCACCGCGCGCGCGTTTGCGGGCAGCGGCCTGTTTGACGGCGGCATCGTCGTCGTCACCGGCGCGTGCGATATGGACGAGATGAAGCGGATGCTCGGCGATGCCGGCGTTCCCGTGCGCGCGGTCGTCGAGGGCGGCGCGGACCGGCAGGCGAGCGTGCGCTGCGGTATTCTGGCATGCGATCCCGAGGCGGACATCATCGCCATTCACGACGGCGCGCGGCCGCTGGTCACGCGCGATATCATCCTGCGCACGATTGAAAGCGCGAAGGCGCATGGCAGCGGCGTGGCCTCCGTGGCGCTCAAGGACACGATCAAGCGCGTGGATGACACGGGCTGCGTGATCGATACGCCCCGGCGGGACGACCTGCGCGCCGTGCAGACGCCGCAGACGTTTGACGCGACGCTCATCCGCCGGGCGCACGAGCGCTACCGGGCGGGCGGCGCGGACGGACAGCGCGCCACGGACGACGCGATGCTCGCGGAGTGGATGGGCCATACGGTGCATCTGACGGACGGCGACATGGAGAACATCAAGCTGACCACGCCGGAGGACATGCTGCTCGCTGAGCAAGTGCTCATCCGCCGCGGCGAGGCCAGGAAGGAGGACAAGGTTATGCGCATCGGACACGGATACGACGTGCACAGGCTGGTGGAGGGCCGCAAGCTGATTCTGTGCGGCGTGGAGATCCCGCACACGGTGGGCCTGCTGGGCCACAGCGACGCTGACGTGGCGTACCACGCGCTGATGGATGCGCTGCTGGGCGCGGCGGCGATGGGCGACATCGGCCGCCATTTCCCGGACACCGACATGCAGTACAAGGGCGCGGACTCCGGCAGGCTGCTCGATCATGTGATGGAGCTGATCTGGGCCAGGGGCTATGTGGTGGGCAACGTGGATGTGACCATCATCGCGCAGAGGCCCAAGCTCAAGGATTACATCGAGCAGATGCGCGCGAACATCGCAGCACACCTGAAGGTCGATATCGACTGCGTGAACGTGAAGGCGACGACGACCGAGAAGCTCGGCTTTGAGGGCGAGTGCCTGGGCATCTCCACGCATGCCGTGGCCTGTCTGGAGAAGGCGTAAGGGGTATAGGCTTGGCTAAACGCAAAAAGAAGCGGCGCAGCCTGCTTGTCTCTCTGGCGGACGGGCTGCTGTCGCTGATCGACTTCATCTGCGAGACGCTTTCTGAGGCGGTGATCGCGCTGCTGAATGGGAGCCTCAGGGGCGTGGCATGGCTGCTGCGCGGCTTGGCGCGCGGGCTGCTTGCGCTGGTGCGCGCCGTGTGCGGCGTGCCGGCATGGGCTTTCCGGAGGCTGACGGCGCGCGGCGGCGCGCAGCGGTGCCTGCGGCTGGACGGGCCGGAGTTTGAGGCCTACGTCGCGCTGGTGCTGGGGGACAACGGCTTCAAACGTGTGGAGCTGACCAAGGGCAGCGGCGACCAGGGCGTGGACATCCTCGCCGAGCGCAACGGCATGACCTACGCGATCCAGTGCAAGAACTACGCGGGCGCGGTGGGCAACTTCGCCGTGCAGGAGGCCTATGCGGGCGCGCAGTTCTACGGCTGCGACAAGGCTGCGGTCATCTGCCCGGGCGAGTTCACGCGCGGGGCGAAGGAGCTGGCGAGGGCGACCGGCGTGCTGCTCTGGGACGGCGGAAAGCTCTCCAGAATGATGCGCATCAGCGGAAGAAGGCCGCGCAAAAATCCTTGACAAAACCGGGAGATTCTAGTATGATACTTTTGCTGTCGCGGTGATGGGGTTGGCAGCCCGGAGCGAGGCATGAAGTGAAGAAAAAAGTGGATGCGCAACCTGCGCGTCAACAAGGGTGGAACCGCGGAAGGATGACTTTCGTCCCTTGAATCCATGCGAAGATGCGGATTCGGGACAACGCCTTCGCGCGGTTCCTTTTATTGGATGTCCCGCAGGAGAAAAGGAGAGGATTCAGATGGCGGAAATCACCATGGACAAGGTCGTTGCGCTGTGCAAGGGCCGCGGCTTCATCTTCCCGGGCAGCGAAATCTACGGCGGCCTGGCCAACAGCTGGGACTACGGCCCGCTGGGCGTGGAATTCAAGAACAACGTCAAGAAGGCCTGGTGGAAGAAGTTCGTTCAGGAGAACAAGTACAACGTCGGCCTGGACGCGGCGATCCTGATGAACCGCGAGGTCTGGGTGGCCTCCGGCCACGTCGGCGGCTTCAACGATCCGCTGATGGACTGCAAGGCCTGCAAGGCCCGCTTCCGCGCGGACAAGCTGATTG
>JBJEUI010000018.1:0-20391 GCA_051883755.1 Candidatus Ventricola sp.
CGGTTTCAATCTTTTGCCGTGCAAATTCTTTCCGGTCTATCCCGCGCCGGCCAGGCTGCGCATCTGCTGCAGTGACCAGAGGATGCTGCGCAGCGCCGCCGCCAGCGGAACGGCGAGCAGGATGCCCCAGATGCCCATCAGGCTGCCCAGCACGAACACGCTGACCAGCGCCGCCAGCGGATGAATGGACGTGCCGGAGGCCGTAAAGTACGGGCTGATAAAATTTCCTTCGACCTGCTGCACCAGCACCACCATCACAAGCGCCAGCAGTGTCTGATGCATGCCCTGCGGCAGGCTGCTTAGCAGGATGGGAATGGCTGCCAGCACGGGGCCGATATACGGCAGCACCTCAAAGATGGCCATGAACAGCGCCAGCAGCAGCGCATCCTGCACGCCCAGCAGCACAAGCCCCAGATACGTCGCCAGGCCGACAAACGCGCTGGTCTTGAGCATGCCGGACAGATAGCCCATCGCCGCGTTCCTGCAGCCCTGCAGCGCAGAAAGCACCGCCGTGCGCCAGGCCGGCGGCACGCACAGGAGCAGATGACCGCCGATGCGCTTTCTCTCGCAGAGCAGGTAATAGGAGAGCACCAGCGCAAACAGAATCCGTCCCGTCTGGGCGGCAAACGACATGCCGGCCCTTGCGGCAAATGCCGTCACGCCGGCAGCCGCAGAAGCGATCATGTCGCCTGTGCCCTGACCGCTTACGCTGTGCAGGCCCGCCCGCTCAAGCGCCTCGCCGATGCGCTGCATGAGCGCCGAGAGCGCCGGTGCATTGCGGCGGATCAGATCGACGGAATGTGTCACCAGATACGGCACAAACGCCGAAACAATGAGCAGCGCCAGCAGCAGCAGACCGCCTGCAGCAGCGCCGGCAGCCAGATGCGTGCAGACGCCTCGCCGCTCAAGCGCCCGGCAGACGGGCGCCAGCAGCAGCGTGAACGCGCCGGCCATGGCAAAGACCGCTGCGATGCTCATCACCTCGCTGCGCCTTCTGTACAAAGCCAGCAAAAGAACCAGCGTGCCCAGCCCATAAGCCAGCATTTTCCTGCTCTTCATCTCAGCGCCTCCGCTTCATCACGTTCTTGATAAAGAGAGGGAAAGCCCTGAGGACTTTCCCCGCTTGATCACTTTATCCAGCACTCCGCGACCTGCTTGACCAGCTGCGGGCCGTTTTTTGCCAGCACACGCTTCATCCGTTTTCCCTGCGGCATCATCATCAGTCCCGCGCCGACAGTCAGGCCCAGCAGGCCGCCGGCCGCCATTCCTTTCATGGTGGATACGCGCATCTCAGATTCCCTCCCTTGAAACAATCAGCCCACTGCCCAGGGAAGCAGGAACGATCAGATCCCCGTCCGGATCGTCCGCGCTGTGATAGGCAAACGCCCAGAACCTTTGGCGGCTGGCACGCGGCCAGTAGCCCGGCATGATTTCGGCAGCCAGGATGTCAAGCGTCTTCTCGTCCACAGCGTAATCCGTCACGCATCCGGCAAGCATCCCGGTGGTATCCCGCACGAACGGACTGCCCGCCTTTTCATAGAAGCGCTTGTATTTTTCCGTTTGGCCCGCCAGAATAAAGCCGTCGGCAATCGCCTGCACGTGCTGCCCGAGCACCACCCTCTTCCCGCGCATCCCGCAGGAGACCACCAGCGCATGAACCCTTTTTCGCGCCGCGTCCAGGCTGATGCTTTGCAGAAGACCAATCTGCCGGCTGCAGCAGATCACCGGATAATTGCGCAAAGCGCTCATTCTGACCACACCCTATGCCGCCCCGCTTTCACCGTGCTGTGAGCCTGAGGCTATCGTTTGCATCCCCGCGCCGCGGCATGCTGGCAATTAAAGAAAACAAGCCCGCACACTTTCGCGCGAGCTTGTCAATCTTCTGTTCGTCAGGCGCCTCAGCGTCTGTACAGCTGCCGAAGCAGCGCAGCGGCGTACCATACCAGCGCCGCCATCGACAGCGCCACCGACACGCCAAGCAGGAGATCCGCCATTTTCCTCATGGCCAGAAACCGCGCAATCATCGACAGGATGAACGACACGGTCGTCACCTTGCCGATGGGCAGCGCATAGACGACGATTCCCTCCCGCAGCGCGGCCACGCCGCCGGCAATCAGGATGGCTTCCTTGAGCAGGACGACAGCCATCAGCCAGAGCGGGATCTGTCCGTCCGCGACGAACAGCCCAAGCAGCGTCAGGAGCGACAGCTTATCGGCGATGGGATCCAGCAACTTGCCCAGCGCGGTGATCTGATGAAACCTGCGCGCGATGAAGCCGTCCGCAGCGTCGGTCAGCATGGCCAGCAGATACACCGCCAGCGCACCGCGGGCATCACCCAGACGGTAGCGCCAGACGATGGCAGGCAGCATCGCCATGCGCAGCACGGTCAGCAGGTTGGGTACGTTGAACGGATTTTCCCTGCGAATGTGCTCCACATCCGATTCCCCTTTCAGCCCGGCATTCTCGGCATCGCTCATCAAGCTTTCTCAGCGCCGGCGTGCCCGGATGAAGTTTATCCTCGGTGATGCGCGGATTACGCGTTCATCAGCGCTTCACGCTGCTGCGCGGCAATCTCGCTGTCCAGATAATCGTCGTAGCTCTCGCGGCGATCCACCAGGCCGCCCGGCAGGATCTCCATGATGCGGTTGGCCACCGTCTGGATGCACTCGTGATCCTGCGTGGCAAAGAGCATGGAGCCGGTGAACTCGATCATGCCCTTGTTCAGCGCCGTGATGGATTCGAGATCCAGGTGGTTGGTCGGCTCATCGAGCAGCAGCACGTTCGCGCCGGAGAGCATCATGCGCGCCAGCATGCAGCGCACCTTTTCGCCGCCGGAGAGCACCTTGGCCTGCTTGAGCGCGTCCTCGCCGGAGAAGAGCATGCGGCCCAGCCAGCCGCGGATATCGCTCTCGTACTGGCTGACGGAGAACTGACGCAGCCAGTCAATCAGATTGTATTCGCAGTTATCAAAATACGCACCGTTGTCCTTGGGGAAATAGCTCTGGGAGGTCGTGATGCCCCACTTGAAGCTGCCCTCGTCCGGCTCCAGCTCGCCCATGAGGATCTGGAAGAGCGTGGTGCGCGCCAACTCGTCCGTGCCCACGAAGGCCACCTTGTCTCCCGGGGTCAGCACAAAGGAGATGTTGTTGAGCACCTTGCGGCCGTTGACCGTCTTGGAGAGGTTGGTAACGGTCAGCAGGTCGTTGCCGATGTCGCGGTCAGGCTTCCAGGAGACGTACGGATAGCGGCGGGAAGACGGCATGAAGTTTTCCATCTGCAGGTTGTCCAGCAGCTTTTTGCGGCTGGTCGCCTGCCTGCTCTTGCTGGCATTGGCGGAGAAGCGCTGAATGAACGCCTGCAGCTCCTTGATCTTCTGCTCGTTCTTCTTGTTGAGGTCCTTCTGCTGGCGGGCCGCCATCTGGGTGTACTCGTACCAGAAGTCGTAGTTGCCCACGTACATCTGGATCTTGCCAAAGTCGATATCGCAGATGTGCGTGCAGACCTTATTGAGGAAGTGACGGTCATGGCTGACGACGATGACCGTGTTGGGGAAATCCAGCAGGAAGTTCTCCAGCCAGCGAACGGACTGAATGTCCAGATAGTTGGTCGGCTCGTCCAGCAGCAGGATGTCCGGGCTGCCAAAGAGCGCCTGCGCCAGCAGCACCTTGACCTTCTGGCTGCCATCCAGCTCCTTCATCAGCGTGTGCTCCATGTCCAGGCTGATGCCCAGGCCCGTGAGGATCATCTCCGCGTTGCTCTCGGCGTTCCAGCCGTCCAGCTCCGCGAACTCGCCCTCCAGCACGCTGGCGCGCTCGCCGTCCTCGTCGGTGAAGTCCTCCTTGGCGTAGAGCTCGTCCTTCTCCTTCATGATCTCATACAGGCGCTTATGACCCATGATGACCGTGGTCAGGACTTCGTATTCATCAAACTCAAAGTGGTTCTGCCTGAGAACGGCCATGCGCTCGCCGGGCGTAATGACGACATCGCCAGTGGTCGGCTCCAGCTCGCCGGAGAGTACCTTGAGGAAAGTCGATTTGCCGGTACCGTTCGCGCCGATGATGCCGTAGCAGTTGCCGGCGGTAAACTTGATATTGACGTTCTTGAAGAGCGGCTTTCCGCTGTAAGAGAGCGATACGTTCTGGGTTGCGATCATGGCTTCCTGGTTCTCCTTTTTGAGGTTGTCATCTTGCTTGTTCAATACATACCAATTTGTATTATCCCACAAAAATGCAGTTCCTTCAAGCCCTTTCGCAAGAAAATCTTGGAATCGGCCGTGCTTGCGCCCGCGCGCGGCGTATGGTATACTGTGCCAGAGAATCGTTGAGACAGGAGTTCCCATGAAAAAGAGAAAAATCACCTTCACCTTCAACGCGCCCGCAGTGCTGTGCTTTGCGCTTTTGTCCCTGGGCGCGCTCGGATTGTCCCTGCTGACCGGCGGCGTTTCCGACAGGATGGTCTTCAGCGTATACAAATCCGGCTTTCTGAATCCCCTGACCTACGTGCGCCTGCTGTGTCACGTGATGGGCCACACCTCGTTTTCCCACTATGTGAGCAACATGGCGCTGATTCTCGCGCTCGGCCCGATCGTCGAGGAGCGCTACGGCAGCCTTCGCCTGCTGCTGATGTTTGCCGTCACCGCCGTGGTCTCCGGCCTGTTCCACATGTTTTTGGGCAGCGGCGCGCTCATGGGCGCCAGCGGCATCGTCTACATGCTGATCTTCCTGGCCTCCACCAGCGGCAGCCGCGGCGGCGAAATCCCGCTGACGCTGGTCGCCGTGGCCGCGCTGTACCTGACGCAGGAGATTCTCGGCGGTCTGTTTTCCGCCGACAACATCTCCCACCTGTCCCACATCGTCGGCGGCGTATGCGGCGCGGTGATGGGGCTGTTTGGACACAAGTGAACCGACAGGCAAGGAGCCGCCGGCAGAATCGCCGGCGGCTCCTTTCTATGCTTCTGAGGCCGATTCCCTTGCCCCTTCTTCACTTCGTGCGGCCGAAAGCAATTTGGGGTATTCAGCATAATTCGATCTTTTTCAGCTCTTCCATCACGCGGCACACGAGCTGCACCCGCTGAAACGGGGTCATGATGTAGTAGCCGTTAACGTCCGGCGCGATGCGCCTGGCTGCGGTCGCGCACAGGCGCACGGCCATCGCCTCGCCCTGCGCGCGATCAAGACCCTCGTAGGCCGCAATCACCCGCTCATCCACCGAGATGCCCGCCACTTCGCTGCTCAAAAAGCGCGCATTGTTGCAGCTGACCACCGGGAACAGGCCTCCGATGATCCTGCCTGAAAGCGTCTTCCTCGCCAGCGACAGGTTTTCTGCGGCGCGCTCGCTGAGCACCGGCTGCGTCAAAAACGCCTCCATGCCGCAGGCTTCCTTGTCCCTGGCGCGCTCCAGCTCGCTGGCGAAGTTCACCGCGTTGATGTTCAGCGCGCCGCACAGGAAGAACGGCTCCGTCTCCCCGGTCTGAGACAGGCTGCGTACAAAGCGCGCCAGCACGCGCGAATTGAACTGGAACACGCTCTTGACGCTGCCGCGGTCGCTCGTGGGCACAGGGTCGCCCGTGACGGCGAGCACATTGTACACGCCCTCCATGGACAAGCCCAGCAGCAGCGCCTTGGTCGCGTTCACATTGCGGTCCCGGCAGGTCATGTGCGGCAGCGCCTCGATCCCCAGCTCGCGGCTGAGCTTGCAGGCCAGCAGGCTGGAATCCATGCGCGCGCGGCCGATCGGGCAGTCCGCGATCGTCACCGCATCCGCCCCGGCCTGCGCCAGCGCTTTCGCGCCCGTCAGGAAGGTCGAGATGCCCGAATCGCGCGGCGGATCCAGCTCCACCAGCATCACGCGTTCTCCGCGCGCGAGCTTCTGCGCCACGCGGCTTTTGCAGCGCTTTTCGCCCTCCGGCTGTGCAGGGCCTTTTTCCTGCTCCTGCGCCGCCCGTCCGCCGCTTATACGCTGCGCGATCTGCTTCATGTGTTCCGGCGTGGTGCCGCAGCAGCCGCCGACCAGCCTCGCGCCCAGCTGCGCGCAGGCAATCACCTGCTGTGCGTAATACACCAGATCGCTGTCATAATACGTGCGTCCGTCGATGACGTGCGGATAGCCGGCATTGGGCATCGCCAGCAGGAGCTTGTTCGTCGCCGGCAGGCTTTCCAGCAGCCTGCGCATGTGATATGCGCCGCAGATGCAGTTGAGGCCCACCGCGTCCACATCCGGGCAGGCGTCCATCTGCGTGATCAGGCCGGCAGCCATCTCGCCCGCCCGCGTGAAGCCGTCCGGATCCGCAGCAAAGGAAATGGCGACAAACGCCTGCGGATTCCTCGCCTTGATGTGCGCCGCCGCCTCGGCAAGCCCCGCGGCGGACGGCATGGTTTCCATCAGAAAGCAGTCCGCGCCGCTGTCCAAAAAGCAGTCCGCCAGCGCGATATAGGCCCGCGCTGCATCGCTGCCGGCCGGTGCGGGGCCGATGTCCGCAAAGACGAACGCCTGACTGTCCGCCGCCCTGCGCGCGATATCCACCGCCGCGGCTGCAAGCGCGCGCTGCTGCGCCGGATCCTCCGCCGCCAGTCCGACGTGTGCGGCAAACGTATTGGTCTTGATCGCCTCGCAGCCCGCAGCCAGGTATGCCCTGTGCAGCGCGAGCACCTGCTGCGGTGCGGTCAGGCACGCCCGCTCAACCGGCCCTTCCGGCCAATCCGGCAGCGCTTTGGCATAGGTGCCCGTCGCACCGTCAAAGAGCAGCGTGCCGCCGGCCAGGCGGCTGCGCAGATCCTGTGCGTTCATGCCTTTTCCTCCGCTTCCATCAGAATTGCCTTGGCAATATCTGCCGACTGCTTGGCGTCCTTCGCGTAATAATCCGCGCCGATCTCCTTCGCGTAATCGGGCGTGAGCACCGCGCCGCCCACGATGACCGGCACATGCAGCCCCGCGCCGCGCAGGCGCTCGATGGTGCGCTGCATGCTCGGCACCGTCGTGGTCATCAGCGCGGACAGCCCGACGATCTTCGCGCTGTGCGTCTTTACCGCCTCCACGACGCGCTCCGGCGGCACGTCGCGTCCCAGGTCGATGACATGGAAGCCGTAGTTTTCCAGCACCGTGCGCACGATGTTCTTGCCGATGTCGTGGATATCGCCCTCCACCGTCGCCAGCACGATCGGGCCCTTGCCCTCGCCCTGCGCGCCGCTCTGCTCGATGGCCCTGCGCACCTCGTCAAACGCCGCGCCGGAAGCGCTGGCCGCGTTCATCAGTTGCGGCAGGAAGATCTCCTGGCGCTCATAGCGCTCCCCGACGAGGTCAAGCGCCGGAATCAGGTGCTTCTCCACGAGCTCAAGCGGCGCGGCGGTTTTCAGCATCTCGGCGGCAATCGCCTGTGCCTCCGCCTTCATGCCCTTGGCAATCGCCTCGCCGATCGTGAGCTGACCGGAGGCCGGGGGCGCAGCCGTTTTCTTCTCCTGCTGCGCAGATGCGTGGCGCTCGATGTACCTCGTGCAGGAGACGTCCTCGCCGCTGAGCACGCGGCACGCGTCGATCGTGTCCATCATGTCCTGCTGATTCGGATTGATGATGGGCAGCGTCAGGCCCGCAGCAATCGCCTGCGTCAGGAATGCCCGCGTGACCAGCTGGCGCTGCGGCAGGCCGAAGGAGATGTTGGACACGCCCAGCACCGTCTCCAGCCCCAGCTCCTGATGCACGATGCGCACGGCCTCCAGCGTCTGTTTGGCCTGCTCCTGCTGAGCGGAGACCGTCAGCGTCAGGCAATCCACCGCAATATCCTCACGGGGAATGCCCGCCTGCTGCGCTTCACTGACAATCCTATTGGCAAAGTCCACGCGTTCCTGCGTCGTTGCCGGCAGGCCGCTTTCGCCCAGCGTCAGCGCGACGATGGCCGCGCCGTACTTCCTCGCCAGCGGCAGCACGCTGTCAAGCGACGTGCGCGACGCGTTCACGCTGTTGATCAGGCACTTGCCCGGCGCGGCGCGAAGGCCCGCCTCGATGGCCTCAGGGTTGGACGAGTCGATCTGCAGCGGCAGGGACACCGCGCCGGAGATCGCCGTCACCACGCGGCGCATCATCTCCGGCTCATCCACACCCGGCAGGCCGACATTCACGTCGAGAATCTGCGCGCCGGCCTCCTCCTGCTCGATCGCCTGCGAGACGATATAGTTCAGATCGCCCTCCCGCAGCGCCTGCTGAAACCGCTTTTTTCCGGTCGGATTGATGCGCTCGCCGATCACGCGCACGCCTTTGCCAAAGGCGCATACCTCACTGGACGAGCAGATGCCGTGCACGCGCTTTTCCGGCCATTCGGCCTGTTTGCCCGCAAGCGCGCTGCGCAGCGCGGCAATGAAGTCCGGCGACGTGCCGCAGCATCCGCCGATGTACGCCGCGCCCACGTCCGTCAGGGCCGCGCATGCCTCGGCAAATTCCTCCGGCGTGGTGTCATACGCGCCGGTCGCCGGATCGGGCAGGCCTGCGTTCGGCTTGAGAATCAGCGGAAGATCCGTCGCCTCGCGCATCGCGCGCAGGATCGGCGCGACCTCCTTCGGGCCCAGCGAGCAGTTCACGCCCACCGCCTGCACACCCAGTGCGGACAGCGACATCGCTGCGCACTGCGCATCCACACCCAGGAACGTCCGTCCGGACTGTTCAAACGTCATCGACGCAAACACCGGCAGATCGCAGCATTCCTTCGCTGCCAGCACGCCGGCGCGCAGCTCGTTCAGATCGGAAAACGTTTCAAAGAACACCGCATCCGCGCCGGCCTGCGCGCCCGCGCGGATCATCTGCGCAAAGAGGTCATACGCTTCGTCAAAGCGCAGCGTGCCCAGCGGCTCCAGCAGCTCGCCGATCGGACCGACGTCCAGCGCCACCTTCGTCTGCGTTCCGGCGCAGGCGCGTCTGGCCGCGTCCATGGACGCGCACACCACATCCTCCACCGTAAAGCCAGTGCCGGCGAGCTTATGCGCGTTTGCGCAGAACGTGTTGGCCAGCAGCAGCTGCGTGCCTGCCTGCACATACTGCCGCTGAATGGCCTCTACCACGTCCGGCGCGGTGATGGAGAGCGTCTCCGGCCTGTCGCCGAGCTTCAGTCCTGCTTTTTGCAGCATGGTGCCCATGGCGCCGTCCAGAAGGGTGATGGCCTGTGTATACATATCAATCCGTCCTCTCCGCCGCGTCCCTGTCCGCGGCTGCGTCCGATGTTAATCTCCGTTTCTGCGCAGCGCGCACCGCTCCCGCATGCTGCATCCCGCGCAGCCCGATGGCCTGCGGCTGACCGGATAGCGGCTCACGCCCATGATTGCTGTGACCGATTTGCGCGGAATCATGATGCCGCTTGCAGACACCGTCAGCCCAATGGACTTGTCTGCAGAGAGCACAGCGCAGATTTCCTTCGTCTGCACCAGGGGCATATCTCCATAGCCCGGACTGAAGCGATCCGTCAGATACAGCCCCTGCGCAGCCAGCTCCCTGCGCAGCGCCGCCTCCTGTGCATCGCATACCGCTTCAATCGCCGCGCTGAGCACCGCATCCAGCAGCACCGCCTGTGCGCCGCTCCTCGCCTGCGTCTTGAGCAGCATCCGTTCGCTTCCCGCGCCCAGCGTGGCCGCCAGCAGCACCGCCTCATGGCAGCCGGAGAGCAGCCTTTCCACGTCATTTCCCTGCGGGATCAGCGATGTGCCCGCCAGCCTGCCGCTCTCTTCCTTGGCAAAGCGCTGCAGCGCCGCATGCGGCTGCACCTCGCTGTGCACCTGATCCATCAGTGCCTGAATCTGCTCCAGCAGCTGCGGCTCCACCGGCGTGCCGCGCCAGCCCATGTAGTGCAGCGCCTCGCGCATGGGAATGGAAGGCATCCTCACCTGCATGATGCCTTCACCCCGCTCCCAAACAGCTGCGGCCCCACCGGACCGCACAGGTCAAGCGGCCTGGCCCCGCGCGCGAGCAGCAGCCGGTTTCCCTCAAAATCCGCGCCGTCTTCGCGAAGGGCAAACAGCGGCGTATATCCGCCGCGCAGGCAGGCCGAAGCACCGCTCCATGTGCCGCCCTTCTCAGCGCGCGCCGCGATGACAACCGCCGCGTCGCCCAGCGCATAAATCGTATGATTGCGCGACAGCGCCTTCTGGGCGGAAAACGGCTCCTCCGGCCAGGTGTCGCAGACAAGCAGCAGCCTGCCCTGTGCCAGCGCGTCGCGCAGATACGCCTGCCGCAGCAGCTCCGCCGCAGGGAACGCCGGCACGAGAATCAGCGATCCCCCATGGTCAAGCAGGCCGTGCTGTGCTGCCGCATCCACACCCCATGCGCCGCCGCAGACCATCGCCAGGCCCTCGCGCGCCAACGCCTCGCCGCACGCCCCGGCGAGCCTTGCGGCATGGCCACCGATGGTCCGGCTGCCGGCAACCGCAGCACAGCGGCGCGAGAGCAGCGCACGATGGCCGCGCACAAAGAGGAACTGCGGCATCTGCGCGCCAAGCGCATGCAGATTCACCGGCCATTCCTCGTCCTCCGGCAGCAGCACGTCGTATCCCTGTGCCCTGACCGCCTCCACCAGATGATAGATCTCCGCCGAGCGCGAGAGCAGCGCCTCTGCCCGGGCGTAGTGCTCATCGCGTACCTCATCTGTCCTCCGCAGCGTCAGATCGCTGAGCGCGCCAACGCGAAGCATGCGGCGCACCATCGGCCTGGTCATCGGCGCGGGCAGTCCCTCGCGCCATGCGGCGCGCGTGAGCAGGCAAAGCCGCGCACAGATCGCTTCCATTCCCGCCACAGCCCTCGCCTCCCTCCAGCCTGATTGTGTTTCATTATATCGCAAAGGATGCCCCGTGGCAAGGAAGGATTGAATCGCGCGCTCAAAAGGCGTATACTGTTGCCATTGAAACTGCAAAGGAGAATACGATGACCACCTGTTATGAGAATGCCCGCGTCTTCACGGCGGACAATCGGGCAGCGGACTGCTTTGTCGTGAGCGGCGGCGTGTTTGCTTTCGTCGGCACGAAAGACGCCGCCCATCGGGCGTATCCAGACGCCCAGCGCGTCGATCTGCGCGGCCAGTTCGTCTGCCCGGGCTTCAATGATTCGCATATGCACCTGCTCAATCTCGGCTGCATGCTCACCCAAGCGCAGCTCGGCCCCGCGACCGATTCGCTCGCGCACGTGCTGTCCACACTGGCCGAATATGTGAATTCACACCCGCAGGAAGCATGGATTCTCGGCCACTGCTGGAATCAGGACGATTTCACCGATGAAAAGCGCTATCCCACGCGGGATGATCTCGACCGCGTCTGCCCGGACAAGCCCTGCCTCATCTCGCGCGTCTGCGGCCATGTCGCCGTCGCCAACAGCTGCGCGCTTGTGCGCTGCGGAATCGACGCGCACGCTGTCCCTGTAGACGGCGGCCGCGTCGTCACGGACGCATCCGGCCGGCCAACCGGCGTGCTGGAAGAAAACGCCATCAACCTGGTCACCGCGCTGATCCCCGCGCCGGACAGACAGCAGCTCAAGGACACGCTGCTGCTGGCCATGGCGCATGTCAATCGCTTCGGCATCACCTCCGTACAGACGGACGACTTTTTGTCCACCAAGGCCCCGTTTGAAGAGGTGATTGCCGCTTATCTGGAGCTCAAGGCCGAGGGCCGTCTGACTGTACGCGTCACGCAGCAGTGTCTGCTGCCCGATCCTCAGACGCTGAACCGCTTCCTTGCGCAGGGCTACAGGACCGGCTGGGGCGACGAGTGGTTCAGGATCGGTCCGCTCAAGCTGATTGCCGACGGCTCGCTCGGTTCACGCACCGCGCTGCTCAACGCGCCGTATGCCGACGCGCCGGATACCTGCGGCATCGCCGTGTATTCGCAGGAGGCACTTGACGAGCTCGTGCTGACGGCGCATCAGGCCGGCATGCAGATCGCCGTCCACGCTATCGGCGACGGCGCGGCGGACCGCGTGCTCAGCGCGGTCGAGCGCGCGCAGGCGCTTTGTCCGCGCACCGACGCGCGCCATGGCATCGTGCACGCGCAGATCCTGACGCAGGCGCAGGCGGCGCGCATGAAGCAGCTGAACATGCACGCCTACCTCCAGCCCATCTTCCTTGACTATGACGCCACGATCGTCTATCCGCGCCTGGGCAGCCGCGCTGACGAAGCGTATCCTGCCGCCTCGCTGCTGCGGCGCGGCGTGACGATCTCCGGCGGATCAGACAGCCCGGTGGAGCAGCCGGATGTACTCACCGGCATCCAGTGCGCCGTCACCCGTGAGTCGGTCACTCGTCCCTGCCGCGCACCGTATCTTCCTCAGGAGGCGCTCTCCCTGCGCGACGCGCTGCTCAGCTTCACGGCCTTCGGCGCCTATGCCAGCTTTGAAGAGGCGATCAAGGGCCGCATAGCGCCCGGCATGCTGGCCGATTTCACCGTGCTGGCCATCGATCCTTTCGAAACCGATCCGACCGCGATTCACAAAATCCCCGTCAGGCAGACCTTCCTTGCCGGAAAAGCCGTCTGAACAAACGCAGGTTTGCATTTGCGCCGCAGGTCATGTATAATAGCGTATGCAAACGCAACCATGCCCAAGCAACTGACAGAGGTATCAATATGAAGATCATCACCATCGTCGGTATCCGCAAGTCGGGAAAGACCAGCACCGTCACCGCGCTGGTGGAGGCCATTCGCCGCCGCAGCAAGCGCGTGGGCACCTGCAAGACGGTGTTCTGCCCCACGTTCTCCATGGACACGTCCATCAGCAACACAGCCAGGCACCGCCGTGCCGGCAGCGAGCTGGTCTGCGCACGTGCCAGGTTTGAGACGACGTTCCTCTTCCCGGAGGCGCTTCCGCTCTCCAGGGTCCTGGAGGCCTACAAGGGCTTTGACTACGTGCTGCTGGAGGGCGATTATGCCGCGCCGGTGCCGCGCATCGTCTGTGCGCACAAGGAAGAGGACGCACTGCCGCGCATGAACAGCCGCACGCTCGCCTTCTCTGGCCGCATCAGCCAGAAGCCGGAGATTGAGCTGCCGCTGCCGCGCTTCAATGCGCTTGACCATGCCGACGCGCTGCTTGACTACATCGATGAAAAGATTCCGGACATCCAGCCCTGCGCGCTGCTGGACGAGCCGCTGCCGCCGGTCGCCGGCGTGACGGATGACGGCTTCTGCCAGTGCGGCTGCCATCACCACGAGAAGAAGCTGGAAAACGACGCGCTTCAGGTGCTGGTGGACGGCGAAGAACTCAAGCTGACCGCTGAGCAGCGCGCCCTCATCCTTTCCTGGGCGAAGGAGGCCGCGGATGCCGAGTGACCTGCCCGCGCTGCGCAGGCATCTGTTTCTGACCGGCGAGAAGCAGGTGGGCAAATCCACGCTGCTGCGCCGGCTGATTGAAGCCAACCGGCTCGACTGCGCCGGGTTTGAGACGCAGGCATTCTATATAGGCGGTGAACGCCGTGGCTTTACGCTCCACGGACGCGTCGACATGCCGCCGTTCCAAAACGACTGCATCTGCTGCGCGCGCATCGAGGAGAAACGCGCCGTGCCGGTGCTGCCCGTCTTTGAGGAAAACGGCGTGCTCATTCTGAAAAGGAGCCTCGCCTCCCCCGCGCCATTCATCCTGATGGACGAGCTGGGCAGGCTCGAGCGCCAGGCAGACGGCTTTGTCGCTCAGCTTTATGCCTGTTTGGATTCCGACAAGCGCGTGCTCGGCGTGCTGCAGAAGTGCAGCTCCGATCACGTCGCCCGGATTGCGCAGCGGGAGGACGTCACCGTGCTGACGGTCACGCCGGAAAACCGTCAGGAACTTCTTGAATTGCTCTGCCGAAAGCTGTAGGCATCGGGCTTGCTTCTCCGGGCGCTGCGCGGCGATCCGGGCAATTTCCTGCCAGAAAAAGCTCCACCTTCCAAACGGAAAGTGGAGCTTTTATTTTCCCGAATCAACAGCAGCCGATTATCCTTGACAGCCTGACCGCTTCTGCTCTCCTGCATGGACCTATTCATCGCCTTGCAGCCGGCGGTCTGTCAGGCTCCCCCTTCCTCGGTCTCGTTCCCATCGGCCAGGGCCTTGGCGTAGCGCTCGGACATGATATCCGTGGAGTACATATACAGGACATCGTTGAACGATACGACGGTCTTGATATCCTGCGTATCCTTGTCCGCTTTCAGCACGCGCAGCGCCTGCTCAAGCTGCGTCTTTGTATAGTTATACGGCGAGCGCATGAAGTGATACAGCGGCGTAGGAGAAGGATACGTCTTGCAATTAAAGCGCACCATGTGCGCGACGGTTCGCGCAATATTCTTCTCCAGCACGAGCATGGCGATCATCGCATAATTGTTCGCCATGACTTCTTCGGAATAAAAGTATTCGTCCTTGGCGCCCGTGACACTCTTGATATCCGCGCACGATTCAAGGCTGCGCATCTCCTCCAGCATTTCATCCAGATGCGGTTCGTCGGCTTCCAGGGCTTTGCGCGGTGTGAGATACGCGGCGCCCGAGCGCTCGCGAATGTACTCGGCCAGCACCTCGCCAGGCTTGTGCTCCGGCTGAGGCTCCGGTTCCGTCTCCGGCTCCTGTTCGCTGGGCGGAAATGGGTCCTCCACCTCAGGCAGAGAATCCATGTAGTCAAACAGATCGACGGTCTTTCCATCCGCAGCAGCCTGCTGCGCCAGATCAGGCGCGTCTGCAGCCACGGCAGATGCCGAACCGTCCATCACGGCCTGCGCGCGCGCAGCCAGCTCGGCCTTTTCCTCCTTGGGGTTGGAATTGCGCTGCATGGCCGGATCGTTGCGGTCGGAGAATTCATCCGTGATGTCCTCGGGCCGCAGCTCGACCTCCTTGGCAAAGCCGGGCTTGCGCCGTCCAAAAAGAGACATTGAGCATCTTCCTTTCTGATGCAAAAGGTGGGAGGAACACGCGTTCCTCCCACAAGCATATCACATAGGGTTGATTAAATCAAGCCGAGCTCCTCGAGCTTGTCCGCGCAGTCGCCCAGGTCGAACTTTTCGAGCGTCTCGCGGGTCGGGATGCCGGTCTCCTTGCTCCAGCCCATCGCATCATACCACATATCGAGCGCCTTGGCATAGTCCTCGCGGTCGAGCTTGACCGTGCCCTCCTCGAAGGCCTTGAAGTCCGGCTCCTTGTCAAAGACCCAGTCGCTGGGCTGATCGTGATCCTGACGCAGGTTGGTGCTGCCCAGGTTGAGCTTGAAGGACACCGCGGTCATGACGCGCAGCAGCTGGGAGATGCGCTCGGAGTCGAACTCCAGGCTCTCGCGGGTGTAGTCCTCGCCGACGACGGCGCTCATGTACTTGGCGTCCAGGTCGAGGTCGCCGACGTAGTTGCGCTTCTTGCTGGTGGCGATGGTCATCGGGTACATCCAGTTGCACAGCGTCGCGGAGTCGTGCCACTGCTTGCCGTTGAAGGCCCACTTGGTCAGCTTGATCTTGTTCTCGTTGATGGGCGTGTAAGCCTTGGGCTTGTCCACGCAGCCCTCACCGAAGAAGCCCTCGAGGACCGGCTTGATGATCGCATCATACGGCGCACCGGAGGAGACGAAGTTGATCAGGTGATGGATCATGCAGTCGCGGTTGTACATCAGCGAATAGATGGTGCCGCTCTGCCAGCAGCTTTCCGGGCCATGGTGGCGCGGATAGCCGTTGTGGCCGATGTTGAAGTTCTTGCCGTTGACGAAGTCGTAGAAGTTCTTGCCCGCCACGTTCTTGCCGGCGTCGTCCATGCCCCACTTCTCATAGAGCTTGTAGGTGCCCAGGCCCAGGTCGGAGAAGGTGCCCTCCTTCATGGCGATGCGGCGATAGACCTCAAACAGCCACTGCGGGTTGCCGGTCTCCATCAGCTCCCACGGGATGGAATCCCACTCGGTCATGTCGGTGCCGCCCTTGGTGATGACATCCTTGAGCACGCCGGTGGAATACGCCATGTTGAAGTCCTCGTAGAGGTTGCCGTAGTTGCACCAGACGCCGTACTCGTCCGCCGCGCGCGCGCCCGCGCCGCCCAGGATCATCTTGGCATCCTTCTCGTCCACGAAGTCATGGGTGCTCTTGACCTTCTCGCCGGTCGCCGCGTCAACGTGATCCGGGTACCACTCGAGCATCTTGATGATGGGCATGCAGGTGTTGGAGACGTGGGTCGGCAGGTCGTAATCGGCCAGCGGATCCATCTCATACTCGGTGTAGCAGCGCACCGGGCAGGAGGAGCAGCCGCCCTGCTTGACGGTGTACTTCTCGGCGATCGCACCGAAGTCGAATACGCCCTTGTTGCAGCGCAGCGCGGCGACGTTGATCTGGCCGCTGGGCTGCTCGCCCATGTCGATCGGGCCGTTGGGGGCCTTGTCCCAGGTGACGCCCGGGCCGCCCTGCCAGCGGTTGGACGCGGTGGCGGAGTACTCGCTCCAGCTCTGCGGGATCGTCGGGACGGTGTGGTTGTTGTTGCCGCCGACCAGATCCTTGATCATGTAGTTGGACAGGAGCTTGACCTCCAGCGGGCGCGCGATCTTGACCGCGCCGGTGCCGCGCACGGCGATAGCCTTGAGCTTCTTGCTGCCCAGCACAGCGCCCACGCCGCCGCCGCCGGAGTTGCCGAAGCTGGTGACCATGCAGCTCATGGGAACGAGGTTCTCGCCCGCCTGGCCGATGCAGCACACGTCAAACTCCGGGCCGTTCTCCTTGGAGAGGGTGGCGTTGGTCTCGAAGGTGCCCTTGCCCCAGACATGGGAGGCATCCTCGATGGAGACCTTCTCGTCGTCGATCTTGATGTAGACCGGCTTGTCGCTCTGGCCCTCGACGATGATCGCGTCATAGCCGGCGTACTTCATCGCGTGCGCGATGTGGCCGCCCATGTGCGCGTCCACGATGGAATAGCCCTTGCTCCAGCAGGAGAGGAAGGACACGTTCATGCGGCCGGAGCACGGCACGCCGGAGGCCGTCAGCGGGCCGATGGCGAAGACCGCCTTAGCCGCCGGGCCGAGGGGATCGGAATCGAGCGGAACCTCGTCCCAGATGACCTTGTAGCCAAGGCCCATGCCGCCGATGTACGGCTTATACTTCGGAAGGGTATCTTCAGTGGTGATCGAACCGGTGGTCAGGTTGATGCGCAGGATCGAACCGGCCCAGCCGTTGATGCCATTTTTAACAGACATTGTGAATTCCTCCTCTGATTATTCTTGTCGCCGCGATCAGATCGCCTGAGCGGCAGCGGAAACCTTGTCCCACGGGATGATGGAGAGCGCGCCGGACGGGCAGCCTTCGACGCAGGCGCCGCACATCACGCACTTGGAGGACTTCTTGGTCACCGGGTTGACCGTCGGCATATGCCACGGGCAGGCAGCGGTGCAGGCGCCGCAGCCGACGCACTTCTCGGTGTCCACCTTGCGGATGCCGCTCTCGTCAGCATAGATCGCGCCCATCGGGCAGGCGTTGCCGCACGCCGGATCCTCACACTGACGGCAGGTATCCGGGAAGTAGGTCCAGTTGTTCTCGGTATACAGGCCCTCGCCGTTGCGGCTGGAGTACAGGTTGCGGGTGACCTTCACGCGGGAGATGTAGCTGGAGCAGCAGCCGTCGTTGGTCAGCGTGCAGTTGATTTCGCAGCGCTGGCAGCCGACGCAGCGGTCCGGATTGACCACGAGCAGGCCCTGCGGGAACGCCCAGACCTTCACCTTATCCTCGGCCAGCGCGGCAGCCGTCACACCGAGGGTAGAGAGCATCGTGGAGGACATCGTCACGCCAACCAGGCTCTTGCCCGAGAGCTTGAGGAACTGACGGCGCGTGTAGTCCTTGTCGAGGAAACGTTTCTTGTCAGACATGGTATTCTCTCCTCCTTGTTTACTCAGATCCCTTAAACGCATCAGGGATAAAACGCAGGCAAAAAAACAGGAGCGCCAAACAAAGACCGGGCACATAAGCGTCCGTCTTCGTTTCGCACTCCTTCGCATCAGGCAGGCGGCGCGGTTGCCCCCGCCACCCATTGGCCGCATATACCCGGAGGGCACCGGCGGCTTGGAGTTTATGATCTGTCTGCCTGATCAACAGGCCTACATCTGTGATTATTTTAACTGATCCTTAACCGTTCGTCAAGCATTTTTCAATGTGTCTTGCAGATTTTTTTAGAACATGATGGTTATCTTCAAAATATTGCACCATTTGGCATCAGCATTTCATTTTATAAACTGACCGTCAGAATTCCACTTTGTCTATTTGCTGCGAATTCTTCTCCTTTTGGCTTTACAAGCGTATGCAAACTGGTTTATAATGTTCGATGTAAGCATCCAGCCAGGAGGAGGAGGACATGTTCAATATCGGCTTCGCCGAACTTATTTTGATCCTCTTGATTGCGTTTGTGGTCGTCGGCCCGAAGGACCTGCCCAAGATCGCCAGGGCGCTGGGCCGCTTCGTTCGTTACATCCGCAATATGATCGAGGAAGTCAAGCGTGAATCCGGGCTTGATGAAGTCGAGAGCGAGCTCAAAAGCATGGAGCGCACGATCGACGAGAGTGTCCGCGCCGCGGACATCCGTCCGGAACTGCAGAAGACGCAGTTGACCATCAACAAGGAGCTGAACGAGATCAAGAAGGACGTCAGCTTCAAGGACTTTAAGTCAAATATGGGAGGTAAATAACATGAGACTGGGTACTATGGAAATTCTTCTGATCGTCGTGCTGGCGCTGGTTCTCTTCGGCGGCAGCAAGCTGGCCGGTGTGGGCAAGGCGCTGGGCCAGAGCATCAAGGAATTCAAGAAGGAAGTCAAGGATGACGCCCCCGCTGCTGAGGCTCAGCCGGTAGAGAAGAAGGATGAATAAAAAGAAGTCTGACGTCATCAGTGAGCATGACGCAGGCGTTACGGCCAACACGCAGCCCCTGCTGTCGCATCTGATGGCGTTCCGCAAGCTGGTCATGATGATCCTGATCGCGATCCTCGTCGGCTTCGTCGTTGTGTTTTACCTGTTCTGCGATCCGCTGATGAAATTCATCACGAGCCCGATTGAAGCCCGCGGCGTGCAGATCATCTATACCGCCGTCAGCGAAGCGTTCACCACGAAGCTCAAGATTTCGCTGATTGCCGGCATCGTGGCGACCAGCCCCTTCATCTTCTATCAGCTCTGGGCATTTATCAAGCCCGCGCTGTATGAGAGTGAAATCCGGCTGTTCCGCTTGCTTTTCTTTGTCGCCCTGCTTCTGTTCCTGAGCGGCATCGTATTCTGCTATGGTTATGTCTATGAGCTTGCGCTGAATCTTTTCCTTGTCGCAGGCGAGGATCTGGCCACGCCGATGCTGTCCATCGACAAGTATGTGAACTTCCTGTTCTCGTTCCTTCTGCCCTTCGGCGTCGTCTTTGAGATGCCTGTGGCTATCTTTATGGCGGCCCGCATGGGCTGGGTCACTGTGGACAAGCTCACCTCTTCCAGGAAATTCGTGTTCTTCGGCATCTTTGTGCTCGCCGCGATTCTGACGCCGCCGGATATCGTCTCCCAGCTCATGCTCGGCCTGCCGATGTATGTGCTCTACGAGGTCAGCGTCCTGGTGGCGCGCCTGACCAAGCCGCGTCAAGCCGCCGAACAGAGTTCCTGATCATGCTTCTGCTCCCTGTTTCTGCTTTTCGCAGGAACAGGGCTTTTTGTATTCAGGCCAAAGGCCCGCCTGCCGCATCCTTTGGGGACGAGGCAGACGGGCCTTTTCTACTGCATTCAATTCTCTTACGCGATATAGCGGTGCAGCGTCGCGCGCACAGCGCCCTTGCCGGCGAGCTCCTCCACGAAGATCGCCTCGATGCGATCCGCCAGCCCAGCCTTCTCCAGGTCGCTGCCGAAGATGTTCGCGTTGCGCAGGATCGGACGCAGCTGGCCCTTGTAGGTTTCCGGCTTGCCCGCCTCGATGCCGGCCAGCTGCGCCTGCAGCTCGTCCTTCATCGGATCGGCGGAGACCTCCATCGGCTCCAGGTTGTCGTCAACCGCCAGCAGGTAGCGCATCCAGCCGGCAATCGCCAGCGGGATGGACACCAGCTCGTTCATGTCGCGGCCGGTCGCCACATAGCTCTTGATCGTCTCGCCGAAGCGGATGCCGACCTTCTGGGAGGTATCGGTCGCGATGCGGCGCGGATCGTCCGGCATGAACGGGTTGGGCAGGCGCTGCTCCACCACCTCGTCGATGAACGCCTTCGGGCTCATGATCTTCGGATCGACGACGACCGGCAGGCCCTCGACGTAGCCCAGACGCTTGATGAGCTTCACGATGTCCGCATCCTTCATCTCCTCGCAGATGCGGGTGTAGCCCAGCAGGCAGCCGTACATGCTCATCGCGGTGTGCAAGGGGTTTAAGCAGGTGGTGACCTTCATGCGCTCCGTGCAGTTGACGGTGTCGCGGTCGGTCATGTACACGCCGGCCTTCTCCAGCGCCGGACGGCCGTTCG
>JBJEUI010000019.1:0-3759 GCA_051883755.1 Candidatus Ventricola sp.
TGCAGCCCGGCGGAGCGGCCCGGGAGAGTAGGACGTTGCCGGATTCCATATGAAAGCCCCTAGCAGAAGCTAGGGGTTTTTCATTTGGAATCAGATGATGATGTACTTCTTCGGATTGCTCCCAGCTAACGTGCATACATCGTACTTGGCTAGGTGAGGCCATGGCGGCGCCCGGTGGGACTGGAGCCTGCCGCTGCCTGTGGCGGATGAAGGCAGGCGGAACGTCGGGAATCGCAAGGAGCGGCAGCATGACGCGACTATGCGAGTTCCCCGGACCGCAGAGGAGCGACGATATGGAATATAGGCGTGCTTCTTCTTGTTTCATACATGCAAATCTCCAAATTCATCCGCTCCCAGCGAATCTTTCCGGCTTTTGTTCCGTCTAATTCATGTAAAGCGCTTTACACGAAACAACAGAAGGAGGACAGCCATGGACAAAGACACGTTTGCCCGGCAGGTGACCGACCTGCAGGGCAGCTTGTATCGCGTCGCAGCGAGCTATTTGTGCGGCGAGAGCGACCGGCTGGATGCAGTCTCCGAGGCGATCACCCGGGCGTGGGAGAAGCGGCATACGTTGCGTGACGATGGCCTGTTTCGCACATGGATTACGCGGATTCTGATTCGCGAGTGCGTGAACATCCAGCGCAAGCATAAGCGCAGCGTGCCGGTTGAGACCATGCCGGAGACGGAGAGCGAGCCGGAGGACGAGCGCATAGCCGCGCTGCGGGAAGCGCTTGAGCAGCTTCCGCAGAGGCAGAGGACGATGACTGTGCTGCACTATATGGAAGGATACGATGTGCGCGAGGTGGCGCGGATCATGGGCACAACGAAGAGCGCGGTCTGCGCAGGACTTTCGCGGGCACGGACGAGGCTGCATGTGTTGATCGAGGAGGAATCACAATGAGAAGAGAGGATTGGCAGAGGGTCTATCGGCCACGGGAAGGCGCGCTGGAGGCGCGCGTCAGACAGACGCTTCGCACAATGAACACACAGTCAGACAGGAGAGCATGGAAGATGAAAAAAACGATGGCTTTGGTGCTGGCTGCGGTGCTGCTGCTGGGCGCAGCGGCTGCTCTGGCTGCGGGACTGATTTTCTCTGTTCAGGTAGACGCGAAGACGGCGGCACAGCAGGCGCTTGCCGAGCAGTATGGCTTTACGCCGGCGATGGAGGCGTTCTTTGATTGCGAGGTATCCGAGGATGGGCGCACGGTGATCTTTACGCCCGCTGCCCAGACGGGCGCGGGGATTGAAGGGAAGCTCGGCGTATACACCGTGACGCTTGGCAAGGGCCATCAGGCGACGGCCAGCTGGTCGCATGATGGGGAGACGATCGGCGAGAGCACGCAATCGCCGGTGTGGGATACAAAGCTGCTTGCGGCGGCGATTGAGCGCAAGGCGGCAGGCGAGGAATGGATTGACATTGTGCTTGACCAGGAGCAGACTGCCGTGAACGTCACCCCGGAGGAAGCGATTGAGATTGCGCGCAGGGCGGCGGCGGAAGAGTTCGGCATTGACGACCTGATGGTTCTCGAGGACTGGGGTGCACACCTGTACTATCGCGGCGTTGAGAAAGCGGAGAAGGACGGTAAGGGCGCCAAGTGCTATCAGATTCGCTTCACGCAGGGTGACGAGCGCGGAACGGAGTATGCGGTATCGCTCTACGCCAACAGCGGCGAGGTCTTTGCTTACGAGGAGTTTGGAGCCAATCCGGACGAGACGGAGACATATGATGTGACTGCCAGCTGGCATGCGGCCCCCGGCAGCGAACAGGCAAAGGCGCTTGCGGAAATCACGCCTGAACAGGCCATGCAGCTGGCCAAGGACGCTGCGGCTGAGGTCTACGGCCTGAGTCCGGCACAGACGGACAGCATGGAATGGATTGATGACGTAGCACCGTCGCCGTATGCGATGGCGGAGGATACGCCGGTAATTCAGATTTATCTCTGGCTGTGGCAGGGCGGCAGCAGCGCGCCGTTCGCCGAGGGCAACGGTGTGTACCAGGTCGATGTGAATGCACAGACCGGTACGATTGAGAGCGTCCTTTACGATTCCACATTGGCCGGCAACGGATAACTGTACCCAAGGGCCGGCATCAGCGGACAGACAGCAGAAAGCTCAGACGATGGTCTGGGCTTTTTTCCGATGCTGTGCTATAATGGCAGGCATGAAACCGAAAAAACCGAGGAGAAGCGAATGATCAGCAGAGTTTACGAGGTTGGAGCGCTCAAAGCCTACAAGTACGTCGTCATCCTGTCCACATGCCGTGGGAAACTCATGCTCAGCCGGCATAAGCAGCGCACGACCTGGGAGACGCAGGGCGGCCATGTGGAGCCGGGAGAAACGCCGATGGAGGCGGCACGTCGCGAGCTCTATGAGGAATCCGGCGCGGTACGCTATGAGATCCGCGCGCTGTGCGACTACTGGGCTGGCGATGAAGTGACCGGCGAGGGAGCAACCGGCAGGGTGTTTCATGCGGAAATTCACGAGCTGGGGCCGATGCCGGAGAGCGAAATGGCGGAGGTGCGCCTGTTTGACAGCCTGCCGGAGAACCTGACGTATCCGGCCATCACGCCGGAGCTCTATGCGGTTCTGATGAAGGAGAAGGGCTGAGATGCAGATTCTGATCGGAACGACCAATCCGGCCAAGGTTGGATATTTTGAAAAATTGCTTGCGGATACAGATGCAGCATTTCTCACGCCGCATGATCTGGGCGTTGTGGATGAGCCGCAGGAGACGGGCAATACGCCGGAGGAGAATGCGCGGATCAAGGCGGCATTCTACGGGCAATATGCAGATGCGGTGATCTGTGCGGATTCCGGCCTGTATTTTGATGCTCTGCCGCTCGACGATCCGCGTCAGCCGGGGCTGCATATACGCACGCCGAACGGCAGGCGGCTGGACGACGAGCAGATGATTGCACACTACGCGGCGCTCGCACACAGCCTGGGCGGGAAGGTGATGGCGTATTATCTGGACGGCTGCGCGGTCTTTTGCAGCGGACAGGTGTATGGCTTTCAGGCGACGCGCGAGGAGGCGTGCGCACGGGCGTTTTATCTGACCGATACGCCTTGCGCGGAGCGGAAGGAGGGCTGGCCGCTGGACAGCCTCTCCTTGGATCTGGAGGAGGTTTCCTTTCTGGATGCGCAGCGCTTGACTGCGGAGCAGCTGGAAAGACAGTATGTGAAGCGTCTGAAGGCGTTTCTTCGGGCGTCGCTGGGCATATGAATCGGCGCGGGACAGCAGAAGAAGCATGGATGCGTATTTCCTTTCCGAACGCAAAAAGCACCCCGAAGGGTGCTTTTTGTGTTATGGTGCAAAGCAAAACCGCTTTCGTCCGCCGCGAAGCAAAGAAGGGAGTTTGAGGGACCGGAGACTGCCGCCCGCTGTGCGGGAAACAGGCAGGCGGAGCGTCGGGAATCGCAAGGAGCACCCTGAGGCGCGACGATGCGAGTTCCCCGGATCAGCGTCCCTCAATGCGTTTGGGGCTGGCCCCAACGTACCACCCCGTCACTTGATCCCCATCTTCTCCACGTATTCCTCCAGGCACCAGTCGTTGAAGGTCATGACCTGCGCAGCCTCCAGGCCGACATAGCGGAAATGCCAGCTTTCGGCCAGGAAGCCCGTCTTGTCCTGCTTGTCCTCGGTGAAACGGACGATGAAGCCGTATTCGTAGCAGTGCTCGTGCAGCCACTTCTGCTGCTCGGTGCCGGAGAAGGAGACGCCGGGGACGGTGATGTCAAACGCCAGGCCGGTCATGT
>JBJEUI010000020.1:0-20118 GCA_051883755.1 Candidatus Ventricola sp.
CCACGAAAGTCACGCCTTTTGCAAATTTAACTGTCTTACGAACACCCCGCAAAAGCCCGCTTTTTTCCATACTTGCGCTTCGCGTGGTTTTGCGATAGAATACCTGTATTGCACAGCTTGAGGGAGGCGAAGGCGCATGAAGGAGATCACGAGCGTTCACAACCCGCAGGTGCAGAGGCTGCGCGATCTGCAGAAGGCGAAGAACCGCCGGGAGGCGGGCCTCTTTTTGGCGGAAAGCGCCAAGATGGTGGGCGAGGCGATTGCCCTGGGGCTCTGCCGCACGCTGATTGTGGACGGCAAACGGCAGGCGGACTATGCGGCGATGGTGGACAGCGCGCAGGCGCAGGGCTGCGAGGTGCTGCTGGTGACGCCGGCGGTCATGCAGGCGATCAGCGAGCAGAAGACCCCGCAGGGCGTCTGCTGCACGGTGCAGATCCCGCAGGAGCCGCAGCGCCTGTCCGGCAATCTGATCGTGGCGATGGACGGCGTGCAGGACCCCGGCAACGTGGGCACCATCCTGCGCACGGCGGACGCGGCGGGCTTTGACGGCGCGCTGCTCTCGGGCGCGTGCGCCGATCTCTACGGCGCCAAGACGCTGCGCGCGACGATGGGCTCCGTCTTCCGCGTGCCGGCCAGGCGCACGCCCGATCTGCCCGCTGCGCTTCAGGAGATGAAGGCGCGCGGCTATGCGATCGTGGCGACGGAGCTGGGCGGCGCGGATTTCTACGCGCATTGCCCGCACGAGCGCGCGGTGCTGGTCATCGGCAGCGAAGGAAACGGCGTATCCCCGCAGGTGCGCGGGCTGGCGACGCATCATCTGGCGCTGCCCATGCGCGGCGGCGCGGAGTCGCTCAACGCGGCAGTGGCGGCCGGCATCATGATTTACGAGATGGCGCGCGAAATATGACACCATGCTGCTTCTGAAAGGCTCTCCCATGCGCATGGCGTATGCCGATCAGAATAAGCCCGATATACGAAAGGAAGTTGTTTATGTCTGTAACGCTTGGCATGATTCTGGAAGCGCGCGAGCGCCTCAAGGGCGTGGCGCAGAGGACGGGACTTGTGCAGTTCAAGGCGCTCTCTGACGAGCATACGCAGGTGTACCTGAAGACCGAGGACCTGCAGAACACCGGCTCCTTCAAGGTGCGCGGCGCGTACATCAAGATCGCGAGCCTGTCTGATGAGGAGCGCGCGTGCGGCGTGATCGCGTCCTCCGCGGGCAACCACGCGCAGGGCGTGGCGCTGGCGGCGAAGACATTCGGCATCCCGGCGACGATCGTCATGCCGGCGGGCGCACCGCTCTCCAAGGTGATGGCGACCCGCGAGCTGGGCGCGAAGGTTGTGCTGCACGGCGCGGTGTATGACGACGCGTACGCCATGGCCTGCAGCCTGCAGAAGGAAACCGGCGCGACGTTCATCCATCCGTTTAACGACCCGATGGTCATCGCGGGTCAGGGCACGATCGGCCTGGAGATCATGGACGACCTGCCGGACGTGGACACCATCGTGGTGCCCATCGGCGGCGGCGGACTGGCCTCCGGCGTGGCGGCGGCGGTGAAGATGCTGCACCCGAACGTGCGCATCGTCGGCGTGCAGGCTGCCGGCGCGGCGGGCATGAAGGCCTCCATTGAGGCGGGACATGTCGTGGCGCTCAAGAGCGCGAAGACCATCGCGGACGGCATCGCGGTCAAGCAGCCGGGCGAGCTGACGTTTGAGCTGTGCCGCAAGTACGTCGACGAGATCGTGACGGTCGATGACGACGAGATTGCGCAGGCAATTCTGTTCCTGATGGAGCGCGGCAAGATGGTCGCCGAGGGCGCGGGTGCATCCGCCGTAGCGGCGATCATGGGCAGGAAGTTTGACACGACCGGCAAGGTGGCGGCGGTCATCTCCGGCGGCAATATCGACGTGACGATGATCTCCCGCATCATCGAAAAGGGCCTGCTGCGCGCGGGACGCGTGAGCAAGCTGCGCATCCTGATGAAGGATCAGCCGGGTCAGCTGGAGATGGTCTCCCACATCATCGGCGAGGGCGGCGCGAACGTCATGGCCGTGCACCACGACCGCACGGACGTGGACCTCGACATCCGGGACGCCATTCTGGAAATCACCATGGAAACGCAGGACCGCGAGCACGCACAGCGCATCATCGAAGCGCTGCGCGAGGCGGGATTCACGGTGTTTTAATTAAGGACGCAGGGCTTCCGCCCTGCGCTTTTTGTGTGGCAGCTTCAAAACGCCGAGAAGCGAAGAAGGGCTCTGGGGACAGAATCCCCAGGCGGGGTTTGGGGGCCTGCGGCCCCAACGTTTTTCTAAGCGTAAAGCAGCGGCGCATACGGTGCGGCGACCGGAGAGCGCAGGAGCAGCGCGTGGAAGGGGTGGTCAAGCGCCGCGGCGGCAAGCGCCAGAAAGCGCGGGAGCGGATCGCCGGCCGCGCTTTCGTTCAGCAGCCGCTTGAGGTAGGTGTGCGGATGCGTCAGCGGGAGAGTGACGTCGTGCTGCGCCATGCGGCTGGCTGGGCCGAGCGGCAGAAACAGCGCGCTGAGCGGATCGTCCGTCTGCGCATCGGGAAAGGGCGGCAGCGCGCCGGCTTTTGCGCGCGCGTAATCCTCCAGCTGGGCAGGCAGGGCGCGCAGCGCGGCGTCGCAGTCCGCCATGCGCTCGCGCAGGAACTGCGCGCAGACCAGGAGCGCGGCGCGCTCCACGGAGGAACGGACGGGAGGCTCTTCCAGAAGCAGGGCCTGTGTCTGGCGTGCGGCTTCGTCCGGCTCGAGCATGCCGAGCATGCTGCCCGTACAGGCGGCGAGCATCCGCAGGGAAGGCGGCGCATCGCAGATCTGCGCCGCGTCAAAGTAGGCGCGCTCCGCCAGCGAGCGAAGCTGCGCCTTTTGATCCTCGGCCAGCGGGATGCGCTCAATCGTCGGTGAGGCCAGCGCGGACAGGAGCAGCGGCGCGCTGAGCCACAGCAGGAGGATGGGCAGCAGGGGGACGAGCGCCCCCACGCTGGCCAAGGAGAGCGGCAGAAGCGCTGCGCCGGTGAGCAGACAGCCCTGTGCGGAGACGAGGCTGTCCGGCAGACGCAGGCGAATCCATCTGGAGCGCGCAAACAGGCGGCACAGCAGCGCGTCCAGCGAGACGGCGGCGGTGAGCGGGAGCAGCGCCGTGCGCAGCAGTGCGCCGGGCAGCAGGCGGGGGCGCAGCAGGGCCAGCGCCTCCGGCACAAGCGCCAGCGCCGTGAGCAGCGGCGCACCGGCAAGCGCGCTGAACACGAGCAGCGCCAGCTGGGCAAGGGGAAGGAGCGAAGGCAGATCGGCATGGCGAAGCGCGTGCAGCCGGTGCATGGCGAAGAACATAGGCAGGGTGAGCGGCGCACGGCGCATGAAGAAGCAGCCGTCTGCTTCGGGCGAGGCGGATACGGGCGAGGAGAGCGAGGCGGTCAGGGCCTCGGCGGTGTACAGCGTGGGATGGTCCGCGGGCAGCAGGCCGTCCCGAGCGAGAAGCGCCTCCCGGGCGGCGGCGTCGGGCGTAAGCGAAAAGCCGCAGGTCCGGACAAGCCGCGCAAAGGCGGTCTCCGGATAGGCACGCGGATGGCGGACGGGCGCGGCGACGCGGCCGGAAGGAGCATGCGCCAGCGCAGACAGCATGCGCGCGGGCGTGTCCGGCGTGCAGGCGAGGCTGATGTCTGAAAAGAGAACGGCGTCAAAGCGGCCCTTCAGCGAGGCGGGAGAGACGGTTGCCGCGTCAAAGGACGCTGAAGTCCGGCCGGAGGTGAGGAGCTGCGCGATCACCTCGCGGCAGGTGAGCGGCTGCTCCGCGCCCAGATAACGGCGGCTGGCGTCGTCCCAGACGCGGCGGCGGGCGAGCAGCAGAAACTGCCCGGGTCTGCGCGCGTTCATGGCCATCACGCCGGACTGCAGGCGGCGAAGCAGGGGCGCATCCTCCGGCAGATGCACAGCGCCGGCCGCATGAAAATCCGCAAAGAGGAGCAGGGTAGGGGAGGCGTCGTCCTTGCGCAGCCGCCGCAGGCAGCGCAGCGCGTCGTCGGCGTCCTGCTGCGTGCGCAGACGGCAGGAGACGACATGCACAAGCGAATGCGCCATACAACCCCTCCTCCGCTGAGAAACGTCAGCCTCATTCTGCGCGGGCGGGGCCGCGCTTATGCGGCAAAAGCGCGCACTGACCCGGCATAAAATCTGCTTGGTGCGCATATCTATGGCCAATGGGGGCAAAAAACGCCGAAAAATCCGGTGCAAACCAGAAAAAATGAGGATTTGTCCGGGTTTAGAGGATTGATCTTCTTTTATAAGTGTGCTACAATATAGGATAGCGTTTTGGGTTTTCCGGGATGCTGTGAATCAATGCAGAACAAATCATCAATGATTGATATTCAGGAGGAGCAAAAGCACATGAGCACCACCGTAGAGAAGATTGCCAGCAACAAGGTGAAGCTGTCCTTTGACATCGACAGCGCGAAGTTCGACGAGGCGATGGGCAAGGCGTACCTCAAGGTCCGCAATCAGGTGACCATCCCGGGCTTCCGCAAGGGCAAGGCTCCGCGCAAGCTGATCGAGAACATGTACGGCGAGGGCGTCTTCTATGACGAGGCCTTCGAGCTGATCTTCGACGAAGTGTACGGCCCGGCCGTGGACGAGAACAAGATCGAGGTCGTCGACCGTCCGGAGATCGATATCCAGGAGATTGGCGCGGGCAAGAACCTCAAGTTCACCTGCGAGGTCTTCGTCAAGCCGGACGTGACCCTGGGCGAGTACAAGGGCGTGTCCGTGAAGAAGGAGACCACCGTTGTGACCGACGTCGAGGTCGACGCGCGCGTGGAGGAAGAGCGCAACAAGCAGGCGACCGAAGTCGAGGTGGAAGATCGTGCGGTTGTCGAGGGCGACACCGTGAACCTTGACTATGCCGGCACCGTGGACGGCGTGGCTTTCGCCGGCGGCACCGCGCAGGATCAGACCCTCAAGATCGGCTCCGGCAGCTTCATCCCGGGCTTTGAGGAGCAGATGATCGGCATGAGCATCGGCGAGGAGAAGGACCTGCAGGTCACCTTCCCGGAGCAGTATCACGCTGAGGAGCTCGCCGGCAAGGCCGCCGTGTTCCACGTCAAGGTGAATTCCATCACCGAGACCCAGCTGCCGGCGCTCGACGATGATTTCGCCAAGGACATCTCCGAGTTCGACACCCTGGATGAATACAAGGCGGACATCCGTGCCAAACTGGAAGCTCAGGCTGCCGAGCGCGACAACAACAACTTCACCAACGCGGTGATCGAGAAGGTGCTGGAGAACGCGACCGTGGAGATCCCGGAGGCGATGATCGAGCGCCAGATCGACTCCATGATGCGCGACTTCGAGTACCGCCTCATGGGCAACGGCCTGAAGCTGGATGACTTCCTCAAGTACACCGGCTCCGACATGAAGGCCTTCCGCGAGAACTACCGCGGCCAGGCCGAAAAGAGCGTGAAGGCGCACCTGGTGCTCGAGGCGATCGAGAAGGCCGAGGCCATCGACGCCACCCAGGAGCAGATCGACAAGCAGCTGGAGGCGTTCGCCGCCCAGACCGGCAAGACCGTCGAGGAGTTCAAGGCGTCCCTGTCCGAGTCCGATATCGAGTACTTCAAGGCCGACGCGATCCGCGACAACTGCGTGAAGTTCCTCGCCGACAACGCGAGCATCGAGGCCTGATTGGCGAAGGCCAGTCGCCTGCCGATTCGCATGTGATGAGGAGGCAATCCCATGATCAAGAATTACTATATGGAGCCGAGCGTCATCGAGAAGACGCCGTACGGCGAGCGCTCGTATGACGTGTACTCCCGCCTGCTCAAGGACCGCGTCGTGTTCCTGCGCGGCGAGGTGAACGAGCAGCTGGCCAACAGCATCGTCGCCCAGCTTCTGTTCCTGGAGATGGAGGATCCGGATGCGGAAATCTCCATGTACATCAACAGCCCGGGCGGCAGCGTCACCGACGGCATGGCGATCTTTGACACCATGCGCTACATCAAGCCGAAGGTCCGCACGGTGTGCCTGGGCATGGCTGCGTCCATGGGCGCGTTCCTGCTGATGGCCGGCGAGCCGGGCATGCGCCTGGCCCTGCCCAACAGCGAGGTCATGATCCATCAGCCCAGCGGCGGCGCGAGCGGCCAGGCGACGGACGTGCAGCTGCACGCCGAATGGCTGCTGCGCACCAAGAACAAGATGAACGGCCTGATGGCGGAGATGACCGGCCAGCCGCTGGAGAAGATCCGGCAGGATGTGGAGCGCGATTACTTCATGACTGCCGAGGAGGCGCTGAAGTACGGCATCATCGACGAGATTTACCAGCCGCGCAAAAAGTAAGACTTTTGCATGATTTCTCCTCCTTGCCGGGGGAGAAATCATTCTCTATCGATCAATTCAGAATCTGAGGTGCGAAATGCCAAGAGATAAGGACGAAACCAGGCAGCCGCGCGTGGCGCGCTGCTCCTTCTGCGACAAAACGCAGGATCAGGTTCGCCGCATCATCGCGGGCAACGGCGTGTATATCTGCGACGAATGCGTTGCGCTGTGCCAGGAGATCATCTCCGATGATCTGGGCACCGCGCCCAGCCAGGAGCCGCAGAATCTGCCCAAGCCGGCGGAAATCAAGGCGGTGCTCGACGAGTATGTCGTGGGCCAGGACAAGGCCAAGCGCGCGCTCGCCGTGGCCGTCTACAATCACTACAAGCGCATCAACGCGCCCAAAAAGCGCGGCGATGTCGAGCTGCAGAAGAGCAACATCGTGATGGTCGGCCCGACCGGCTGCGGCAAGACCTTCCTGGCGCAGTCCCTGGCCAAGATCCTCAAGGTGCCCTTCGCCATCGCGGACGCCACCAGCCTCACCGAGGCGGGCTATGTCGGCGAGGATGTGGAGAACATCCTGCTGCGCCTGATTCAGAATGCCGACTACGACATTCAGGCGGCGCAGCGCGGCATCATCTACATCGATGAGATCGACAAGATCGCCCGCAAGAGCGAGAATCCGTCGATCACCCGCGACGTCTCCGGCGAGGGCGTGCAGCAGGCGCTGCTCAAGATCATCGAGGGCACCGTGGCCAGCGTGCCGCCGCAGGGCGGACGCAAGCACCCGCACCAGGAGTTCATCCAGATCGACACGACGAACATCCTGTTCATCTGCGGCGGTGCGTTCGACGGCATCGACAAGATCATCGAAAAGCGCAACGGCGCGGGCTCCATGGGCTTTGGCGCCGAGGTCAAGAGCCGCGACACGAAGAAGAACGTGGGCGAGGTGCTGGCGGACATCCGTCCGGAGGATCTGCTCAAGTTCGGCCTGATTCCGGAGTTTGTGGGCCGCCTGCCGATCATGGTGACGCTGGACAGCCTCGATGAGGACGCGCTGGTGCGCATCCTGACCGAGCCGCGCAATGCGCTGGTGAAGCAGTACAAGAAGCTCATGGAGCTGGACGGCGTGGAGCTCGATTTCGAGGACGCCGCGCTCAAGGCGATTGCGCAGAAGGCGATCACCCGCAAGAGCGGCGCGCGCGGCCTGCGCGCGATCATCGAGGACGCGCTGATGGGCACGATGTTCGATCTGCCCAGCCGCTGCGATGTCGAGCGCGTGATCGTGACCGAGGACGTCATCTGCAAGCACGTCGAGCCGACGCTGGTTCCCGGCGAGCCCAAGCGCAAGATCGGCGCGGGCAAGGCGAGGCGCGAGGGCGGGACGGACAGAAGACCGTCGGTGTCCTGAACCAAAGAATCAAGAGCATCCGTATGAGAGAATCATGCGGATGCTTTGCTGTGTGATCATTTTTATCTGAGAATAGTATGAAATCCCTCGGATAGGTTTCAGGACGGCAGCCATGACGTTTCTCCTCGCTTTCGCCATTTGATGACAGGCAACAGTTGGTCAGGCTGTATCGGTTGCAAATTGCGCATCCTTCATGTATAATAAGAAAACATCGGCCCGAGCCTTACGAATACGGGCCGCCATGCAAGGAGGAACTGAATTTGGCCAAGCCGAAAAAGAAACGCACACAGCCGGTCACGCTGCCGATGCTGCCGCTGCGCGGGCTGATGGTCTTTCCGCATATGGTGCTCCACTTTGATGTGGGCAGAAAGAAGTCCATCGCCGCGCTGGAGCGCGCCATGATGGAGGATCAGCGCATCTTCCTCGTCGCGCAGCGGGATATTGACGTGGATGACCCCGGCATCGACGACATCTATCATGTCGGCACGATCGCTGCGATCAAGCAGGTCATCAAGCTCCCGGGCGACAACATCCGCCTGCTGGTGGAGGGCAAGAGCCGCGCCAGCCTGCGCGCGGTGACCCAGGAGGAGCCGTATTTTGAGGGCGCACTGGACGAGCTGCTCCCGCAGGACGTGCCGGTCTCCATCGAGACGGACGCGCTGCTGCGCACGGCGCACAACTATTTTGAAGACTATTGCAGGATGAGCGGCCGCATCTCCACGGAGACCATGCAGTCCGTGATGGAGATCGAGCATCCGGGCCAGCTGGCCGACATGATCGCCGCGAATGTCCTGCAGAAGGTGGACGACCGCCAGCAGGTGCTCGAGGAGTTCGACGACCTGACGAGGCTGGAGAGCGTCTGCGCGATCCTCGTGCGCGAGACAGAGCTCGCGGGCGTGGAGAAGAAGGTGCAGGCGCGCGTGCGCAAGCAGATCGAACAGAACCAGAAGGATTACTTCCTGCGCGAGCAGATCAAGGCGATCCAGACCGAGCTGGGCGACAAGGACGCGACCGACGTGGAGGATCTGCGTGAGCGCCTGAGCAGGACGCCCATGAACGACGAGGCGAAGGAGAAGACCCAGCGGGAGCTGGAGCGCCTCTCCCGCATGGCGCCGGGCAGCCCGGAAATCGGCGTGAGCCGCACCTACGTCGAGTGGATGCTCGACCTGCCGTGGGGCAAAAGCACGCCGGACAACCTTGATCTCAAGCGCGCCCGCCGCGTGCTGGCGGAGGATCACTACGGCCTTGAAGAGGTCAAGGAGCGCGTGATCGAGTATCTGGCCGTCTGCCGCATCAAGAACAACATGAAGGGCCCTGTGCTCTGCTTTGTCGGCCCGCCCGGCGTGGGCAAGACCTCGATTGCCAAGTCCATCGCCCGTGCGCTGGGCCGCAAGTTCGTGCAGATGTCGCTGGGCGGCGTGCGCGACGAGGCCGAGATCCGCGGCCACCGGCGCACGTATATCGGCGCGATTCCGGGCCGGATCATCACCTCGATCAAGCAGGCGGGCACGCTCAATCCGGTGTTCCTGCTCGACGAGATCGACAAGATGGCCTCCGACGTGCGCGGCGATCCGGCGAGCGCGATGCTCGAGGTGCTCGACAGCGCGCAGAACAACGCCTTCCGCGATCACTATCTGGAGTGTCCGTTCGACCTGTCCGGCGTGATGTTCATCACCACAGCGAACTCGGTCGATACGATTCCGCGTCCGCTGCTGGACCGCATGGAGGTCATCGAGGTCAGCGGCTACACGGAGGACGAGAAGCTGAACATCGCCAAGCGTCACCTGCTGCCGGGCCAGATCGAGGAGCACGGCCTCGCGCCCAGGAGCGTGAAGCTGAGCGACAGGGTGCTGCGCAGCCTGATTCAGGGCTACACCCGCGAGGCCGGCGTGCGCCGCCTGCAGCGGACGATCGGCAAGGTAGTGCGCAAGAGCGCCGTACAGATGATCGACGACGGGCTGGAGAGCGTGACCGTCATGCCCGAGAAGCTGGCGGAGTACCTCGGCGCGCCGCGCTATCACTACGAAAAGGCAGGCAGGAAGCCGGAGGTCGGCGTGGTCAACGGCCTGGCATACACCGTCGTGGGCGGCGATACGCTGCAGATTGAGACGACGACCATGCCCGGCACTGGCCAGCTGGAGCTCACCGGCAGCCTGGGCGACGTGATGAAGGAGAGCGCCCGCGCGGCGAAATCCTACGTTCGCGCGCATGCGGCTGAGCTGGGCATAGCCGACGATTTCTACAAGACGCTCGATATCCACATCCACGTGCCGGAGGGCGCGGTGCCCAAGGATGGCCCCAGCGCGGGCGTGACGATGACCACGGCGCTGGTTTCCGCGCTGACGGGCATCCCCGTGCGCCAGAACGTCGCCATGACCGGCGAGATCACGCTGCGCGGCCGCGTGCTGCCCATCGGCGGCCTGAAGGAAAAGCTGCTGGCGGCGCACCGCGCGGGCATCGACACGGTGCTCATCCCGAAGGAGAACCTCAAGGATCTGGAGGAAGTGCCGGAGAATGTGCGCAGGGCGATCACGATCCTCCCGGCGGAGACGGTCGACACCGTGCTGGAGACGGCGCTGTGCGAAAAGCCGCACGCCCTCAAGAACGGAAAAACCACCAAAGAACGCATGCCGGACATCCTGCCTGCCGCAGGCGCGGATCAGGCCGCCGGACTGCATGCGTAAAGCAAGGAGAAGAGCATGCAAGTCAAACGCGCAGACTTTATCACCTCGATGAAGGACTACGGTGATTACGCGACCCGCGGCTGTCCGGAGGTCGCCTTTGCGGGCAAGAGCAACGTGGGCAAGTCCTCGATGATCAACAAGCTGACCAACCGCAGCAAGCTGGCCCGAACCAGCGCCACGCCCGGCAAGACCCGGCTGATCAACGTCTTCCAGATCAATCAGGAGATCAACTTCATCGATCTGCCCGGCTACGGCTTTGCCAAGGTGAGCAAGGCGGAGAAGGAATCCTGGGGCAAAATGATGCAGAACTACTTCGCCACGACGGAGGATCTGTGCCACGTGTTCCATCTGGTGGACATCCGTCATGAGCCGACGAGCGAGGACCGCGAGATGAACCTGTTCCTGCGCCAGGCGGGCATTCCCTTCACGGTAATCGCTACGAAGGCGGACAAGATCAGCCGCGGCGCGCGCATGAAGCACATCGCGCCGATCTGCCGCGCGCTGGCTGTGCAGCCCTGGCAGGTGATTCCGTTCTCCAGCGAGGACGCGACGGGCAGGGAGGAAATCCTCGCGAAGATCGAGGAGGTCTGCTACGCCGAGGTCGAGGAGCCGGAAGACGGCACGCCGGAATAATGCGATGCTCAACAGATACGGGCCATATGCGCGAAGCGAGGAAGGGGTTTGGGGATGAAATCCCCAGGCAGGCTTGGGCGGCAGCCCAACGTTCCTCGCAGGGGAAGTATCGTATCATCCAAAAAACGAAATCCGGAAGAGCGCGTGCTCTTCCGGGTTTTTGTGTTTTCAGTGGAGTACGTCCCTGAGTCTGAATTCCCCAGCCAACGCCTTGAACTGATCGCGATACTGCTCTGTCAGCATCAGCGCATATTCGGCATAGCCTGCGGGCTGATCGCAGGCAGCCTGCAGCACTGCGGCATGGTTCTCCGGGTCCAGAATACAGCCGGAGAGCAAAGACTCAAACGGCGTGCATAGCGCCGTTCCGATCCTGGCGAGCAGACCCAGAGAGATCTGATGCTCGCCGCGTTCAATCCGTCCGTAATGCAGTGCGGACAGCTCGAGCAGCTTGGCCGCCTGCTCCTGCGTGAGCTTCGCCGCTTTGCGCGCTCTTTGGATGTTTTCGCCGATGATGGCATAGGATACGTTCATAGATTCCCTCTTCTGGCAGGCCCTGTAGTATTCAGAAATCTTTATGCTAATCTGATTATACCCCCGATTTAAACGAAAATCAACCGGTATTTGCACGCTGCGCTGCTGAACAGGAAAGAACCTGAAGCGGGCGGTTCAGCCAGGGAAACCAAAAGCCGCAGGCCCGGGGAGCCTGCGGCTTTTGACGGTTATCGCAGATAACGCTTTTTGACCGGCTTGATGTCCGGCGCCTTGGGGCGCTTTCTGCGGTGTCTGCGCAGGAAGCGGATCAGCCAGAGGATCAAGAGCAGCAGCGCGGCAGGCGGCACCAGAAGATCCCAGCTGAAGCGCGGCCAGGGGTTTTCGTCCGAGGCGGTGTAGGCCTCAATCTGCTCGAGCGTGGGGGGCGCGTTTTCGCGCATGGCGATGGAGCGCGTGGCGACCAGCTCGTACTCGGCGGTGCCGTTTGACTCGGAATAGAACGTGAGGATGCCCATCACATCGCCGACGTTCACCGGCGCGCGGAAGTCGTGCGTCCAGCGGATGGCGGAAACCTCGCTGAAATTCTCGCGCAGCAGGTCAATCTTTGCGCTGTTGCCGACGATGGTCATGTTCTTCGTTTCGTCGACGGCGCGGATGCCCAGCGTCAGCTCGCCGTGCAGCTCATCGTCCAGCGCGAAGCCGGTGATGTCGATGACGCGCGGGTCCTCAGCGTAGAGCGATTCGGGGCTGATGGATTCCACCTGCGTGAAGCCGTATTCCATCAGCTTTTTGGTGTCCGTCCAGCGGCCGCGCCTGGAGGAGTAGAACACGACGGAGATCAGCTCGATGCCGCCGCGCTTGGCCGCGCCGACAAAGCAGTAGCCTGCGGCATTGGTAAAGCCGGTCTTCACGCCGATGGCGTCGGCATAGTAGTAGTCGTTTTCGGGATTGAGGATGTGCGTGCCGCCCACCAGCGTGCGCTGCGGATGGCCCGCGCCGCTTTCGCTCTCCGTGGCGGGCATCGCGTAGGTGTTGCTGGCAACGATCTCGCGGAAGCGGTCATTTGTCATCGCCGCGCGGGCGATGATGGACATGTCGCGCACGGTGGTGTAGTGATTCTCGTCGTGAACGCCGGACGGATTGGTAAAGTGCGTGTCCTGTGAGCAGCCCAGCATCTGCGCCGTCTCGTTCATCAGATCGGCGAAGGCGGAAAGGCTGCCGCTCAGGTACTCGCCGATGGCGTTGGCGCCCTCGTTGCCCGAGCGAACCAGCGTTGCGGCGATCAGATCGTCCATCGGCACCTTTTCTCCGGCGCTGACGGGAATGGTCGCGTAGGTCGGCGGGACGGATTCGATGGCATTCTGTGAGATGGTGACCACGTCGTTTTCAAGGTCGGCCATCTGCAGGGCGATGTAGCAGGTCAGGATCTTCGTGGTCGACGCGGGATACATGATCTCGTCGGCGTTTTTTTCAAAGAGCACCTCGCCGGTGGAGGCCTCGATGAGGATCGCGCTCTGCGCGTAGAGCATGCTGGGATCCAGCAGCTCGGGATGCTTGCTGTCCCAGGGAATGGCGTTGGGGGAGAGCTCCGGATCCTTGAAGCTGTCCTCCGCGGATGAGGCGTCTTCAGCGGCGGCTGATGCCGGGTGAAGGACGGGTATGAAAAGCGCCGCTGTCAGCAGCAGCGCAAGCAGGCGACGGGACAAGAAATTCCCTCCATATTGCTTTTAACGTAAACTGTGCGCAGACCGTTCCCCTGTGGGATACACGGCTGCGCAGGGATGCTTTTTGCATAAAGGCGCTTTCTACTATACCACTTTTCGCCTCAAATGTACAGCGCCAGATTGCCGCAAACTGGACGCAGACGATAAAAATATTGCGAAACTATGACTTGACGATCAAAATGTTACAAAAAGCGCGAAAAAGTGTTTCTGATCTCTTGATTTTGTCCGCGCATTTGCGTTACAATAGGTCATAGACATGACGGAATGAGGATGGATGAAGCTATGCCAAAGAAGATTTTGCTTGTGGATGACGAGCCCCTGATTCTCAAGGGCCTTAAATACAGCCTGGAGCAGGACGGATACCTGACGGAATCCGCGATGGACGGCGAGGAAGCGCTTGCCAAGTTTTTTGACGGCCATTATGATCTGATTCTGCTGGACGTGATGCTGCCGGGCGTGGACGGCATCGAGGTGTGCCAGCGCGTGCGTGAACGCTCCAATGTGCCCATCATCATGCTGACCGCCAAGGGCGAGGACATGGACAAGATCCTGGGCCTTGAATACGGCGCGGACGACTACATGACCAAGCCGTTCAACATCCTGGAGGTCAAGGCGCGCATCAAGTCCATCTTCCGCCGCAGCCAGCCGGTGACGGAGACGGTGGAGGAAAAGCGCGTGGTGCGCGTGCACGATCTGGAGGTCAACTGCCAGAGCCGCACGGTGACGCTCGCGGGCCAGGCTGTGCGCCTGACGGCCAAGGAATTTGATCTGCTTCAGCTGCTCATCACCCACCGCGGCAAGGTGTACAGCCGCGAGGCGCTGCTGGAGACCGTCTGGAAATACGACTACATGGGCGATATGCGCACGGTGGACGTGCACATCCGCCGTCTGCGCGAGAAGATTGAGCGCGACAACTCCGGCCCTGAATTCATCCTGACGAAGTGGGGAGTGGGTTACTATTTCACCGACAAGGATTAACCTGCTGCACTCGGTAAGAACCAAAATACTGATCGCCTTCCTGCTGGTCATCGGCGTGTCGTTCTATCTGGTGACGACCTCGACGATCCGCCTGGTCGGCGATTCCCTTTTTGAGGATGCTGTCAAAGCGGGCATGACAAACGTATCCGAGCTCTCCGCTGCGCTGGGCGAGAGGATCGGGCAGGAATCGGCGGATGCGTTTTATGAACGGCTTTTGCAGGCGGCCCGCTCCGGCGGCGGCCGCCTTTTGGTCGTGGACATGGACGGCAAGGTGCAGGCGGATACGTTTGACGAGCGCTGCGGCACGCGCCTGGCGCTTGCGGAGGTGCACACGCTGCTGCGCGGGGAAAAGGAGAGCGACTATGGCTTCCATCTGATTGAGGACGGGCAGGCGCAGCAGGCGCCCTCCGTGCTGGATCCGCTGACGGGCCGGGACGTCAGCAAAACCTGGGTGGGCTGCTTTGCCTCCGCGCTGGTCTCCGGCGGAGAACGCGTGGGCGTGCTGGTGATGATCACCTCGGTACAGGACACGGTGGATTCGCTCACCTCCATGCAGGACCGGATGCTGGGCATCTTCGGCATCGCGCTGGCGGCGGTACTGGTGTTCGCCGGCGTCATTTCCCGCATCGTGACCCGGCCGGTGGCGGAGCTCTCCGCCGGCATCGAGCGCATGAGCAAGGGCGATTACAGCCATCGCGTGCATGTGCCGGGCAAGGGCGAGATGGCGCAGCTGGCCGCCGCCTTCAACCAGATGAGCGAGCAGGTGCACAACCTCGACGAGGCGCGCAACCAGTTTGTCTCCAACGCCTCGCACGAGCTCAAGACGCCGCTGGCGACGATCAAGATTCTGGTGGAATCGATGATCTATCAGGACGATATGCCGCCCGAGCTGCGAAAAGAATTCCTGACGGACATCGACAAGGAGATCGACCGGCTGTCCTCGGTCGTGGGCGATCTGCTGACGCTGGTGCACATCGACAGTCACAAGCTGCGGCTGCGCCGGGAGATGATGGTCTTTGCCGACACCGTGCGCGAGAGCGTCAAGCGCTTGCAGCCGCTGGCGAAGAAGCGCGGTCAGGAGATCGCGATGGAGATCACGGACCCGTGCGAGATGTTTGCCGATCCCGGCAAGCTGGCGCAGGTATGCTACAACATCGTGGAGAACGCGATCAAGTACACGCCGGACGGCGGAAGAATCACCGTGTGCCTGCGCAGGATGGGCCGCGACGCGGTGCTGGATATCAGCGATACCGGCGTGGGCATCCCCGAGGAGGATCTGGCGCATGTGTTTGACCGGTTCTACCGCGTGGACAAGGCGCGCTCGCGCGAGACGGGCGGCACGGGCCTGGGCCTGTCCATCGTGCAGCAGATCGTGCGCCTGCACGCGGGCTCGGTGACGGTGCAGTCCGTGCGCGGCGAGGGCACGACGTTCACCGTGCAGCTGCCGGTGAAGTAATGCGGTTGGGGGAAGTGAAAAGATGAAAAAGACGCTGATCTGCCTGCTGCTGGCGCTGGCGCTTGTGGCGGCGCTTGAGCCGCATGTGCGCAGCAAAATCGCAGAGACGGTTTCGGGCCTGCCCGCACAGCAGGAGGAGCAGACGGAGGCAGCCGACGCCCCCACCTTCTCCCAGCAGCTGGGCGGCGCCTCCAGGACGGACATGCTCGATGTGACGCTCTATTTCCGCTTTGCGGATACGGGCGTGCTCGGCGCGCAGCAGGCGCAGCTGGACATCCGGCGAGAGGAAACCGTCGCCACCAGCATTGTGCAGAAGCTCATCGACGGCCCGGACATCGCCCACGAGCATCTGAGCGGCGTGTTCCCGCAGGGGACGCGTGTGATCTCGGTGACGGGGGAGGAGACGACCGCGTTTGTGACGCTCTCCGGCAGCTTCCTGGGCAAGCCGGACGGCGCGCCTGCGGACTGGGAGGACCTGACCGAGTGGCAGGAGGAGGCAGCGCTGCGCAGGCGGCTGGCCGTCCAGTCGATCGCGCTGGCGCTGACGGAGGACGGGCGCTTTCAGCGCGTGCAGCTCTACGTCGCGGAGAACGACGACGAGATTCCCCAGCGCATCCCCCTGGCTCTGATGGACACGCGCGTGGACGATCCGGCGCTGGTGCTGGCGGCCTGTCCGCGCGACGAGCAGGCGCTGCTCACGCCGGGCTGTGCGCTGGAGATGGTGATGGAGGCCTGGCAGGCGCAGGACTGGGCGGCGCTGTATCCGCTGATGACGGGCACACAGAACGACCCGCTGCCGACGCTGACCGTCTTTGAGACGGAGATGGCCGAGATGGGGATTTCGCTGCTGACGTACAGCATGTCGTCGGGGTCGGTGTCCTTTGACGGACAGAGCGCGACGCTGGTGCTCGACGCCGAAATCCGCTCGAGGGACGGCGGCGACGCGCAGATTGTGCGCGAATCGGTGCCGCTGCACCGCGTGCAGGACAACTGGGCGATGGAGCTGGGAACGCTGCGCAGCCTCATGATCCGCGACTGACGCGGGACGATCGGAGGACGACGGATGAAGATGAACCATGTGAAGCGCGCGGCGCTGGCGGCCTGGCTGACGGCGCTTCTGCTGCTGCTGAGCGGCTGCGTGAGCCAGGTGAGCGAGCGCGAAATGGCCGATCTGTCCGCGGCGGAGATCCGTGCGGATGTGCCTGCGCCGATGCAGGACGGCGTGCAGGATACCGAGATGGGCTGTACGCTGTACTTCCTCAGTGAGGACGGCGGCAGGCTGATTCCCGTGACGCGCAGCGTGACGGTGAAGGGTGGCGAAAGCCGGGCGCAGGCGGCGCTTGACGCGCTGCTGCTCGGCCCGCAGGAAGGGGAGGACGGCGTGAGCTGGCCCGATCTGGGCACGGTGCGCGGGGAACGGATGCTGGAGGTCTCCTGCGGCGTGGCGACGGTCAACCTGCCGGCGCGATTAAGAACGCTCTCCCAGGAGATGCTCTACGCGGTACGCATGGCGATTGCCAATACGCTGACCGAGTTTTCGGAAATCTCCTATGTGAACGTGCTGATCGGCGGGCGCGAGGAGGGCCTTGACCTGGGCGCGACGCTGCCGGTAGGCACGTTCACGCGCGTGGACGATCTGGACGTAAATGCGAGGTACAGCAGGCTGCACGAGCAGCGGCTCTCCTCCGGCGGCGTGACGCTGCTGACGACACTGTATTTTCCCGCGGCAGAGGGCGGGCTGCTCCTGCCGGAGGTGCGCTCCATCACCTATGCGCAGGTTTCGCCGATCGAGTACCTGTACACGCTGCTGGGCGAAATGGGCAAGGGCGCGAGCCTGGCGCTGTGCGCGCAGGACGTTCCCGCGCCAATGGACTACATCGAAGAAATGCCGGAGATCGTGCGCACGGAGGACGGCTATGTGGCCATTGAGCTGCGGCTGAACGAGGCGCTTGAACCGGCGCTTGACGCATCCGGCATCACGCTTGAGACGTATATGGCGATGCTGACCGACACGCTGATGGGCTTTGTGCCGGGCGTGGAGGGGCTTCGCGTGGTGATCGGCGGCGAGATCACCGCAGACCTGGCGACGCGGGATGACTTTGAGGGCTGCATCGGCGCGCCGGCGACGCTCTATGTCATGGATGGCAAGGGGCTTTCGCGCGTGCAGCGCGTGCTTCCTCAGGCGCAGGCGGACGACGCGCGCGCACGCCTCCTGGCGCTGATGACGCTTGGCGATGAGGTGTTTGCCCTGCCGGACGGCCTGACGCAGGAGGACATTCTGGCGGTCTATTCGGGCAATGAGACGATTGCGGTCAACCTTTCGGAGCGCTTTCGCGATGCGCTGGCCGCTCTGGGCCCCGGGCAGGAGCGCGCGGCGGTCTATGCGATGGTGAACACGCTGACGGAGGGCGCGCAGGCCTCGCGCGTGGCGTTCTTCTTTGCGGGCGAGCAGGTGCAGACGCTGGCGGGCGAACTGGAGATGCGCGGCTCGTTTGTACGCAATCCCGGAATGGTGGTGAACTGACAATGGATCAGTGGGCATTCTTTGACGAGCTGAAGGCCGGCAAGGTGCACAATGTGTACCTCTTCTACGGCCCGGAGGCGTATATCCGCAAAAGCGCGGTGGCTGCGCTTGAAAAAAAGGTGCTCATGCCGGGGCTGGAGAGCATGAACCGCACGGTGATGAGCGCGCCGTCCGCGCAGGCGGTCATCGAAAACTGCGAGACGCTGCCGATGATGAGCGACTACCGGCTGATCATCGTGCAGGACTGCGCGCTGCTGGAGAGCGGCAAGGCCAAGGACGAGGCGCAGGACAGCGAGCTGCTGACCGCTTATCTGCCGCGCGTGCCGGAGACGACTTGCCTGGTGTTTGACGTGAGCGGCGCGATGGACAAGCGCAAGAAGCTGAGCCGAGCGCTGCTGGCGCTGCCGGGCGCGGTGTCCTTTGACGCGCTGGATGATGCGCAGCTGACGAGGTGGATCGGCCAGACGCTGCGCCCGATGGGCAAGAGGATGGACCGCGCGGCGTGCGAGGCGCTGGCGTTTACCAGCGGACGGGATCTGACGCTTCTGCACGGCGAGCTGGAGAAGCTGGCGGCCTATGCGGGCGAACGCAGCGAGATCACGGCACAGGATGTGGAGCGCATCGCGACGCACACGGCAGAATGCACGGTGTTTGCGATGGTGGATGCGCTGTCTGCCGGCAAGGTGAAGGAGGCGTTTGAGCTGCTGGGCGTGCTGCTCTCCTCCGGCGAGCAGCGCATCGGCATCCTGGCGATGATCACGCGGCATTACCGGCAGATGATGCACCTGTGCGCGATGCAGCAGGAGCGCGTGCCGCAGGCGCAGGCCGCCAAGACGCTGGGCATCCCGCCGTTCGCGCTGACCAGGCTGTCCAGACAGGTGGGGCGGCGCTCCTATGACGCGCTGAAGGCGTGCGTGAACCTGTGCGTGCAGACGGACTACGACATCAAACGCGGCGCGCTGCGCGAGGATGCGGCGCTGGACAGGCTGATGCTTTTGCTGGCCGGCGGGAAATGAGCAAGACACATCAAATCCCTCTCCGCATACGATGATGCGGGGAGGGATCTTTATGCTCAGAAAAAGAACGTACCGCCTGCCGGAAAAAACGGACGGCGTGATCTTTCTTCCGGCGCTGACACCGATGGAGGCGTCTGTGCTGCCTGCACAGGAGCGGCCGGAACGCAGAACATACGGCGTGCTGCGCATGGTGCCCACCGCCTGGGAGGCGGGAATGTGCAGGACGCCTCAGCGCACAAAGATCTGGGTCAGATAGACGTCGCCCTTTGCGCCGATGGCCACGCCCAGGCCAACCTTGGTATAGGCGGTGCTCATGATGTTCCTGCGGTGCCCGGGCGAGGAGAGAAACGCGGCCTGTGCCTTTTCGACGCTGGCATGGTGCGCGATGTTCTCGCCCGCCGCCGCAAAGTCATAGCCGAACCGGATGAGCATGCTGTGCACGTCGCCGTATGTCGGGGAGGTGTGCGCGAAATACTGGTGATCGCGCATGTCCTGGGATTTGATGCGGGCGATGCGGCACAGCGCCGGATCGACGGCAAGCGGCGCAAGGCCGTAGCGCGCACGGTCAGAATTCAGAAGATTTCCTGCCGTTTGCTCTTGCACTGACAGAGAAGCTGTTGTATAATGTCCCGCGAACGATGCGTCATTTGCTGCCAGCGATGCGCCTGGTGCTGTGCTCAGCGTCATGGCTAGCAGAAAGGCAGCTGTTTTTCGTCCTTTGGCGTTCATAGGTACCTCCTTGCTGGATCTGCAACTTGAGTGGAACGTCAGCAGTGTACCGTGCATCACAGGGGTTTGGCAACAATTTTGGCAGGCAACTGCCATGGAAATATACGCTGATCAGGAGGATGGCCTATGGGCTTTATCAAGTGTC
>JBJEUI010000021.1:0-19959 GCA_051883755.1 Candidatus Ventricola sp.
TAAACGCAACAGCTTTGAAGGTTAAGGAGTTGCGTTTACCTTGGCAATTTACAGTTCAGCCATAACTGTATCCTGTGGGCTTGTCAGACTTAATGCCGCGTGATACAATCGAATTCGGAAGTATATGACTCAGAATATCTGGAAGCTGCGCGGAAAACAAAAGAGGAGTATCGCCATGACCATCAATGAATATCAAAGGCTTGCCATGCGGACGCTCAATCCGGAGCTTGATCAGAAGGATGTGCTCATCAACGGTGTGATGGGCCTGTGCGGCGAGGCTGGTGAGGCTATCGACATCGTGAAAAAGCATCTCGCACAGGGTCACGCGCTCAACCGTGAAGCTCTGATCAAAGAGCTTGGCGATGTGGCATGGTATCTGGCGGAGACTGCCTATGCACTGGATGTATCGCTTGAAGATGTGCTGAAGGGCAACATTGATAAGCTGCGAACGCGCTATCCGCAGGGATTTGAGGCGGAAAAGTCGCTGTATCGCATGGATGAAATGCGCATCGAACGTGCGAAGCCAGAAGACGTTCAGGGGGTGTATGCGCTGTATCATGCGCTGATGGATGCGCCTGGCTGCACCTGGAGCGAGGATTACCCGTCGCAGGAGCTTGTTGAAAGCGATGTTGAGGGCGGCAAGACGCTTGTCTTGCGTGAGCCATCAGGGCAAATCGCCGCGGCCATCGCACTGCTTGCGCCGGAGGATGAGCCGGAATATGACGAGCTGGCATCCTGGGATGAGACGGTGATGCGCTGGGCGATTCTGTCGCGTTTGGGTGTGGCCAAAGCGCATCAGGGAAAGGGGCTTGCCTGCTTCATGCTCTCTGCGGCGATGGATGCTGCACGCACAGAAGGCTGCGATGGCGTTCGCTTTCTTGTCGCCAGGCGCAACCTTATCGCGCAGCGTTCCTATTCGAAGCTTGGCTTTGACATCTGCGGAACCTGTGAGCGATGGGGAGAGCGTTGGCTTTGCTATCAAAAGCGGCTGTGAACTTGCCTCGATCCTGAAACCATGATATACTGTGTTTGCGATTGAATTGAGAAGAGTCAGTCATGCGTGACTGATTCTTTGTTATGCCTACTGTTATGCGGGCCGAGGCGTGCAGTCGCGTGCTTCGTGATGAGAACCGCGGTTGATTTGGAGGACAAATTTTCATGCATATGCGCACAAAGAAATGGGCGAAGCCGGAGCTGGCGGTTTGCCCGTATTTTACAGATGAAGCCGAAACGCACCGCGGTCGCTGGCGGGAGATGTTTGCGCTTGATCAGCCGCTGTATCTGGAGCTGGGCTGCGGCAAAGGCGTTTCGACTGCGGCGATGGTGCACGACAACCTGGATGTGAACTTCATTGCCATGGACATCACCTGCAATGTTCTGGGTGACACGCGCCGCAACATCGCCAGAACCTATGGCGAAGAGCCGGTGAGAAACGTGATGATCACCCGGTACAATATCGAGGATATCCGCAAGGTGTTTGCACCGGAGGATCGCATCGAGCGCATCTACATCAATTTCTGCAATCCCTGGACCAAGCGCCCCAAGTATGCCAAGCGCAGACTCACACATCCCAGACAGCTGATGCAGTACCGTGATTTTCTCGTTGACGGCGGTGAAATCTGGTTCAAGACGGATGATACGCCGCTGTTTACCGAGTCCCTGCCGTACTTTGACGCGTGCGGTTTTGAAATGCGGTATCTGGTCAATGATCTGCATGCAGCGGGCTTTGCCCCCAACTACATCAGCGAGCATGAAAAAATGTACACCGAAAAGGGCGTTCCCATCAAGTTTGTGATCTTGAGGAAGAAACCCGGCGCGGTGGAGCTCGATCCCGTCAGATGGGTGATGCCCGGGGCGTTTGCCAGACTGCGGGAAGACAGTGAGCAGCACGGCGAGGAAGAAGAATAAGCTCTATACTGCAAAAGAAAAGGAGACCGCTTATGTTCGCAATCATCGTCAATCCGGTTTCCGGCGGCGGAAAGAATGCACAGATCGCAAAGCAGATCGAAGAACTCCTTGCGCAGCGCGGAGAGGCGTGCCGCCTGTTTGATACCGAAAATGAGGGCGACGGCGACCGCCAGATTCGCCTTGCGCTTGAAAGCGGCTGCGAGGCGGTGGTCTGCATCGGCGGGGACGGCACCCTGTCCGAGATTGTTCATGAGCTGATCGGGAGCGGAAGTGTGCTGTACATCGTGCCCAGCGGCACGGGCAACGACTTTGCCCGTGCGCTCGGCCTGCCGAAGGATCCGATCGAGGCGTTCAAGGCACAGCTTGACGGCCGGCGGGCGACAATCGACTGCGGCAGCATCAACGGACGGGCGTTCATCAACGTTTCCGGCTCAGGCTTTGACGTCGACGTGCTGCGCAAGACGGAGGAATTCAAGCAGGTTTATCCCGGCGAGCAGGCGTACCGCAAGGCTGTTTTGGCCGTACTGAGCAGTTACAAGGCCTTTCGGACGGAGCTGTCCATTGACGGCGGCGAATTCAAGCCATACAGCGGCACGATCGTGGAGATTGCCAATGGACGCTACATCGGCGGCGGCATGAAGGTGGCGCCGGCGGCGCAGGTGCAGGATGGTCTGCTGGATGTGGTGATGGTCGACTGCGTGCCGCGGCTGCTGATCCCCTTCCTGCTGCCGCTGTTTATCCTGGGCATCCATGTGTATCTGCCCATCGCGCGTGTGGTGAGGGCAAAGGACGTGGTGCTGCGCGCCAAGGGCATGGTCGTCAACATCGACGGCCGCCTGGAGGAAATGGACGAGGCGCATTTTGAAATCCGCCCGAAGGCGCTTGACATCATGCTGCCGAAAAAAGTGAAGAAAACGTGAGGTGATCAGCGGTCGGATGGATTCCGGCCGCTGATTTAAAAATATGAACAAAATGTAATAAAATTGGAAATAGACGGGAAGAAAACGGGAAGGAGATTCGTCGAATCAGCAAAAGGATATACAAAAGGAGTGTGACAGCAGATGAAAAAGTGGAATATGATCCTGGCGCTGGTCATGCTTTTGAGCATGGCGGCATCCGGCGTTTGCGAAAGCCTGTTTGTGGACAACCGCGAGACGGACAAGATCTATCCCGAACGGCTGAATCTGCGCGCGGAGCCGTCGAAAAACGGCGCGATTCTGGGCCTGTATTACACCGGTGCGGAGGTGGAAAACCTGGGCGCCGAAAACGAGGAATACACCAAGGTCCGCATCGGCGGCATGACAGGCTACATGGCGACGGAATTCCTGATCACCCGGGAAGAGGCCGTCAGCCGCTACGGTGAGGACAGCTCATTCGGCGAATACCGCGCGGCGGAGGTCGATCTCACGGGCATGTGGATGAGCAGCCTGCCGCTGCTCGAGGATACCGATGCGCAGGCGAAACAGCTCGGCCAGCTTGAAAGCGGCGCGTCCGTGGCACTGGTGGGCGTGCTGGACGATTGGGCGTACATCGCCGCGCAGATTGACGGACAGAAGACGTTTGGCTATGTGCCGCTGGATACCCTGACGGATGTGGGCGAGCTGAAGGTCTGTGTCATCGCGGGTGCACGGGCGGACAGCAGGACGATCCTGTACAGCGCGCCGAACAGCCGCGCCGAAGAGCTCCTCTCGCTCAAGAACGGCACGGCCTGCTTCAACCTCTTTGGCCGCAAGGAAGGCGAATGGCGCAGGGTGCGCGTGGGCGGCGTATCCGGCTGGATCAAGTACACGCAGACCGGCAGTCTGTTCAGCCTGGGCGACCAGCCGCGCAGCGTCGTGCCGTATTATCCGCTGCTGATGCAGACCAAGAATGACGTCCTGCTCTACAGCACGGCGGACGATAAGGCGCAGCCGTACATGACGCTGGGCAAGGATATGAAAGTGGAAGTGCTCGCAGAATGCGGTGATTACGGCTATGTCCGCACGTTTGAAAGCGGCGCCGGCGCATATGACTGCGGCGATTTCGGCTATGTGAAGCTGAATGAGCTGTCGCTGGCGCAGGTGGGCGAGAGCATCGGCGTGGCGCAGGCGGACAACGACGACGTGCCGGTCGTGATGCTCAAAACGCCGGACGCGGGCGCGGAGCCGGTGGGCGCGCTGTGCCCGGGCGCACAGGTGCGCATCATCGAGTACACGCAGACCGACTATGTGCAGGTGGCGCTGGGCGAGCTGCGCGGCTATATCCCCAAGGAGGAGATCCGCGTGCTGACGCTGGACGGCGAGAAGGCTTCCGCCAAGATCCCGCAGCGCGCGACGACGCTCCGGGAAACCGTGATGAAGAACAGCCCGCAGGAGAACACGAAGGATGGCACGCCGATTGCTGAGGGAGAAAAGGTCTATATGCTCGGCAAATTCGGCGAATGGGCGTTTGTCCAGGCGGCAGAACGCGCAGGACTCGACGTGACGGGCGCAGCGCCGGATGATACGGGCTTTGTCAAGCTGGAGGATTTGAGTGCGCCGGCGGGCAGCACGCACCTGACGGCGTTTGTGAACACGGACAAGGTGAACCTGCGCAGCCGTGCGAGCAGCACAGAGGGCCAGATCATCGGCAAGGCAAGAACGGGTCAGCGCCTGCGCGTGGCGGACTACGGAAAGAGCTGGTCGATTGTGGTCACGCCGGAGGGCATGCGCGGCTACATCATGACGAAATACCTCGATTTTGAGTAAAGCGGGCAGGGAGCCTCTGCCTGTGCAGGACGGCGTTCTGACGGAAAAACGGAATAATCGCCCAAAAATCAGCGATCTGGCAGGAAATGATGGGCAATATTTGGCAGACGTCGCAGAGAATCCTTCATGTGTTCGGCTCGGCGGCGGTCAGTATCCTGTCCGATTGGACAAAAAGCAATGGGAAGAATTCGTCTGTTTTTCGATTTCATCGCGCTGTACACATTTGCGCGCTTGCATCTTTGCGGACTCTGGGCTATAATCTCCTCTCGTAGCAGGGATGCACGGCAAACGCCTGTGCAGACAGAGAGGAGTGAATGCTTCATGAAACAATTCAGCTACGTTCTCACCAAACCGCACGCGCTGCATGCAAAACCGATCAGCAGCCTGATGCGTGAGGCGTCCCGCTTTCAAAGCAGCGTTCATCTGCGCTACGGTGAAAAGTCTGTGGGACTGAAGGATGCGCGCAGCCTGATGAGCGAGAGCATGGACAGCGGCAACAAGCTGACGGTCACCATCGAAGGCAAGGATGAAGAGGCCGCTGTGGCCGCGATTCAGAATTATTTCGTCGAGAATATGTAATCTGATTTTGCAAAAGAATAAGAGAAATAAGCAAAGCGCACGGGAGCAATTCCGTGCGCTTGACTGTTTTCTCTTGATTATCTCTTCTTTTTCGCAGGGGCGGGCAGACCGAAGGTCATGAATTCGCACTCTAGGCGGCCGTTGTAGAAGCGGCGCTTTTTGTCCGCGCGGCGGCCGAAGCAGCGCTCAAAGCCGGGATGCGAGGTGATGGCTGAGAGCGTGAAGCCCGGATGGCGGCGCAGCAGCAGGCCCATCTCGCGATAGAGCGTCTCACATGCCTTGCGGTCGCTCAGGCGCTCGCCATAGGGCGGGTTGCACAGAAATGCGCCGCGCTCCGCAGACAGCTGGCAATCGCGCGCGTCACCCACGGTGAAGGAGACCTTCCCGGATAGGCCCGCCTGCCTCAGATGCCGGTTGGCCAGCTCGACGGCCTCGGGATCGATATCGGAGCCGGAAATGCCCTCGATGCGGCTGGGATCAAATGCGGCCTGCGCTTCCTCACGGATGGCGGCAAACGCTTGCGTGGGCATGCCGCCCCAGGACTCGATGGCAAATTCACGGGTCAGGCCGGGCGCACGGTTTGCCATGCGCATGGCGGCCTCAATCATCAGCGTGCCGGTGCCGCACATGGGATCGTGCAGCACCATGCCGGGACGCCAGGGGGAGAGGGATACCAGCGCGGCGGCCAGCGTTTCGCGCAGCGGGGCTTCGCCGTTCCAGGTGCGGTAGCCGCGGCGGTTGAGCGCCACGCCGCTGGCGTCGAGCGTCAGCTGGGCGACGTCGCCGTGCAGCGCCACATCGATGGCGATGGTTTCTGCTGTCTCCTCGAGCCAGTCGACGCGATATCTGGCCTTGAGCCGCTCCACAATGGCCTTCTTGGTGATGGCCTGACAGTCGCGCACGCTCATCAGCTGGCTGCGGGCACACTTGCCGCTGACCGGAAAACGGGTGCTTCTGCCGATGAAGTCCTCCCAGGGGAGCGCCCGTACGCCTTCAAAGAGCTCCTCAAAGCTGCGGGCCTCAAACCGGCCCATCACCAGCAGGACGCGATCCGCACAGCGCAGCCAGAGGTTGGCGCGCATGGCGTCCTCGAGCGTCGCGGTGAAGCGCGCGCCGCCGTTTTCCGCCTTCGCGGGGATATGAAGACGTTCAAGCTCACGCGCAACGACGCCTTCCAGGCCGAACGCCGCCGTGGCAATCCATTCAAACTGTGTACTCATCATGATGTCCTCCAAATCCCATTCAGTATATCAGCAGAAAGGAGCCCATGCAAGGAAAAGTTTTTTCGGCAAAAACGGAGAAAATGCTGGGAAGGTCTGGTCAAATCGTCAAAAAATTGCTATACTGTAGCCTGTAACCGAATGGTGACAGCTGGCGCACGATGCGATACCGCAGGCGCGCCGCAACAGATTGAAGGAGTGAATGACAATGGCTCTTGTTACTACTACCGAAATGTTCAAGAAGGCTTACAACGGCGGTTACGCTGTCGGCGCTTTCAACGTGAACAACATGGAGATCGTTCAGGCCATCACCGAAGCCTGCCGCGAGGAGAAGGCCCCGGTCATCCTGCAGGTTTCCAAGGGCGCCCGCGCGTATGCCAACCACACCTACCTGGTGAAGCTGGTTGAGGCCGCGGCCATCGAGTGCCCGGAGATCCCGATTGCGCTGCACCTGGATCACGGCGACAGCTTCGAGACCTGCAAGTCCTGCATCGACGGCGGCTTCACCTCCGTCATGATCGACGCTTCTTCCAAGCCGTTCGCTGAGAACATCGAGATCACCCGCAAGGTCGTCGAGTACGCGCACGATCACGGCGTTGTGGTCGAGGCTGAGCTGGGCGCTCTGGCCGGCGTCGAGGACGAGGTCAGCGTTGAAGCCGACCGCGCTCACTACACCCGTCCGGAAGAGGTTGAGGAGTTCGTCGCCAAGACCGGCTGCGATTCCCTGGCCATCGCCATCGGCACCTCTCACGGCGCTTACAAGTTCAAGCCGGGCACCAACCCGCAGCTGCGCTTCGACATCCTCGAGGAGGTTGTCAAGAAGCTGCCGGGCTTCCCGATCGTTCTGCACGGTTCTTCCTCCGTCCCGCAGGAGTATGTGGAGATGATCAACACCTACGGCGGCAAGATGCCGGGCGCCATCGGCGTGCCGGAGGAGCAGCTGCGTCACGCGGCTCAGCTCGCCGTCTGCAAGATCAACATCGACTCCGACCTGCGCCTGGCGATGACCGGCACCATCCGTAAGTTCTTTGCGGAGCATCCGGACAAGTTCGACCCGCGCGAGTACCTCAAGCCGGCCCGTGCCAACATCAAGGAGCTCGTCCGCCACAAGCTGGTTGACGTTCTGGGCTGCGCTGGCAAGGCGTAATTCACTGTCTCCATACACGAAAAGACCGCTTCGGTGTTCCGGGGCGGTCTTTTTTGCGGCATAAAACAGAATCTGTCAGACAGGGAAAGTACAGCGTCTTAAGATTTGTTTCAGAAATGTTTCTGACACTCTTGAAAAAGGCGGTTAAATCCTGTATGATAGTCTCATGATATGTTATATGTCTGAAAGGATGGGTTTCATGAGGAAGTTTGCTGTGCTGACGGACTCTGCGTGCGATCTGCCGCCGGAGCTGGCCCAGAAGCATCATATTGATATTCTGAATCTGAAGATTGCGCTGGACGGCGTGGGCTATACCGAGCGCGTCGACTTTACGCCTGAGGAGTTCGCAGAAATGCTGCGACATTCCTCCGGCATACCGACGACCTCTCAGGTGACGCAGTTTGAGTTCTTTGAACAGTTTGAGCAGTACGGCCGCGAGGGGATTGAGGAGGTGCTCTACATCTCCATTAATGCGACCGGCTCCGCGACGAACGCCAACGCCCAGGCGGCGGCAGCGCAGTTTCACGAGGAATATCCGAACAGCCCGATGAAGATCTTCATCGTGGACAGCCATTCCTATTCCGTGACCTACGGTCTGGAGTGCTGCAAGGCCAGCGACATGCTCGCCGAGGGCAAGCCGATGGACGAGGTAGTGGATTACCTCAACGACCGCTTTGCGCGTCTGGAGCTGGTCATCACCGCGTACAACCTCAAGGTCATTCGCAAGTCCGGCCGCGTCAGCGCGGCGGCGGCGATTGCGGGCGATCTGCTGGGCATCCATCCGATCATCACGCTCATTGACGGCGAGAGCCATGTGGTCAAGAAGGTGCGCGGCGACAAGCTGGTCGTCTCCTCGGTCATTCATCACTGCCAGAGCCACATGGTGCCCGGCACGGCGTATTACATCGGCGTGACAAACACGAAGTACTTTGACGAGTATGCCAGGGCGGCAGAGGAGATCATCGGCTATCCGCCCGCCGGACTGTTCCATCTGGGCAGCGCGGTATGCTCCAACACCGGCCCCGAGTGCGCGGCGATGCTCTATGAGGGCGCAAAGCGGGAACGGTAAAGCTTTGATATCATATCATATGGAAACAAAAAGGCAGCCTGAATGATCTAGGCTGCTTTTTCGATGTATAGGCAATGACGCAAGAGCCGTGCTGCGGGCACGGCCTGCTTTATTTGACCGTGTGCGTTTTGATGACCTCGCCATTAAGCGTCTTGATGGCGAACACACCGCTCTCGTAGGTCATGTAGCTCTTGGGATTGCCCTCCTTGGGCAGCGCGGCGGAGCCGGGATTGATGTAGGTCATGCCGTCCGCCTGCTGTACGGTAAGCACGTGCGTGTGGCCGTGGATGAGCAGGTCGCCGTCCTTGTGCGGCGGCAGGGCGGCGGTGTTGAACAGGTGGCCGTGCGTGACAAACGCCGTGACGCCGTTAAGATCAAACAGCGCGTAGTCCGCCTGAATCGGGAACTCGAGCACCATCTGATCGACCTCCGCGTCGCAGTTGCCGCGCACGCAGAGCAGCTCGTTTTTGTTCGCGTTGAGCAGCGCGGTCACGCCCTTGGGATCGTAGGCGTCCGGCAGGTCGTTGCGCGGGCCGTGGTAGAGCAGATCGCCCAGCAGCACCAGACGGTCGGCGCCCTCCAGCCTGTACTGGCGAAGGACGGCCTCCATGGCGCTGCGGGAGCCGTGGATATCGGAAGCAAACATCAGTTTCATGGCATGATTCCTTTCTTATATAACGGTTATTTGCGGGTCTTCTGTCCAGTATTCCTTACAGATCGATCTCCAGCACGACCGGGCAGTGGTCGCTGCCCATCACATGGCTGTCAATCCGCGCGGCGGTGATCCTGTCCTTGATGCGCTCGGAGACGAGGAAATAGTCGATGCGCCATCCCGCGTTGTTCGCGCGTGCGTTGAACATGTAGCTCCACCAGCTGTATGCACCGGTCGCGTCCGGATGGAGATGGCGGAAGGTATCGACAAAGCCGCTGTCCAGCAGCTTTGTCATCGCAGCGCGCTCCTGCGGGGTGAAGCCGGCGTTGCTCACGTTCGTCTTCGGGTTCTTCAGGTCGATCTCCTTGTGCGCGACGTTCATGTCGCCGCAGACAATCACGGGCTTGGTTTCGTCCAGCCGCTTGAGGTACATCCGAAAATCCTCTTCCCAGCACAGACGGTACTGCAGGCGCGTCAGCTCGCGCTGGCTGTTGGGCGTGTACACCGTGACCAGGTAGAAATCCTCGTATTCCAGCGTGATGAGGCGGCCCTCATGGTCGTGCAGCTCGCTGCCCATGCCGTAAGCCACGGAGAGCGGCTCACGCTTGGCAAGGATGGCCGTGCCGGAATAGCCCTTTTTCTCGGCAGAGTAGAAGTATTCGTGATAGCCCTCGGCGGGAATCTGCGCCTGTCCGGGCTGCATCTTCGTCTCCTGCAGGCAGAAAAAATCCGCATCCTGCGCGGCAAAGTAGTCGCCAAAGCCTTTGTTAAGGCACGCGCGCAGACCGTTGACGTTCCAGGAAATCAGTTTCATGCGTCCTCCATGGGAATAAAATGAATGTGTATGGCAAACCTTAGGACAAAGCGCCGGCGATGCCTTGGAAATCGAACAGCCGGCGCTTGATGCGGTCTGCTGCTGACATTATACAGGATATCCCGGCGATTGAAAAGGGGAAAACCGGCAAGTTGTCTGCGGCATGAGGGACTATGCTTTGGATATCCTGCGGTTTTGTGCTCAAGGCAGGAACGAAGGGAGGAAAGCGCGTGCTCGGCCTGATTGCTGCGGTCTATCTGCTTCTGGCGCTGCGCTTGCGCTTGACGGCTGACGCGTCGCTTTGCGGCGAAAACAGCAGTCTGTCGCTTTCAGCGGGCGCGGCAGGCGTGGAGCTGCGCTTTGACGGTGTGCTCCGGCGGGGAGAAAACAGGTTTTCCCTGCACATGACGCCGCGGTACGGCGCGCCGCTTCGATTAAAGGCTCCGGCGAAGCTGCGCGTCAGGCAGCTGCGCAGCGCCTGGCCGTACGGGCTCGCCGTCCTTCAGGCGGGCAGGCTGGAGCAGGTGACGCTGCATGCGCGCATTGGGCTTGAGGATGCGGGCGAGACGGCGGTGGCTGCGGGCGCTGTTCGCGCGCTGCTGCTTTCGCTGCCTGCATGCCTTGGCGCCAAAGCGCCGTGCGATCTGCGCATCATGCCGGACTTTGGCGGCGTCGGTCTGGCGGCGCACGGCCGCTGTATATTCTCGTGCCAGGCGGGCGATATTATGTTCGCAGTGATCAAAACCGCTGTGAGAAAGACCGGGAGAGAGGGATTTGGGTGGAAAAGCATCCCATTGAGAGCCTGATGGGCACGTCCATGGAGAGCATCCGCGAGATGGTGGACGTCAATACGGTGGTCGGTGATCCGGTGCAGACGCAGGACGGCTCGACGATCATTCCGATTTCAAAGGTGTCGTTCGGCTTTGTGGCGGGCGGCGGCGAATACCTCACAATGCGCACGCAGGCGGAGGAAATGCCCTTTGCCGGCGGTTCCGGCGCGGGCGTCTCTGTGCAGCCGATGGGCTTTCTGGTGTGCTCGCAAAACGGTGTGCGCCTGCTGAGCGCCAACTGTGCCTCGCCCATGGAGCGCATCGTGGAGATGATCCCGCAGGCGCTGGAGGGCCTCAAGGCCATGGGTGAGGAGAAGGACGAGGAGCGCAGACCCTCGCAGCAGGTGCGCGCAGCATATCAGGAATGAACGGCGGGCGATGCCCGCTTTTTTCGTCCGGGACAAACGAGGCGTGTGGAGCCTCACGGCATGATTGGGCGCGGCATAGGATGCTCAGGGGAAACGCATGGTTTTCCGCCTGATGTCGGAAATGATTGAATTCCTTGCGCGCTTTTCGGCAAAACCCGCATATTTTCCGAGCCATTACGAAATTTTCTTGACTTTATAGGCTTCATTCTATAAAATTGTATCTGCTTACTATCTGTAGAACCGCAGAAACATATCTGCTAGAAGAAAATCGGAGGGCTTCCGAATGGGGATCAAGGTAGCAAAATTCGGCGGAAGTTCGCTGGCCAGCGCTGAGCAGTTCAGGAAGGTCAAGGAAATTCTGCTTTTGGATGCGGACCGACGCATCGTGGTGCCGAGCGCGCCGGGCAAGCGCTGCTCCACCGATATCAAGGTGACGGATCTGTTTTACGAGTGCAACCGGCTGGCTGCCGGCGGCAGGGACATTGCGCCTGCGTTTGACAGAATTCGCGAGCGCTATCACGGCATTGCCAGTGAGCTGGGCCTGACGGTTGATCTGGATGCGCATCTTGAAGAGGTTCGCAAGAACATCCAGCTTGGCGCGGGCGCGGACTATGCCGCCAGCCGCGGCGAATACCTCAACGGCATCCTGCTGGCTGACTACATGGGCTGGGACTTTGTCGACCCGCAGACGGGCATTTTCTTTGATGAGGAGGGCCGCCTGGACAGTGCAAAGACGCAGGATGTCCTGGGCGCAATCCTCAAAAAGCACACGTATGCCGTCGTGCCGGGCTTCTATGGCTGCGACTCACACGGCAACGTGAAGACGTTCTCCCGCGGCGGCAGCGACATCACGGGCGCGATCGTTGCGCGCGCGGCGAATGCCGACCTGTATGAGAACTGGACGGACGTCTCCGGCTGCCTGATGGCCGATCCGCGCATCGTGCGCAATCCGGAGCCGATCGCCCACGTGACCTATCGCGAGCTGCGCGAGCTGTCCTATATGGGCGCGTCCGTACTGCACGAGGATGCGATCTTCCCGGTGCGCATCGCGGGTATTCCGACCAACATCCGCAACACCAACGATCCGACTGCGCCGGGCACGGTCATCGGCTACGAGGCGGAGGAGTACGACAGCAAGTACACGATCACCGGCATCGCCGGCCACAAGAACTTTGCGATCATCAACGTGGAAAAGGCGATGATGAACGCGGAGCTGGGCTTTGGCCGCCGCCTGCTTCAGGCGATTGAAGAGCAGGGCATTTCCTTTGAGCACATGCCTTCCGGCATCGACACCATGTGCGTCGTCGTGCACGAGGCCGCGCTGGAGGGCAAGAAGGAGCGCCTGGTGCAGCGCATCCATGAGCTGTGCCAGCCGGATTCCGTGGAGATCCATTCCGGCCTCGCGCTGATTGCGACCGTGGGCCGCGGCATGGTGCGCTCCAAGGGAACGTCCGCGCGCATCTTCAACGCGCTGACCCGTGCGGGCGTCAACATCCGCCTGATCGATCAGGGCTCCAGCGAGCTGAACATCATTGTCGGCGTGGATAACCTCGATTTTGAGGTCGCAACCCGCGCAATCTACCGCGAGTTCGTGACCAAGGAGGAGCCTCGCTGGTAAGCAGGAACAGCGTTTCCCAAACGCTTCACCCATGAAATGAAAAAGCCGCCGAAAGGCGGTTTTTTTGATACGATAGGAAATTGCGTAAAGGATCGTGCATCGAGCACCAAGAACATTACTTGATCAAGCAGTTCGGAAGCGGGAGCGGGCACAGCCCGCTTTTTGATCTGCTTGAATCGATCAGCCTTCTGCGGCTGGCAGGGGCTCAAGCGTTTGGAGAAAACCCTCGATCAGGCGGTTGACGGTCTCGGGCGCATCGGTATTGGCATTGTGGCCGGCGCCCTTGATCCAGTGAACCGGATAGCCGTCCAGTTCAGCCCAGCGCTTGTTGTAGCGCTTTGCGGAGCCGGCGGCGTCCTTTTCGCCGCACAGCAGCAAAACGGGGCAGGAGATGGGATAGGCGGGCTGTGCCTCGATGGCCTGCGCGAGAATGCGGAAGCCATGGCCGGCCAGGTCGCAGAATTCATCCCGGGTGTAGACGGCCCAGGTCGCTTCCATCAGTCGGCGGCCATAGTCCGTCCGGGCGTTTCCAGAGACGCCCCACTTGAGCAGAAGCTTCCACGGAATGGCACGGTACATGCCTCTGGTGTGGCGAAGCAGCGCCAGCTCCCAGCCGGCGTAATACTTGCGGCTCAGCGAGCAGGAGTCGATAGAGACAAAGGCCTGCACGCTGCCCGGATACAGGTGCATGTAGACCTGGGCAATATAGCCGCCCAGCGACTGGCCGATCAGCACCGGCTCGTCAATGCATTCCCTCGCCAGAATGCCGTGCAGATCCTGCACCATATCCTGCATGGAAAAGGTGAGATCGAAGGGACGGGACAGGCCGTGCGCCGGCGCATCCCAGACAAGACAGCTGTATGCGCCGGAAAAATGCTCAAGCTGCTTGTCGAACAGGTGATGATCCGCAGAAAGCCCGGGCAGAAAGACCAGCCAGGGCTGCCTGCTGTCCGCTGCGCGGCTGACCCAGTAGGCGATGGTGCCGCGGGACGTGACGTATGCCTGCTGCTGCATGTTCATAGGCAACACCTCATAGGAAAGATGATGCTTTATTATAGCATGGAATCGCATGAAAAGGAAACAAAAAAGACCCGATCCAAAGATCGGGCCGTGGTGCGGGAAACAGGACTTGAACCTGCATGAAATTGCTTTCACTAGAACCTGAATCTAGCGCGTCTGCCAATTCCGCCATTCCCGCGTGAACATATATAAGTATACACCGGGCCGGAAATTCTGTCAAGTGTTTTCGCAAAAAACTTCCATCAGCGCGCGAGCGGCGCGCGAACGCGGGCTGCACTGCCGTCATAGAGTATAGGGGCGGCGGGAAGACGCCGCACGATTTGACGCAATGAGGAGTCGATCATGATGGGTCTTTGCAACGATTATCGCGGCCAGCTGGAGGCGTCCATGCAGGACGAACTCTGTGACGCCGGTTTTTATGCGCAGATTGCCAATGAAGCGCCGACCGAAGAGCTGCGCGAGCTGATCATCAGCATCGTCGGCGATGAGTACGGCCATGCCAGACTGCAGGCTTCGCTCCTGGGCATTTGCCCGGCGAAGGTGTCCTGCCCGCCGGATTGCCCGAACGCGACAGGCGATTTCTGCGCGGATGTGGAAGCGGCGATTCGGGGAGAGTTGGGCGCCATCCGCCGCTATGCTGAGCTGGCCATGTGCGCGCCGACACTCAAGATCAGATATCTGCTCATGTCCATCCTGGGCGATGAGTACGCGCATGCGCGGATCTGGACGGCGATGCTGCAGGCGCAGGCGCTGTGCGAGCAGAAGCCCTGCTGCAAGGGATAAGCACGGCCTTTGCAGAAAGCAGCGAATGCAGTTGCCTGCACAATAAAGAGTCGGTTATCCGGTCGGATAACCGATTTTTTGCAGACAACTTGCATCTTCCATGAGAATTTGATACAATAACATCGATTCCGGCTGCCGCTGCGCACAGGGCAGACCAGGAAGGCTGGCATGTGAACCGCCGCATATGCGGCAAAACCAAGTCGGGTATCCTGAGTGAACCCGAACGGAGGAGAAAAATGAATAGAAACAAGAAGTACGATGTACGGTACCTCACGCAGCTGGCGCTGCTCGTCGCAATCGAAATGGTGATGAAGGCCATCGGCCTGGGCAGCGTGCCCGTCGGGCCGCTGTACATGTCCTTCCTGACGGTGCCCATTGCGGTCGGCGCGATTGTGCTTGGCCCGCTGGCGGGCATGATCCTGGGCGGCGTGTTCGGCACGGTCAGCTTCCTGGATGCCATCAAGGGCGCGTCGGTGATGACCTCTACGCTGCTGGCGATCTCGCCGGTGCACACGTTTATTCTCTGCTTCGGCATGCGCGTGCTGATGGGTCTGTGCGTGGGCCTCGTCTATCAGGGAATGGAGAAGGTCTGCAAAAAGACCGCGGTGAACTGCTTTGTCACGTCGCTGAGCGCGCCGCTGCTCAATACGCTCTTCTTCATGGGCTACATTGTGCTGGCTTTTTATCAGACGGAATATATTCAGGGCCTTGTTGCGGCGAAAGGCGCGGCCAATCCGCTCATGTTTGTCGTGCTGCTCGTCGGCTTTCAGGGCGTCGTGGAGGCGGTCGTCTGCTCGGTTGTGGGCACGGCGGTTGCCGGCGGCGTGAAAAAGGCGCTGGGCACGACGGCACGCTGAGGCGCAGAAGGAATCCGGTTGGAGGAATGAACGATGATCTTTGTCATGGATATCGGCAATACGAACATCAAGGCGGCTGTGTTTGATCGGAAGAAGCTGCTCAAGCGCTGGCGCTGCGCGACGGATACGGCGATGACGTCCGATCAGTACGGCATCATCATGACGGATCTGTTCCGCTACCACGAGCTGAACATCCGGGACATCGAGGGCATCATGATTTCCTCGGTTGTGCCCTCGATCAATTTCACGATCGAGCACATGTGCCGGGATTACTTTGGCCAGGACCCGCGCATTCTGGTGCCGGGCATGAAGACGGGGCTGAACATCAAGTATGAAAACCCGCGCGAGCTGGGCAGCGACCGCATCGCCAATGCGGTGGCGGTCTCCACGCTCTACGGCGGCCCGTCGGTATTCATCGATTTCGGCACGGCGACGACCTACGGCGTGGTCTCCGACAAGGGCGAGTTCCTGGGCGGTGCGATCGGCCCGGGCCTGCGGATGATGAACCGTGCGCTCTCTTCGGGCACGGCGAAGCTGCCGTCCATTGAGCTCGTTGTTCCGCCGAAGGTCATCGGCAAGACGACAGTGTGCAACATTCAGTCCGGCGTGCTCTACGGCTACATCGGCTCGGTGGAGAAGATCGTCACCGCGATGAAGGCGGAGATCGGCTGCCCGCATGCGAAGGTGATTGCCACCGGCGGCATGGCCCACATGGTCAAGAGCAATTCGAGCGTGATCGACGAGATCAACCCGGATCTGACGCTCACGGGCCTGCGCATCATCTACGAAAAAAACCAGGCCTGATGATATGGCCGGCAGGAGGATGACATGAACAAGATTGCAATCGGCTTCCTTGGCTGCGGCAATATCGGCTGCGGCGTGTACAAGCTGCTTGAAACCTATGGCGATCAGATCGAAAAGAACGAGGGCGTGGCCTTTGAAGTGAAGCGGATTCTGGTGCGCTCGCTCGGCAAGAAGCGCGGCTGGGACATTCCTGCCCGGCTGCTGACGGACTGCCCGCAGGACGTGCTGAATGATCCCCAGATCGACATCGTCATGGAGTTCATGGGCGGCGAGGAGCCGGCGTCCTCCTACATGACGGCGGCGCTGAAAAACGGCAAGACCGTCGTCACGGCAAACAAGATGGCGCTGGCCTCCCATTGGCAGGAAATTGTGACGGCGGCGCGTGAGTACGGTTCGGGCCTTTACTATGAGGCGAGCGTCTGCGGCGCCATTCCGATCATCCGCGCGATGAACGAATCCCTGCAGGCCAACCGCATCACCTCGGTGATGGGCATCATCAACGGCACGACAAACTACATCCTCAGCCGCATGAGCCGTGAAGGCGCGGCGTATGCCGATGTGCTCGCCGATGCGCAGCGCCTGGGGCTGGCGGAGCCGGACCCGACGGCGGACGTGGAGGGCTATGACGCGGCCTATAAGCTGTCCATTCTCTCTTCACTGGCGTTCCACCGCCATGTGCCGGTGGACAATGTGTACCGCGAGGGCATCACCGGCGTGACCCCGCTGGATGTGCAGTGCGGCAAGGAATTCGGCCTGACGCTGAAGCTTCTGGCCGTGGCGAAGGAGGAGGACGGAAAAATCCAGGCGCGCGTGCATCCCACGTTTGTGCCGGACAGCCATCCGCTCGCCGGGGTGAGCGACGCGTTCAATGCGGTGTACGTTCACGGCCATGCCTGCGGCGAAATGATGTTTTACGGCCGCGGCGCGGGCGATATGCCCACGGCCAGCGCGCTGGTGTCCGATCTGATCAAGGCGGCGCGCGCCAAGCAGCACCTGCTGCCTGCGGTGAGCGAGGAGCCCTGCGAAATGGCGGACGACTGGTCGTGCGTGTATTTCGTACGCCTGCTGGCCAAGGATCAGCCGGGCGTGCTTTCCCTGGTCTCCGGCAAGCTTGCTCAGCATGGCGTGAGCATCGCGTCCATGGTCCAGAAGGGCGAGGCGGACGAGAACGGCTGTGTGCAGATGATTTTCCTGACGCACAAGGCTTCCGAGCGCGCGGTGCGCAGCGCATTGGATGAATTGGACAACGAAAAGGTCTGCACGGGCAGCGTGATCCGCGTCGAAGGCAGGTAAGATCAATTCCATATAGATAAAAAACGATGACAGCATGAGAAATCATGCTGTTTTTTCTATGGATAAAAACCTTCTTTATATGGGTACTATAAAATTTTACATATGTGCAAAGTGCACAATATCCTTTACCACGATAAAATCAAGGAGAACAAACCGGGAAAATCAAGGGGGAAAGAACAGACGAAAAAATGCAGGATTGAGGCGGAAATGCGGCAAGAAAAGGGGTTACAATTGTCAAAAAATCGGCATTTCTGTTGCGGTAACGTTACCGGTGAATCGGATTTCAGATATCAAACATGGACGTAACAAATGTTTGCATGTGAACAGGGTGAACAAATCTTGAAAAAACACGAGAAAACAAGAGATATCAGGAGAATCAAAAGAAAATATCAATTAAACGGTAAAATATAGACAAAATCAGCACAAACAAAAACGAATAAAACGAGAAGGAAGGGGGAATTTCCGTCAGTTTTTTGTGAACTTATTCAATTGAAAATCCTGCAGAAATTCCGTATAATGAACTCAACGAAGCGCCGCGGGACGAAAGATCGGCGTACAGTCACTATGAAGAACTGAAGGGGGATATTTCAATGGCAGGCCTTAAGCTGAATCACATCTACAAGATCTACTCTGGCAACGTCACTGCTGTTTCTGACTTCTGCCTCGACATCGAAGACAAGGAGTTTATCGTTCTGGTTGGCCCGTCCGGCTGCGGCAAGTCCACCACCCTGCGCATGGTCGCCGGTCTGGAAGAGATTTCCGAAGGCGAGCTCTACATCGGCGACCGCCTCGTCAACGACGTCGCGCCGAAGGATCGCGACATCGCGATGGTGTTCCAGAACTACGCGCTCTATCCGCACATGACCGTGTATGACAACATGGCGTTCGGCCTCAAGCTGCGCAAGAAGCCGAAGGACGAGATCGACAAGCTGGTTCGCGAGGCTGCGAAGATCCTGTCCATCGAGCCGTACCTCAACCGCAAGCCGAAGGCTCTGTCCGGTGGTCAGCGTCAGCGCGTCGCGCTGGGCCGCGCCATCGTCCGTGACCCGAAGGTCTTCCTCTTCGACGAGCCGCTGTCCAACCTGGACGCCAAGCTCCGCGTGCAGATGCGTACCGAAATCACCAAGCTGCATCAGCGCCTGCAGACGACCTTCATCTACGTCACCCATGACCAGACCGAGGCCATGACCATGGCGTCCCGCATCGTCGTCATGAAGGATGGCTTCATCCAGCAGGTCGACACCCCGCAGAACCTGTACGACTATCCGTGCAACCTGTTCGTCGGCTCCTTCATCGGCAGCCCGCAGATGAACTTCTTCAACGCCAAGCTCGTCAAGAGGGACGGCGCGGTTTGGGCCGAGTTCGGCAACAACGCCGTCAAGGTGCCGGATGCGAAGGTTCGCAAGCTGGTCGACGAGAGCTACATCGGCAAGGAAGTTGTCATGGGCATCCGTCCGGAGAACATCCACGACGAAGAGCGTTTCCTGTCCGTGGCTGACGGCAACCTCGTTGAGGCCCAGGTCGAAGTCACCGAGCTCATGGGCTCTGAGACCTACCTGTACCTGAAGACCACCGGCAAGGACGGCAACGTCGTCGCCCGTGTTGATCCGCGCAGCACCGCGCGCAACGGAGACACCATCAAGGTTGCCTTCGAGACCAACCGCCTGCACTTCTTCGACAAGGATACCGAGAAGAGCATCCTCAACCGCTGATTTCATGCATAAGGTACCCACACCGTCATGGTGTGGGTATTTTTTGTACGATAGGAAATTGCGTAAAGGATCGTGCATCGAGCACCAAGAAACATCACTTGATCAGGCAGTTCGGAAGCGGGAGCGGGCACAGCCTGCTTTTTTGCTGTAAAGGCGGCTTAAATGCGGGCACGGAGAGGAATTGATGAAAGCGACGGTATCCTACGCTCATCCTGAAAAGAGGAAGAAAACGCCCAGATTGCGAGATATTTGTGCATATTCCATAAAAAACCGGCATAATATACCAAATTTGCGGAGATAATTTTTCAGAGATATAGATTTTTGAAGGATCATGCGCTATAATAATTGCGTATCTGTGATGTCTTAAGGCGTTCTCGAAAGGAGAATGAGAACATGATACCTGAGAAACGATTTTTGAATCAGATTCAGCAGGTTCTGGCCCGCCTGATGCAGCCGCTCTGGCTGCTGGATACCGAGGGAACCGTACTTCTGCCCGAGGAGAATCGCGGCAAGATCAGCCTGCCTGAGTTCATGGAGCCGGGCATGCCCGTCGCTTTTG
>JBJEUI010000022.1:0-3682 GCA_051883755.1 Candidatus Ventricola sp.
GCACGCTGCGCATCGGGCTGATGCGCCACCGCAGCGAGGAGCTGCTGCCGCAGGTCCTGGGGGATTTCCTCTCCAGCTATCCGGATGTGCAGCTGGAGGTGCACGAGGAGGACGTCGCCCAGCTGGAGCAGCTGCTGCTGCGCGGCGACCTGGACATGGCACTGCTCACCTGCGACAGGCCGCATCCGCGCCTTGAATACCGGCAGATCGCCTCGGAGGAGGTCGTGCTGATTGCCGGCAGGCAGACCGAGCTGGCCCGCCGCATTCCCTCCGGCTCCACCATCGGCCTGCGCGAGGCCGCGCAGGAGCGCTTCATCCTGCCCACCAGCGATTACTTCCGCCGCAGATTCTTCGACGATCTGCTCGCCGCATGCTCGCTGCGCCCCAACGTCTGCATGTGCTGCGACAACGTTGGTGCGGCCATGCGCGCCTGCGTCAGCGTCAATCTGGTCACGCTCTGCCCGTTCATTTCGCTGCTGTGCGACAGCGGCATGATGCCGAAGCTCGCCCACTATCACCTGGGCACGGACGCTTACCTGCCTCCGTTTTACATGGCTTACGCCAGGGAGCAGCCGCTTGCGCCCTATGCCGAATCGCTCTACACCCTGCTGAGCAACCGCTTCCGCGCGATGAGCGCCTACCGCATCTGACTGTCAAAAAATACCATCCCCTTTATTTCGCTTTCATAGTTCTAAATCGGTTAGATTTATCCTATTCTGAAATGTAATTTTCCGCGTATTCAGGATATCATGGAAGCACACTTTATTCGCGGAGGGGATCGTTGATGATCGTTTCCTACAAGACGATCGGGCAGAATATTCGTGCAGCGCGCAAGGAAGCGGGCCTCACGCAGGAGCAGATTGCTGAGCAGCTGAAGATGTCTCAGCTGCATTTTGGCCGTCTTGAACGCGGCGAACGCCCCGCCTCGCTGGAGCAGATTGCGCTGATTGCGCAGACGCTGCACGTGCCGCTCGCTTCGCTGCTCAACGGCTGCGTCATGGAAGAGAGCTTTTCCAGCGAACCGGACGACAGCGCGCAGGCGCTGGGCAAGTCCGTGGCCATTCTGGCCAGCGGCTGCTCCGCCAGGACGCGCAGGCTGATGCACACGCTGTGCCAGGCGGTCGCGTCCAGCGAAAAGCTGCCGGGCGGCGAATGATCGCCTGGGCCGCCAAAGCGGCGCGGCTGTCCGGCTTTGATTGCTTGTCCATCACACATCCAAAGACCCGTATCGGCTCGGATACTGCTGCGCCGGTACGGGTCTTTTCGTCATGCGTTTTCCTGTCAAGGCGCTTAGGCTTTCTCCGCCGCGCGGCTCATTTCCGCTTTGTCAGAAGCAGCCCGCTGGTGATCGCCGTCAGCGGCGCAACCGTGACCAGGCCGAAGGATCCGACGATCGTGTGAACGATTTCAGCCGCGAGATACTTATAGTTGAGCATCAGCTCCACCGGCGTTCCCTGCGCCATAAACACCATCAGCAGCGCAATAAAGCTTCCGGAATAGGCAAGCAGCAGGGTGGTGGTGGTGGAGCCGCACGCGGCCCGGCCCACCGCGAAGCCTGAGGCCATCGCCTCCCCGGCGCTGATTCCCGGTTTCTTTCTCACCACCTCATACACTGCGGAGCAGATGTCCACCGAAAGATCCATGACCGCGCCGGAGCAGCCAAGAAAAATGGATGCCACAAAGATTCGGGTCAGATCGAGATACTGGTAGCCGGCGTACAGCAGGCGCTCGCTGGATTCCATGACGGCGCCGTGGATCTGAAGCAGGTCTGTAAAGAGGTATCCCAGGATCGCCGTGACAAGGACGCTCAGCGCGGTGCCGCCAACTGCCGCAAGGCACCTGCGATCCCATCCATAGATCAGGCTCAGCACCAGCACCGTCAGCGCCAGCACCAGACCGATGGAAACGATGATCGGGTTCCGACCGTTCAGCAGCCCGGGGATCAGCACCTTCCAGATCAGCAGAATCGTGTCCGCAAAGGAGAGGATTGCCCTCAGGCCCGTGCCCCGTGCAAAGAGCAGCAGCAGCAGGATAAACAGCCCCGCAAGAACGGCCTCCTTGTCCAGACGGTAGTGATCGGTCATGTATACGGTGGTGATCGTGCCCGACGCGTGGCTGACCACGACAAACGCCCGATCCCCCTGCGCAAACAGCTTGTCCTCCGCCAGAGAGCCGTTCAGGCGGTTGACCGCTTCCGCCTCCTCGCCCCTGAAGCGTCCATCCAGAATCCGCACGCGGCAGCACTGCTCTCCGCTGCGCACCAGTCCGGTATCCACAATGTCGCTTTCGTCCGTATCAAGAACAAGCGCGCGCACGCGCTCAGCGTTCTGATAGGACAACGCGCCCTCATAACCCGTAGGAATCAGCAGAAGGATCACCAGCAAGGCCAGCGCCGCTGCAACGGGCCCCAGCGTCTTTCTGTCCATCCAGTCTTGTACGCGAATCATGATGCCTCCAAATGCGCAAGCACAGGAGACATGCGCCTCCTGTGCGATCTTTTCCATGATGAGGGTCGGTTACTTGACCTCAAGCAAGGCCGCCAGCCTGTTGTAAATCTCCGTATTGTCGTAGTAGCTTCCAAACGCTTCCGCGCCCACGCCCTGAGCGAACACTGCAACCGGCAGGCCGGTATGAGAGAAGCTCGTGAAATCCACGCCGGCTTTGTTGTTCAGGATGTGCGTGACGGTGACAGAGAACGGATTGTATTCCCCGTAGAGCACATACTGCTCCTGCGTGTAGTTCTCCGTATCGTAGTCCGTCATCGCCAGCGCATACGCCGTGCGCAGCCGCTCAAGCTCGTAGTCGGTCAGCGCCAGGCGATCCATCTTCTCGCCGTTCATCTTCAGGCCGAACAGGGCCTCCACATCCTTCATGGCTTCCTCAAAGGGCGTCTTGTTCTTCTTGTATCCGGCAACATACGCCTCGTCGAACTGCGCGTAGGAGATCTTTTGACTGGTCAGCGTGTCCAGATACGTGTCGTAATCCGTTCCCGCAAAGCCGATGGTCAAACCGCCGGTCTCATGGTCGCCGGTCACGAGGATCAGCGTGTCCGCGGGATGCTCCTGCGCGAAATCGATGGCCACCTGAACAGCGTCCGCCAGGGCCAGCGTGTCGGAGACCGTAGCGCCCGCGTCGTTGGCATGGCAGGCCCAGTCGATCTTGCCGCCCTCGCACATCATGAAGAAGCCGGTGTCGTTATCAAGCACCTCGATGCCCTTGGCCACGTAATCGGCCAGCGCCCACTGCGAATCGGCGCGATCCATCTCGTAGGCCATCGCGTCAGAATCCGCCAGATGTTCGTCAATCAGGATCACCCTGCCGTCAGCCGCCGTTACGGCTTCCGCCTCAGCCTGGGTGAACGTGACCTTGTAGCCGGCATTCTTCGCCAGCTCATACAGGCTGGTCTGATCCTTGTTGTTGCCGGTGGGCTTCTTCAGGCCGCCGCCGGCGAAGTATTCAAAGCCCGACTTCACCAGCTCCTGGCCGATTTCATAATAGTTGTTCCGGCTCGCCTGATGCGCATAGAACGCGGCAGGCGTGGCATGGTTCAGGTTCACCGTGCTGATCACGCCGATCTTCCATCCCAGCTGCCTGTGCAGCTTTTCGGCGATGGTTTCATAGGGAATCGCGCCCGTGATGTCGACATTGATCATGCCGGAGTACGTCTTTTTTCCGGTGGCGA
>JBJEUI010000023.1:0-3671 GCA_051883755.1 Candidatus Ventricola sp.
CGGCGCACAGGCGGCCCAGCAGGATCATCACCAGCACGGGCAGCACCATGGAAAGGATTTGAGTAAGCATAGTGTTCTCCTTGATGTCGTGGGTTGTGTGGGAGGGGGAGCTAAAGGATGCGAATGCGTATGAAGACCTTATCAGCCCTTCGGACCGCCTCCGCTGCGGCGGGGACCTCACCCGCCCCTTTGGGGCACCCTCCCCATAGGGGAGGGCGAAGTAAGCCTTCCCCTATGGGGAAGGTGGCTTGCCGCAGGCAAGACGGATGAGGTCTTTCGTTCACATTAGCATCCTATTGCTAAATTGGATATCCCAAAACGGGCTGTCAGGATGACCTGGCAGCCCGTGATTCGTTTACTTGCTGTTGATCGCGTCGAGGTAGAACTCGTACGCCTCCTTGTCGGTCGCCTTGTGGTGGACGATCATGCGGATGGCCTTGGCCATCTCCACCGGATGCTCGCTCTGGAAGATGTTGCGGCCCATGTCCAGACCGCGCGCGCCGCCCTGCATGGAGCGGTACGCCATCGTGAGGGCGTCCGGCTCGGGCAGCTTCTTGCCGCCCGCGACGACGATCGGGACCGGGCAGGCCGCCACGATCTCTTCGAAATTGTCGCAGTAGTAGGTCTTCACCAGGTTCGCGCCCATCTCGGCGACGATGCGGGTCGCCAGCTTGAAGAAGCGGTCGGTGCGCTCCATCTGCTTGCCCACGGCCACGACGCCCAGCGTCGGGATGCTGTAGCGCATGCCGGCGTTGATGCACCTGGAGAGGTTGTCGATGGAGGAGAGCTGGCCGTCCGCGCCGATGAAGGTCTGCACGGCGATGCAGTCCGCGTTCATGCGGATGGCGTCCTCGATGTCCACGGCGACCACCTCATGGCTGAGGTCATCGTTGAGCATGGAGGAGCCGGAGGTCACGCGCAGCGCGATGCCCTTCTTGAAGGACGGGCTCACGCAGGTGCGCAGTGCGCCGCGGGTGCCCATGAAGACGTCGACCTGCTCCTGGAGCTTCGGGATGACGAGGTCCAGACGCTCCAGGCCGGCGGTGGAGCCCATGAAATAGCCGTGGTCGAAGGCGAACATCACGGTGTTGCCGCTGACCGGATCGAAGATGTTGGACAGGTGGCGCTTCATGCCCCAGTCGAGGTTGTTGGCGCCCTTCACGTGGAAGCTGCCCTGGTTGGCAAACGGTTCGTCGGTATGGTAGTCCTTTGCGACCTTCAGTCCATCTTTATCAGCCATGGAAATCAATCTTCCTTTCTGTGGTTCATTCAATTGTGGATGCATGTCCGCCAATGGGGCGGAAACGGAGGCGGACACCGCGTCGTGCCGCGGCGTTCACCGCAAGAGGAGGGGCCCCGAGGGGCTCCTCCTGTAAAGCTTCGGCCCCGGCTGCAAAGCGACGGCATTCAAGGATTCCGTCGGGGATGCAGCCGGCATCATGCCGGTTAGAACGGATAGTTCGCCACGTTCTCAGCGGTGAAGACAACGCGCTCCGGCAGCAGCACGACGCCGTTGTTCTCCTCAGCAGTCTCCTGGCCCGCGACCAGATCGCCGTTGGCAAGGATGGTGACTTCGCCGATGCCCGGAACCTCAACCACGTCGCCGACCTTCACGGTGTTGCCGGCAGACACGTAAGCCGCGAGATAGCAGCCCAGCGCGCCCTGGATGCCGCAGTCCCACAGGCCCCAACGGGTGCAGATGCCGTTCTCCAGGTAGGTGGTCATGCCGGAGGGCGGGCAGAAGCCGGTGATGGTGACGTCCTTGGCGGTCAGGCCCTTGTTCTGGGCAGCGCCGCACTGGCCCGGCAGAGCGGTGGAGTCGTTGCAGATGATGAGGTCAACGTCCGGATAGGCCTCGAAGATGGACTCGCCAACGGACACGGACTGCGCCGGATCCTGGTTGGAGTAGTACGGATCATGGACAGCCACCCAAGACGGATAGGTCGCCTTGATGTACTCGTCGCCGGCGACGTACCAGGAGTTCTGGTCAGCAACGGACGGGTTGGAGAAGTGCCACACGTACTTCACTTCGCCGGTGACGTCCACGCCGCGCTCCTTCAGGGACTCAACGCCCATCTCAACGAGCATCGGTCCAAGGACGTCGGCGGTGCCCTGAGAAACCATCAGCGCACGGGCGTTCGGGGAGACGTCGGAATCCCAGGTGCTGACATAGATGCCATTCTCCTGCGCTTCCATGAGCTTCTCGTCAAGCGCGGTCGCATCGACGGAAGAGATGCAGATGGCGTCCACACCCTTGTCGATCGCCTGCTGGATCAGCTCCAGCTGGGTGGTGACGGAGGCGTCCGGGGAGCCGATGTAATCGACGGTCAGGCCCCACTCGGCGGCGTACTTCTGAGCGCCGTCATTCGCAGCCTCGAAGAAAGAGTTGCCAGATACCTTGGGAATGAAGGCCACGGTCATGCCGTCCACCGGGCTCTTGCCTTCGGCAAAAGCGGGGCAGGCCAGCGTGAGCGCCATGCACAGCACAAGGATCATCGCCAGAGTCTTTTTCATGTTTGGGTTCCTCCTAGTTTTTATTTATCTCAAGAGGGACTCGCACCCTCCTGAAATTCAAAGGAATCAGGGTTTGCGCCGCCTGAACCACCTGGCGAGCATGCCCTGGCCGGCGATCTCGCGGCCCAGCACGACCAGCACCAGGATGATGCCGACCGGCAGGTCGAGGTTCTGCGTGCTCACGCCGAAGCACAGCGGCAGGCCGTAGCGCAGGATGCAGATGATCAGCGAGGCGAGCACCGTGCCCAGAATGCTGCCCTTGCCGCCGGTGTTGAGCGTGCCGCCGAGCACGACGGCGGTGATGATGGCCAGCGTGTAGCCGGAGCCGAGGTTGTACTTGGCGGAGTTGACGTTGGCGGTGAGCAGCGTGCCGGCCAGCGCCGCGCTGACGGCGGAGAGCACATAGGTGCTCATGATCGTCGCGCGGGTGTTGATGCCGGAGTACTCCGCCGCCTGCGGATTGACGCCAATGAGGTACAGGCGCTCGCCGTACTTGGTGCGGTGCAGAATCCACATGCACAGCAGAATCAGCACGATGTAGATCACGATCTGCGTGGGAATGCCGAGGATTTCGCCCTTGCCCAGGAAGCGGAAGCCGACGAACGCGCCGTCCGCGGTCTTCGCCGGGAAGCCGCTGATGCCCTTGTAGGCCGGGGTGGCGGACATGCCCGAGACGAGCAGCGCCAGGCCCGAGTACAGGAAGCTGCCGCCGAGCGTGACGACCATGGGCTGCACGCCGCAGTAGGCGATGAAGAAGCCGGACAGCAGGCCGCACAGCGCCGCCACGAGCACGGAGATGATCACGGCCAGCCAGATGTTCATGCCGGCATCGCTCCAGAGCACGCCGATGATGATGCTGGTGAGGCCGATGATCGAGGGCGCCTGGATGTCGATGCCGCCGGTGATCATCACCAGCGTGACGAACAGGGAGATGATGCAGACGCTGATGTAGTTGACGATGCTGTTCATGATGGACTTGGGCCTGAGGAACTTGGGATTGGCCGCGCCGAAGACCACGAACTCCAGCACCAGGAACACCAGCAGGAACACTTCCCAATGCTTAAAGACCTTTTTCAGCAGATTTTTCATTTCGTTGCGCCTCCTTCCGGCGTATGCTCCGCCGTTCTGGAGAGAAGGCGCTTTCTTCTGGCCATTTC
>JBJEUI010000024.1:0-3668 GCA_051883755.1 Candidatus Ventricola sp.
AAGGGCTTCTTGCCCTCCACGCGGTGCGCGGTGAACGCGCCGGACTCCTCCCACTCCTTATACAGGTCACCTTCGATGGCCTGCGGGTTATAGACCTTTTCCATTTCCATACTCAAAAACTCCCTTTCTGATGATCAGAAGATAGAATTAGCAGATAAAGACCAGAATGGCGCCGGCAAACGCCAGAAACGTGCCCAGCAGGCGCATGGGCTGTACGTTCTTTTTGTTTTTGCACACGCCGTCCGCGAAAAAACCGAGAAACGCGCCGGCAGCCAGCAGCGTGATGCCGGGCATCATCTCTGCACTGAAGTTCATGGGATTTCCTCCTGAATCAAAAAACAAGCGCTCCCGTCCCAAAGGACGCAAGAGCGCTTGCGTGGTACCACCTTCATTTACGCCCGCCGATAGACGGCGAACGCCTCCATGCGCTGTATCGGGCGCGCCCGCGCAGACTGACGGCCAGGCCATTCATCTGCGCCCTCCAAAGCGACATTCCGCGCGTTTCCTTCCCGGGCGGCCTTGCAGCCTGTGGGCCTGCCCTCTCTGATGGCGATTCGCGCGTACTCCTCTTCTTCAACGGAACGATATACGTGGGTATTATATCGTTGTTTTTCCCTCTTGTCAATGGGCTTTATGCTGCCAGTACAAAACTGCGTGCCACATTCATCGCTGCCGCCGCTGCGCACACGGCATAGGCTGCAGCCAGCGGCCAGCGACGCGAACCATCCGTTTTGCAGTCCCGCGCGCACAGCAGACTGCAAAGCATCATCGCGCCGTAAAGAGGCAGCATCGTGCGTTCTCCGCTCTCAACAACCGTCGGGCTGAAGCTCAGCGCCATGCGCGCAGCAAAGCCCAACGCAAAAGCAAATACGGCTGCAAGCGACATGGGTCTGTGTCCGATGGACAGATAGAGCGCAAGCGCCATCAGGCCAAGCATGATGATGATCTTGAACATCGTCAGCAGGCTCAGCATGCCGATCCGCTCGGGGCCGAGCTGCAGCACATAATCATTGAATTCGCCGCAGCGCAGAAAGTCCATCCATTCGGGAACGCCGTCGATCCGCTCCATCACACCCGGCCGCCATGCGAGAAGCAGCATACCTGCCACCGGAAGCGTCAGCAGGTACGCTGCCGCACCGCGCCTGCGCGCTACAATGGTTAAGACGACCACCGCGCCGCAGGAAAGCAGCATAGGGCAATAGGTAAAAAACAGCAGCGTCGCCGTACTGGTCAATCCGCACGACAGCTTATCGACCAGAGAAAACTGACCATAGTCGCGCAGGTTCACCATCGCGATGGATTTCTCCGACCGAATGCCATTGCCGGGGCAAAGCAGATGGAGCGTCATCTCAATCATCGCGACGGCAAAAATTGCGATATGCGTACGGTTTGCGCGTCTGTCCCGCATCATGCAGCATGCGCCCAGAACCAAGGCGCTGATCACGATGACCGCGCTCATCTGCTCCTGATTCGCACCGAAAACCGCGCAGGCAACAGCCACGGCCGACAGCCCCCTTCCCGTCTCACGCTTCCACAGGCTGTCTGCCAGGGGAATCAGCGCAATGGCCGTCGCCGTCAACGGCCAATAATAGTTGAGGCTCGTCGCCATCCAGCCTGTGCTCCGCAAAACACCAAAGGGAATCGTCGTGACCAGGCAGGCAGACAACGCCAGCATTTCGCTGCGGCGCTCCGCCTGAACCAGGCGGCACAATCCCCAGGCCATCACGGTCATGACCGCGCTGTCCAGCACGCGGAATACCCAGATGGAATGCGTCAGATAGCACAGTATGCCCTCGATGATCAGGCGGCTTGACCACGTCTGCCAGCGGTTCATCAGATAGGCCAAAACGTGTTCTCCCTGCATCAGGGGTGCAAAGAACATCCAGTCATCCAGCAGCAGATTGTCCACATTCAAATGCATGACCATCTGTACGGCAAAAAGAGCAAGGAGCACCAACGCACACTGCACATTCACTTGCTTTTGTTTACTGTGCATGCAGTTTCCCCTCTCCCATTCGGCCGGCGTGTTCATACGTCATCATCCCCTGCGCCAGCACAATCCTCAGCTCTGTGTCAATCATGCGCTTTGCGCCGTCCGTCTCGTCAACCAGCACAACGCGGTATGAAGCCTCCGTGGCCGGAAGCCGTTTCATCCGCACCGCTGCGCTGAAGCCGCAGTGATCGTCACAGCCGTATTCCGCCGCATAATCAAACCGGCGAACCATCTGCGTATTGAGCAGGATCACCTCGTCCTGCGAGGTCATTCCTGCCCCAACCATTTCCGGAATCAGGCCTGCACGCACGTTCACCGAGCCGACTGCCTGATCCATGCGCACCAGCGCGCCGCGAATGTGCAATACATCCTGTTCCACCCACGGCGTCTCGACGATGGGCATCAGCCTCTCCGTCCGGCCGTCTGTCTGATCATATTCGCTCAGCTTTGCCGTTCCTCGAAGGGAGACTGCGTTGACGACATGCAGGATGCACACGACCAAGGCCAGCAGGAAAACCGCCGCCAGCGCAGGCAGAATCACGCGCTTTTTGATTGGCGCATAGCCGCACGCAGCTCGCTCACCTTTCATGTCCAAGCCACCGCCTTTCGAGTATTTCATACAGCCCGCCGTCCGCATCCACCTTTCGACAGAATACGCAGCCGCTTTGGTCAATCGCGGGCAGGTCGCGCTCATCAAGCAGCGCAGGCGTTCCTCTTTCCGGCTCATTCCAGATGGAGAAGCGCAGCGCGTCGCCGGTAATGCGCGCCTCCCATGCCGTGCCCGCAAAGGCATTCTGGAAATAGAATTCCTCCGGGATATAGGTGTACTTCAGGCGCCTGAGCAGATCCCTGTTCTGCGGCGCGTTCACCGCATGCTGCGCCGCCTGACGGGGCATGCTCAGCCAGACCAGCCCCTTGCGCGGCAGCTCCAGCTTTCTTCTGATATGCAGCTTGTCCTGCCAGCGATCAATGCGCCCCACCCAGTTCTGTGCGCGTTCACTCATATCCCGATAGTTGAGCAGGTGCATGAAGTGGAAATGCGCGTACCGGTGCTCGAGCTCCGGGTAGTCCGCCGTGGTCAGGCTCTGCATGTGAATGCGCCCGTCGCCTTCGAAAAAGCGCTCAAACGCATCCGCGCTCACGCAGGGAAAATCCTGCGCGGAAATGAGGTGCAGATGCGTCACCCGCTCGTCCTCAAGCGCCATGCGGCACAGATCAAGCAGCGCATGCAGATGATATACACTGCCCCAGTTCACCCTGTACCGGCGAATGGCACGCACGTTCTCCATCGCGTTCAGCTGCGCGGTCTGGTCTTCGGTGATTTCGCTCTTTGCGTCGATATGGACAAAGCACAGCGCCCGCCTGCTCAGCGCCGCCAGAACGCGCCGCAGCGCGTCCGCATCCTGATAGGCCGTGATGATCATTGCATGCATGAATTTTCCCTCCGGTATGAAAAAGGAGCCGCTCCCGCAGCTCCCCTTATTTTACAGGATATATTGCTTCATGTCCACAGTTTTCCCGTCTTCGCCGAGATGCTTTCGCACATATTCGCCGTTGACGACGACCTCGACGTCCGGCATGTCGCCGCCGGCGTTGAAGGAGATGTCCTCGAGCATCTTCTCAAACAGCGTGTGCAGCCTGCGCGCGCCGATGTCCTCCTTCGTCTCGTTCGCCC
>JBJEUI010000025.1:0-3652 GCA_051883755.1 Candidatus Ventricola sp.
AGGAGGGCAAGAAGCGCATGCGCCAGCTCGGCAGCGTGCAGGTGCCCAGCGAGGCGTTCATGGCCGTGCTGAAGATGGACGAATAAACATGGAAACAATTTCTCTCTACATTCACATCCCGCTCTGCGTAAAGAAATGCGCCTACTGCGACTTTGCGTCCTTTGCCGGGCGCATGGCGCAGCGGGAACGCTATGTACAGGCCGTCTGCCGCGAAATCCGCGCGCAGGCGGCCTTCTTTGGGCCAAGGCGTGTGGACACCGTCTTCCTGGGCGGCGGCACGCCGACCCTGCTCGCCGGCGCGCAGGTGCGGGCAATCCTGGACACCGTGCGCGCATGCTTTGTGCTGGATGAAGACGCGGAGATCACCATGGAGGGCAACCCCGGCACGCTGACGCAGGAGAACCTGCGCTCATACAGGCAGGCGGGCGTAAACCGCCTGTCACTGGGTGTGCAGAGCATGAGCGACGAGCTGCTGGCGGCGATTGGAAGGATTCACACGAGCGCGGAAGCGGCGCAGGCGGTGCGCATGGCGCGGGAGGCGGGCTTTGACAACCTGAACCTCGACCTGATGCTGGGCCTGCCGGGACAGACGGCCATGCAATGGAAGGAAACGCTCGAAGCCGCCATCGCGCTCGCGCCGGATCACCTGAGCTGCTACAGCCTGATCCTCGAGGAGGGCACGCCGCTTGCGGCAAGCGTGCAGGCGGGTACGTGCGCGCCGCTGCCGGATGAGGAGGCTATGGAGGAGATGGACGCGCTGACGGCCGGGCTGACGCGGGCGGCGGACTTTGCGCAGTACGAGGTCTCCAATTACGCAAAACCCGGAAAGGCATGCCGCCACAACATCGTCTACTGGGAATGTCTGCCGTATCTGGGCGTGGGCCTGAGCGCCCACAGCGATATGGACGGCAGAAGGTTTTATAATCCGGAGGACTGGGAAGCCTATCTGCACATGGCCGAAGGCGGCGGCGCTGCGCGCAGGGCGGAGGGCACAAACACGCGGGAAGAACGGATGTTTGAGCGGATGATGATGGGACTTCGTCAGGTGCGCGGCGTGAACGCGGCGCGGTTTGCGCAGGACTTCGGTGCGGCGATTGAACGCGTATGGCCCGAGACCGTCGCAGAGATGACGCGCGGCGGAATGATGGCTTCGAATGAAGAGAGAATCCGCCTGACGCCGCGCGGCATGCAGGTGATGAACGGCGTGCTGGTCCGCCTGATGGAGGAAATGGACTCAAAACCGCAAAAGGCGGACTGAAACCAGCAGGGCGGCGCTGAAGTGTCAGAATGAGCGTTTGAGCGTTTGGCGCAAGGACAGGAAAAGTCAAAAAAGATGCGAAAATGCGGTTGACAAAACCCTTGAGGCGTGGTATCTTTATCACGCTGATTAGCACTCAAACGCGATGAGTGCTAACAACACCGAAAGGAGGAACGCATGATGGACCTCATCGATCGCAAGTACAGAATTCTGCAGGCGATCATCGATGACTACATCCTGACCGCGCTGCCCGTCGGTTCCCGAACGATTTCCCGCAAGTATGAACAGAAGCTCTCCTCGGCCACCATCCGCAATGAGATGAGCGACCTGGAGGAGCTGGGCTACCTCGATTCTCCGCACACCTCCGCCGGACGCGTCCCGTCAAACAAGGCTTACCGCCTGTACGTCGACCAGATGCTGCGGCCCCTGCCGCTGAGCGTGGAGGAGACGGAATTCATCAACCGCTGCTTTGACAGGCGGCTTCATCAGGTGGACGATCTGTCCATGCGGATTGCGAAGGCGCTCTCCAGCATGACCCATTACACCACCGCGGTGATGACCAGAACCCCGAGAAACGAGCAGGTGCTCTCTCACCTGCAGCTGGTTCCCGTCGCCGACCGGCGGGCGCTGCTCGTCCTGGTGACCCGAAGCGGCACCGTCAAGCAGAGTGTGCTCGAGCTTGGCAGCCCGGTGGCGCCGGATGAGCTGTACACGGTTTCGCGGATTCTGAGCAGCCGGCTCGAGGGCCTGCGGCTCAGCGAGCTGCCCGGCGCGCTGATGCAGCTGGCCTCAGGCGGCGAGATGGACGAGATTGTCCGCGCCATGGCCGAGCAGCAGCCTGCGGACAGCCAGAGCGACATTGTGGCGCTGGCCATCGGCGGCCGTTCGAACCTGCTGAGCTTCCCGGAGTACTCCGACGTTGACAAGGCGAAGGCGCTGCTCTCCGTGCTGGAGACGAGAGAGAAGATCGTTTCGCTGCTGGATCACCACGGCGAGATGGAAATCTCCGTACGGATCGGCCCGGAGACGGGGCTTGAGGAGACGCGCGACTGCTCCATCGTGACGGCGAGCTACCGCCTGAGCGACGGCAGGGTGAACACCATCGGCCTGATCGGCCCCACGCGCATGCAGTACGGCAAGGTGCTCTCGGTGCTCTCTCAGGTCGGCAAGTCGCTGGGCACCATTCTTGACGAGCATGACGGACATGAATAAAGAGAAAAAAAGGCGCGGCAGAAACGGCGCGCTGCGCGAGCGAATCCGCAAGGCTGCGGAGGGGCTCAAGGACAAGTCGGAAAGGGCGAAGAACATGAGCGAAGAAACCAAGATGGAGCAGGAGCAGGAGGCGGCGCAGGAGGCGGCGCAGGAGACGCAGACCCCCGAGACCGACGCTGCGGCGCTTGCTGCTGAGCTGGAGAAGGTCAAGGCGCAGTGCGACGAGTATCTGGATCTGGCGCAGCGCAAGCAGGCGGAGTTCGCCAACTACCGCCGCCGCACCGAGGGCGTCCGGCAGGAGGCCTTCGACGACGGCCGCAGGGATGCGATCGACAAGCTGCTGCCGGTGATTGACAACCTCGAGCGCGCGCTGAGCGCCGCGGGCGAGGAGGAGAGCGGCCTGAAGGCCGGCGTGGAGATGGTCCTGCGCCAGACGAAGGAAACCTTCGGCAAGATGGGCGTGGAGGAGATCGATCCGCTGGGCCAGCCGTTTGACGCGGAGCTGCACAATGCAGTGATGCAGGGCAGTGCGGAAGAGGGCGAGCCGGGTACGGTTTGCCTGGTGCTGCAGAAGGGCTACAGGCTCGGCAGCCGCGTGATCCGCCACGCCATGGTGAAGGTAGTTGCAGGCTGAGCCTGAGGCTATATAGATTCAATCGTAAACATCTCAATCTTTACTGTGATTGGACTGGAGGAAATAGATTATGAGCAAGATTATTGGTATTGACCTGGGTACTACGAACAGCTGCGTCGCCGTCATGGAAGGCGGCGAGCCGGTGGTCATCCCCAACGCTGAAGGCGCGCGCACCACGCCGTCCGTCGTGGCGTTCACCAAGTCCGGCGAGCGTCTGGTGGGCCAGGTGGCCAAGCGCCAGGCGGTCACCAATCCGGACCGCACCATCATCTCCATCAAGCGCGACATGGGCACCGACAAGCGCGTGACCATCGACGGCAAGCAGTACACCCCGCAGGATATCTCCGCGATGATCCTGCAGAAGCTGAAGACCGACGCTGAGGCGTATCTGGGCGAGACCGTCACCCAGGCGGTCATCACCGTGCCGGCGTACTTCTCCGACAGCCAGCGTCAGGCCACCAAGGATGCCGGCCGCATCGCCGGCCTCGAGGTCCTGCGCATCATCAACGAGCCGACCGCCGCTTCCCTGGCGTACGGCCTTGACAAGG
>JBJEUI010000026.1:0-3616 GCA_051883755.1 Candidatus Ventricola sp.
CGTCTGCGCGGCGACCTGCCGCGAGGCGGCGGACCGCGCCTGCCAGCTGGTGAACATGCTGGGCTGCGGCGAGGTGATCGATGACGTGTATGACTGCTATCCGAATCCGAAGCCGCAGAACGTGGTGGAGGCCTCCGTGGCGCGCATCAACAGGCGCATCGGCATGCAGATCCCGGGCGAGGAAATGGCGAAGATCCTGAGGAGCCTGCACATGGACGTGACGCTCGACGGCGACAAGCTGACCGTCGTGGCGCCGGAGTATCGCGAGGACATCGAGGTCGAAGAGGATCTGTCCGAGGAGGTGCTGCGCATCTACGGCTATGAGCACATTCAGTCTACGCTGCTGCGCGGCGAGACCGCGCCGGGCACCCGCAATGCGCACATGCTGCTCTCCGACAAGGTCAGCCGCATTTTGGTGGGCATGGGCCTGTACGAGATCCGCAACTTCTCCTTTATCAGCCCGAAGCTGATTGACAAGCTGAACCTGGCCAAGGATGATCCGCGCCGTACGATGCTTCATCTGACCAACCCGCTGGGCGAGGATACCAGCGTCATGCGTTCCACGCTTGTGCCGTCCATGCTGGGCACGGTGTCCCTCAACCAGAGCCGCAACAACGATACCGCGCTGCTCTATGAGATCTCTCCGGTCTTTGACATGACGGACTACAAGCCGGGCGAGCTGCCGCATGAGCAGCCGACGCTGTGCATCGGCGCGTACGGTCCGGACGTCGATTTCTACCTCGTCCGCGACATCGTGCTGGATCTGCTGGAGCGCTTTGGTGTTGAATGCGACATCGTGCCGGGTGCGGAGCCGTATCATCATCCGGGCCGTGCGGCGAAGCTGATGGCCGGCGGCAAGTGCCTGGCCAATGTCGCCGAGGTGCATCCGCAGGTGATGGCTGCGTTTGACATCACCAAGCGCACGGTGATCGCCGAGGTCAACCTGGAGATGCTGGGCGAAATGCGCACGCCGATGGGCCATGTGCGCGCGCTGCCGAAGTTCCCGGCTGTGACCCGCGACATCGCGCTGGTCATGGACGAGGCGACGACCGTGGGCAGCGTGCTGGAGAGCATCCGCAAGGCGGGCGGCGCGCTGCTGGAGAGCGCGGAGATGTTTGACATCTACCGCGGCGCACAGCTGGGCGAGGGCAAGAAGTCGGTCGCGTTCTCTCTGGCGTTCCGCAATGCCGAGCGCACGCTCTCGGACGATGACGTGAACCCGCTGATGAAGAAGATTCTCACCAGCTGCGAGGAGAACAACGGCGCCGTGCTGCGTCTGTAATCAAAAACCAATGAAGGGGCGATCAGACATGTTGGATGAGCGGATTTCTGCGAAGACAAAGCGTTTTGCGGTGCTTGGGGAGTCGCTTGGGCATACCTGGTCGCCCCAGATTCACAATTCTCTGTTTGCTGCGGCGGGGATCGATGCGGTCTATCTGCCGGTTACAGTACCCAGGGACAAGCTGTCTTCCGCTGTGGACGTGCTGCGCAGCTGCTTTGCCGGCTTTAACGTCACCATCCCGTACAAGGAGCAGATCATTCCGCTGCTGGATGAGGTGGACGACGCGGCGCGCGCGTGCGGCGCGGTGAACACGGTCGAAAACCGCGGCGGCCGTCTGATCGGCCACATCACGGACGGCCTGGGCATGCTGCGCGCCATTGAGGAGGGCGGCGTGAACACGCACGGCGTGGATGCGCTGATTCTCGGCGGCGGCGGCGCGGCGCGCGTGGCGGGCTATGAGTTCCTTGCGCGCGGCGGCCGGGTGACATTGGCCGTGCGCAATCCCGAGAAGGGCGCCAGGCTGGCCGGTGAGCTGGCGGATACGCAGAAGGACGGCAAAGCGCGTATTCGCGTCTGTCCGCTGGATCGGATTGAAGGTGCACACGACGTCCTGATCAACTGCACGCCTGTGGGCATGTATCCCAAAACGGATGCCTGTCCGGTGACGGATGACGTCATTGCGCGCTGCAGCGCGGTGTTTGACGCGGTGTACAATCCGCGCAAAACGCTGCTGCTGCAAAGCGCTCAGCGGCAGGGCATCACGGCGATCGAGGGGCTGGGCATGCTCTATTATCAGGCGGTTGAGGCCGAGGAGCTCTGGCTGGGCGATGCGTTGATCGCACCGGGTGCCGTGCAGAAGTCGATCTATCGCGAACTGCTCGAGCAGATGTGAGAAGCGCCGTGCCCGATGCAGGATACCTGCGTCATTGCCTATACGTTAAGAAGAGAAGGAATGTATTATGGGAAAACGTCCGGTCATTGGAATTTCCGCCTCGCGCAGCGAGGAACAGCATCGGCTGTCTTTGGCAGAAAACTACTTGAACGCCATCTATCGTGCCGGCGGATTGCCGATGGTGTTTCCCTCGTCCATCGCGGATGAGGGCGCCGTCGATGAGATGCTCGATCTCGTGGACGGTGTGCTGCTGTCCGGCGGCATCGATGTTCACCCGCGTTACTTTGGCGAGGAGATTCTGCCCGGCTGCGGCGCGATCGATGAGACGCGCGATGCGTTTGAACTGGCGCTGACGCGCAGAGCGATCGAACGCGGCATGCCGGTGCTTGGCATCTGCCGCGGCATTCAGGTGCTGGCCATCGCGCTGGGCGGGTCGATTTTTCAGGACATCGAAAGCCAACTGGGGATTCCCAACTCAGAGCATCGGCTTGAGGCGATGGATGATTACAAGCATGCTGTGCGCTTCAAGGAGGGCGGCCTGTTTGAGCGCATCACCGGGACGACGCTGATGCTGACCAACAGCATGCATCACCAGTCGGTCAAGGATGCAGGAGACAAGCTCATCATCGAGGGCATCACGATGGACGGCATCATCGAGGCGGTCAGCATGGCAGGCAACGAGGCGGTGCTTGGCGTGCAGTTCCACCCGGAATGTCTGGAAAGCTTCAGCGATCCTGCCGCGAGGATATTTGCCTATTTTGTCGGAAAAGCGGCAGAGTACAGAGCATAAACAAATACAAGGCGTCTGCTCCGCGAGGGGCAGGCGCTTTTGCGTGCACGGCAGGGAAAACAGACAAAAAGCGCCGCATTTTCGTATTGTTTCCCTGTGGTTGAACTGTCACCGTGTTCATGCTATAATGGACACAGAATTTGAAGGACAGGAGGCCGCAGACTGATGAAGCGACCGATTCGACATATGGTGATATGGATGCTGCTTGCCGTGCTGCTGGTTTCGTTCCCCGGCGTTCAGGCGGATGCGCAGATCGATCCGACCGTTCGCGTGTGGCTGAGGCGGCTGAAGGCAGAGGATTCTCTGCGCATTGCCGTGCAGGGCAGCTACATGCTGGAGGACGGCAGCATGACGTTTGCGGACGGCGCGCAGATGACAGTGGTGCTGCGCGGCAGTCAGCTGGTGCTGCACACGGGTCAGGTGGCCGTCGTCATGGGGCCGGAGATGAAGCTGGTGCGCTGCGAGGACGAAAACTCCAGCGCGCTGCGCCTGAACGACAGCGACGGGCTGTATGAGGGCGATCTGCTGCTTGACATTGAGGACGGCGTGATCCGCCCGATTCTGCACATTGATATTGAGGACTACCTCCTGGGCGTTGTGCCGTATGAGATGGGCGATTCCTTCCCGCTGGAGGCGCTCAAGGCGCAGGCGA
>JBJEUI010000027.1:0-19483 GCA_051883755.1 Candidatus Ventricola sp.
CCGCTGCCGGAGGCGCAGATGGACCGCTTCTTCATGCGCATCTCCATCGGCTATCCCTCCGTGGAGGACGAGATGGACATCCTCGCGCGCTACTGCGGCGCGTCCACGCCCATGCAGACGCTGTCCGCCGTCTGCTCCGCAGAGGACGTGCTTGCCATGCAGGAGCAGGTCAAGAATACCTATGCCTCGCCCGAGGTGCGCGCCTATGTCGCCGCCATCTGCGCCGCCACGCGAACAACGCCGTATCTCACGCTCGGCGCCAGCACGCGCGCAGCCATTGCGCTCGTGCGCGCCGCCCAGGGCAACGCGCTGCTGTGCGGCCGCGACTACATCATTCCCGAGGACGTGCAGCGCATGGCCGCCCCGGTGCTCTGCCATCGCTTCGTGCTTTCCGCCGATGCGCGCATGCGCGGCTATACGGAGCAGCAGGTTCTCTCCGAGCTGATGACCGCCGTGCGCATCCCCGTGAGGCTCAAATGACCGTCCGTGGCTTTTACACGCTGCTCTTCGGCGCGATCATGCTGCTTACGGCGCTGTCCGTCGGGAGCGCCGGCGCGTTTCTTCTGGGCGCTGCGGCGCTGATTGCATGGCTGCTCGCCCTTGCAGCCGTGCTCCTCGCGGTGCTGACCTGCCGCCTGTCCCAGCAGACGGACTGCGCGGAGATCGACCGCGGCGGCTCCTGCCGGTATACGCTGTCCGCGGCGCTGTTTTGTCCGCTGCCCGTCGCGCCGCTTTCCCTGCGGATCGCCCTGCCCAGCGGCCGCCAGAGCGAGTTTCTGCTTCCCGCGCGCCTCTTCGGCACGACCGCCAGCGACAACGCCTTTCCCTGTCCGCACGTCGGCGTGTTTGAAATCGGCGTGCTGCGCGTGACCTTCGGCGACGTGTTCGGCCTCTTCTCCCTTTCCCAGGCCGTCAAGGTAGCGCCTCTTCCCGTCACCGTGCTGCCCGTCCCGCGTCAGACGCAGCCGCTTCCGACCAGCCCCGGCGAGGGCGAGAGCTTAAGCGCCCAGCGCGCGCAGGCAGACCGCACTACGCCGGCGGACACCCGCGCCTGGCAGGAGGGCGACGAGCTCAAGCGCGTGCACTGGAAGCTCTCCATGCGCCGTCAGGCGCTCATGGTGCACACCTATGAAACCCCGCAGCGCCCGGACGCGCTCATCCTGCTGGATCTCGCCCCGCCGCCCGCGACAGGCGCGCTGCGCGCGGGGATGATCGATGCGCTCACCGAGACCTGCGCCGGCGTGCTCAAGTCGTTGCTGGACAGCCATCGCATCGCGCGCATGCCGCTCTCCGGCGATCACCCGCGCGAACTGAGCGGGCAGGCACCGCAATCGCTTTCCCCCATGCTGCGCGCGCTCGCGCAGGAGAGCTTTTCCCGGCCGTCGGACTTTGCCCGCGTGCTGCTGCTCGCCTCCCGGCGCATGCGCCGCACAGGCTCCACTGCCATCCTCACGGCGAATCTCACCCCGCACATCGCCGACGCGGTCATTGCGCTTTCCCGCATGGGCCCGCGCACACGCGTCGATCTCATCGCGCCCGGCGCGCTCACCCAGGAACAGGAGCAGCTTCTGCACCTGCTTGAGACCTGCGGGGTCGAGACCCATCATGTATCGGTGTAAAGGACGCCCATGAAGACACCCTTCTTTTCCGTGCCGAAAGGCCTGCTCGTACATGCGCTCGCGACGCTGTGCATCGGCCTTGGCTGCACCTGGCCGCTGCTGCTGGCGATGAACCTCGCCGCCTCCGCTCCGCTGTGCGCCGCCTGCTGCGCGCTTGTCGCGCTGCTGTTTGCGCTGGGCGACTGCGTGCCCCGGCTTCGCGCCGCGGTCTATCCGCTGCTGCTATTGGCCCTTGCCGCCATTGCCTTTTCCTATCGCGATCAGACCGCCGCCGTTTCCGGCGCGCTGACCCTCTTTTTGAACGGACAGCCTCTCGCGCTGGCCGCCTATTCGCGTGCGCTCACAGCGCTGCTCTCGATCCTGCTCACCTGTGTCGGCGCGTCCCTCGCCCGCAGCGATCTGGCGTTTTTCCCGCTGGCCAGCCTCGCCGTGTTCGAGCTGCTCATCATCTCTTTGCTGGGTCTGAGCATCCATTCGCTTTCGCTGGCGCCTCTGCTTGCCGCGCTGGTTCTCTCCGCCCGCGGCCGCGGCGTCTCCTCGCTCCGGCTCCTGCCCATGGCCGCGCTCGTCCTCGCGCTCACGCTGCTGGTCATGCCGTTTGCCGGTCAGACCGTGCCGTCGCTGCGCGCCTTTGCCCAGCGCGTCCAGCAGGCCATCGGGGATTATCTCTTCTTCACCGATCCCCGCACCGCGTTTTCCCTCTCCTCCACCGGCTATCAGCCGCTGGGCCCGGAGCGCCTGGGCGGCACGGCCTCGCCGACGGACGACCCCGTCATGCAGGTCAGAACGCCGGGCCGCGCGCTGCTTCGCGCCACGGTCAAAAACGAGTACACCGGCCTCGCCTGGGCGGATACCACCTCAGGCCGCCGCTATCTGCTGGTCAGCCCGCGCTTTGCCCCGCTTCGCCGCAGCCTCTTTGATCAGGACCGTCCGGACAAATCCATGCTTTCTCTGCTGCCTGCTTTGCGCACGCTCGAGGTCGTCATGCGCGCCGATGCGGCCAGCACGCTCTTCCTCACCCAGCGCTTCCTCTCGCCCCGGGGCGAAGGCATCGTCAGCTACTTCTCTCCCTCCAGCGAGGTCTTCGCCACGCGCAGCCTCTCCGCCGGGGACAGCTATACCTTTTCCGGCCGCCTGTTCGACGCATCCACGGACGGTGTCCGTCAGGCTGTGCTCGCCGCCTATGACGAATCCGATCCCGATTACGAAACCGTCCGCTCCACGTATCTGCAGCTGCCCGCTTCGGTCGAGCCTAAGGTCTATGAAATCGCGCAGGAGATCACATCGTCCGCCGGCAATGCCTTCGACCGCGCCGGCGCGCTGTGCCTGTACCTGCAGCGCGGCTTCCCGTATTCCCTCACGCAGAGCGAACCGCCGCTCACGCGCGACTTCGTCTCCTGGTTCCTGCTCGAGGAAAAGCGCGGCTACTGCACGTCCTTCGCCAGCGCGCTCACCGTGCTGGCCCGCATCGCCGGCCTGCCCGCGCGCTATGTCGAGGGCTATGCCGCCCAGCCGGACAGCGACAGCGTCGCCCGCGTCACCCAGCGGGACGCGCACGCCTGGACGGAGATCTACTTCCCCGGCTTTGGCTGGCTCCCGTTTGATCCCACGCCGGGCAGCGGCAGTGCCCCGGATACCGGCAGGCGCGACGATGATCCGGATTCTGATGCGCCCACGCCGGATGAGGACCCGGACAGCGCATTCCCGGATGCTTCGCCGTCCCCGACGCCCTCGCCGTCGCCCTCGCCAACGGCCGCGCCCACGCCCTCTCCGTCGCCAACGCCTGAGCATGACGATCCGTCCGTCACCCCAACGCCCAGAATCACGCCGGTTCCAACGCCTGCTCCCACGCCAACCCCCACGCCGTCCGTGCCGCCCACGCCGCCGGAGGATGAGGATTCTTCGCCGCTGCTCTGGCTGCTGCTCGTGCTCGTGCTGCTTGCTGCGCTCATCGCGCTGCGGCTGGTGCTCGTCTCGCCTGCGCGCATCGCCGCACGGCTTCGCAGCCCGAATGACCAGCTGCTGATCTGGTATCGCGCGGTTTCGCAGGCGCTGACCTGTCTGGGTCTGCCGCTGCTCCCCGGCGAGGCGCCCGCCACCTATCTGCTGCGTGCGCAGCAGGCCCTGGACAATCGGGTCACGCTCATCACGCTGGGCAAGGCGCTGTGCCTGTCCCGCTATTCGTCCCACCGCCTCAAGCCCGTCGCCGTTCAGAAGGCAGAAAAGACCTATCAGGCCGTGTATGCGCTGCTCACGCCCATGCAGAAGCTGCGTCTGCACGCTGAGCGTTTCCTTCACGGCATCAAGCCCCAATAATTCAAACAGCGGATGGGTGCACAGTTTTCTGCGCGTCCATCCGCTGTCTTTATGCGTTTTGTGCCATTTCAATCAGCTCATCCAGCGCCGCAAGCGTCCCTGCGCGGTCCATGACATGCCGTACAAGCAGGTCGTTCAGGTAGAACGCCTTGTACCGCGCGCAGAACTCCGTCTGCGTGATGATCGTCTCCGCGTGCTCGCCCGCCAGATCGTAGTCCGTGTACGGCTTGGCCATCAGCGTGCCCACGCCCTCGTACAGGCTCACCTCTGCCGCAGGCGGCTGAAAGCCGTCCGTGAAGAAGTGCACGTGGAAACAGGGATTGTTCTGCTCCTGCTCCCGCAGGTTCCTGAGGATTCTGACCCGCTCCTCCGGCGTGTAGCTGCGCAGCGCAAAGAAGTGATCCGACTGCCGCCCCGTCCTGGCAAAGCGTTCCATCGCCTCGCGCGAGAAAATCACGCGGCTGACCTTTTTCTTGGTGAAGTAGTTTTCAAAGCGCTGCCGGTGAATCCGGGCCAGCCCGTCCATCGCCGCCTTGTCCGCAAAGCCTTCCGCCACGCACGCGGCCACGATGTCCGGATGCACGAAGCACACCGGTACGTCCAGCTTGATCATGTAGACCGCGCGGCCCTGCTCCAGCCTGCGGCAGTCCTCAGCGAACGTCAGATAGTCCCTGATGCTTCGCCTGACGCTGAATACCGTTTTGAGCGGCGGCATCCGCATCAGATCCCGTTCCAGGAACGCCTGGATCGTGCTGTTTTCCGCCGTTGCTGTCCGTCGCGTCGGTACGAACACGCCCTGATCGATCAGTATCATCTGCCGCTCATACCAATCGCCCTGCCGGTCCTGCACATGCGCATGGATCCAGTTGCAGCGGTAGACGTGCTCCCGCTCCCGGCTGAACGTGCCCGGCTGCATGCAGTGCGCGTCGTAGAAACTGCAGTACAGCAGCGGCTGAATGGCGGCGATGTTGCGGATGATCTCCTCCGATCCCGTGTAGATCATGTGCGTGACCTTCACCTTGCCGCCCATGCGGCCAATCCAGCCGTACAGCGCGTCGAAGATCGCCCGGTCGCAGCAGCCCAGGATGGTCAGGTGCACCCTTTGGGCACTCTTCACTTCTTCCAGCACCTTGTGAAAATCCGGATCCTGCGGGCAGTATTCCGCCGCATCGATGCGCACCGCCGCGCACGCCGGTACGGGGCTGCTGCCTGTCAGCAGCTCGCGCATCGCCTGATTGCCCAGATAGTCCCGCAGGCCGATCCGGCTGATCTCCAGCGCCTCTTCAAGCCGCCTGCGCTGCTCCCCGTCAAGCGCCAGCGGGTCCTCCTGCATCAGACGCGTGCAGAATGCCTGCCGCGCGCCGTGGCTGCCCTCTCCTCCGAGGATGCGGAAGATGCTGTTTCGGCTTTTGTAGCTCATCATGCGCGCCAGCTCAGAAGCGGAAACGCGCTTTTCCTTCAGGATTTCTTTCAGGCAGGGTCCGAATTCCAGCGCCGGGTGCGCCGTGGTGTCCGTCTTCGGCTCCATAAGCAGCCCCTCCGGTTAACAAATGTTTCAAGTCTATTATAATGTTAGTTCTTCAATAAATCAACGACAAAAATGCGCTGCCCCTCGCACGCCTCCGTGAATCAGCCGCTTCCCCTTCTGTTCCAACAAAAAGCGGGCTGTGCCCGCTCCCGTTTCCGAACTGCCTGATCAAGTGATGTTTCTTGGTGCTCGATGCACGATCCTTTACGCAATTTCCTATCGTATAAAAAACCTGCTCCGTCATGAAGCAGGTCTGCTCTGATTCTTCCGTTTTCAGCCAATCTCACGGATGATCTTCTGCATCTCGTCCCATTTTTCCTCCATCCGGCGCACCAGCGTGAACTGTGTGCGGGCACGGTCGAGGTTGTGGTTTTCCCGGTGCACCTTGAAGTACTTGTCCCCGTTGAGGTGATCCGCCAGGAAGCGCATGCCGCACTCCAGCGTCATGAGCTTGGCGCCCATGGGCAGCAGCGCCTTCTCCCGCGCGTTCAGGTCTGCGCCCGCCTCTGCCAGGAATCCCTCGGCAAACGCCTTGAACATCGGCAGGGAGAACTGCACCTTGTCAAGATCGGTTTCGTCCTCGGCTGCGGTGTTCGCACCCGTGCGGATGGAGTCGCCGAAGTCATACGCCGCCAGGCCCGGCATCACCGTGTCCAGATCGATCACGCACACGCCCTCGCCGGTCTTCTCGTCCAGCAGCACGTTGTTGAGCTTGGTGTCGTTGTGCGTCACGCGCAGCGGGATTTCGCCTGCCTCCATCGCATCCGTCAGCGCGTGCACCTCGCGCGCGTAGCCCCTGCAGAACGCGATTTCCTCCTGCACCTGCCCGAGACGGCCGGCTTCATTGCGCGCAATCGCGTCCTCCAGCTGGCAAAAGCGCGCCGGCGTGTTGTGGAAATCGACGATCGTCTCGTGCAGCTTCGATGCGTCAAAGCCGCCCAGCTGGTGCTGGAATTTGCCGAACGCACGGCCGGACAGCGCAAACAGCGCCTCCGTGTCCGGCAGATCGACGGACTTCGTCCCCTCGATGAACAGGTACATGCGCCACAGCTCGCCGTCCTCGGCGAGGGTGTAGCGCCTGCCGTCCCGGGCTTCAACCAGCGTCAGGGTCTCGCGCAGCGGGTCGCCGCCTTCCGCTTCAATGATGGCGCCCAGGTACGCAGTCACCTTCTCGATGTTCTCGATCACCTCGATCGGCTTGGGGAACACATAGCTGTTCACCCGCTGCAGAATATAGCGCTTGTCGCCCTCGCCCGTGTGCACGACCACGCACAGCGTGTCGTTGATGTGGCCGTTTCCGTACGGCGCCGCCTCAATATCCCCCTGCGGCAGCATAAACTGTCCAATGATCTTCTGAATTTTCTCGTTCATGTTCTAAACCCTTCCGTCTTTGTGATGTCAATCTGCTTGCTGAGCGTCCGTCCCGAGCATCAGGCAGCGGGGCCTGCAGTCGTTTGTCTGCAAAGCAACCGGCATCCTGCCGTTTTCTCATCGGATTGCGTCCTGCACGATCTCAAGCGCCGTGCGCAGCCGCCTGGCGTCGATCTGTCCGGGCGCGCTCGCCTCGCCCGCCGTGCCGAAGGTCAGACAGCTGCCCAGGCACGCCCCGCCGATGCGCGTGATCACGCCTGCCGGCCCCATCGCGATGGCGATCATCGGGATTGTCAGCTCCTCGTAGACGCTCGCGTACACCTGCGCCAGCGCAAATGCCTCCCCGTTCGTGTGCGTCATCACCGCCGCCTTGCATACGTCCGCGCCCAGCGCCTCCTGGCGCTTCAGCCATTGCGCGGCGCGCCGCATGTCCCCGATCTCGCCGAACTCGTGGCTCGATCCCACCAGCAGCACGCCTGCATCCTTCGCCCCTTCGGCAATCCGGGCAAAGGCCTCCTCGCCCACGCTCAGCTCACAGTCCACCGCGTCGCACGCCCGGCTCCCGATCACCGCGCAAAGCAGCGCTTCATACGCCTGCGCGTCCGCGCTGCCCGCACCGCCGTCACGCGCCGTGCGCATCGTAAACAGCAGCGGGATCCCTTCCGCGTTTTCGCGTACAGCCCGGCATGCGTCCATGGCCTCCTGCAGTCCGGGCCTGTCCGACAGGCTGTCCATGCGCAGCTCGATCACGTCGGCCTGCGCGGCCTTTGCGCGCGCCGCCGCCTGCGCAATCTCCGGAATCGTCCGGCCCATCACCGGCACGCAGATCGCGGGCATCCCCTCGCCCAGCGTCACGCAGCCCAGCTTTGCCGTCTTCTTTGCTTTGTCGCTCAATCTTGACAACCCCTCGGCAAACGCCTATAATACGCATAGACTGCGCTGATGTGGTGGAATGGCAGACACCGGGGATTTAAAATCCCTTGCCGTCAGGCGTGCGGGTTCGAGTCCCGCCATCAGCACCAGCATCAAAAACCCGCCTCCCTGTACAGGGAGGCTTTTTCCATGCTCTTGTATTATATCACAGCTTTTGCCCGATGCAAGGCGCAAATGCGATCATTCCTTGTTCTGCGCGACATCCAGCAGCTTGCGCAGCACCGGTGCATCCAGCCCAAAGAGGCTCAGGTTTTCCAGCAGGCTGACCAGCTCCGCGGCGATCATATAGGTCATCGCCGCCCCGCCGATGCCCTGCATTTCCAGCGCCCCGCCCACATAGACGCAGATCAGCACCACCAGCCACTCAAGGCCCTTTTTCACCATGCCCATGGCCAGCGCGCTGGAGGACACCTTGCCGCTTTCCGACTTCTTGCTCTTGCCCCACAGCGCGCACAGCACGCCCGTGAGCACGTCCGCACCCTGCGTCACCAGCAGCGCCTTGGCAATCGGCGACAGCCCGGAAAACCAGGCCGCCGCCGCACCGATGACCGCGCCCAGCATTCTCACCGCGTTGGGCCGGATTGCGCGCCATACCTCCATCACCTGTTCCTTCATGATTCTCCTCCCTTCGTTTGTCTGTCAGTCAATCGGGCCCGACGCAAGCCGCAGCGTAAAGCCGCCTGCGGGCGTAAAGGCAATGCCTTCCTCGTCTGTAATCACAATACGCGCTTCCTGCTTCGCCCGTGCAAAGCAGATGTAGCGCTTTGCCGCGTAGCCTGTGCCGCCTGCCCATGCGATTTCGACCCACTCGCCCTCATCCCTCAGCACCTGCACCTCATCGCCCGGCGAGAGGCTGCCGATGATGGCGCCGCCCGGCGCCGCGCGCACGTTCAGCGTCCCTTTGGTCTCCACCCTGCCCACATACAGGCCCTGTGCTTCCTGCTCTTCCATTTTTCTCCGCTTCTCTCTGCCTTTCTCAGCGTCTGCTTGAGCTGTATGTCACCGAAGTGCTCGATCCCTGTGTGCGGCTCGTGCCCGTCGTATCGCTGCTCGCGCTGCCCTGCGTGCTGCTCGTGCCGCTTGCCGTGCTGCCCATGCTGCCGGATACCGCCGTCAGGTAGTTCTGGTTGTATTCCTTGCGCCGGCTTTCCCTGAGCTCCTGTACCTTTGCCGCCAGCTCCCGGGCGTAGTCCGCGTTGATCCGTCCCTGCGTCTGCGCGTTCTGCTGCTCCGAGAGCGCCATCTGCGCACGCGCCTGGGCTGTCTTTTGTTCGTTGGCGTCCGTCAGCTCCTTCACCGCGCGCGAAAGCCGGTCGCCCGTGTTGGCCAGCGTCTCCAGCGTGTAGCTGCTTCGGCCCATGCCCCGCGCCAGCGCCGCCGTCTGCACGTCCGCCGCGCTCTGTGCGTAACTGCGCTTTTGCTCCGCGATGCTTCGGGCCAGCTCAGCCGCCAGGCTTTCGATCTCCTGTTCGCCCGTCAGCCTAGCCGTATCCGCCTTCTGCTGCGCCGCCTCCAGCTCGGCGTCCCGCTGCGGCGCAAGCAGGTTTTCCGCATACGCGTCGATCTCCTCGTCCGTCATGGTGCCCATCAGGCCCGAGAGAATCCGGTCGCGCAGCGCCTCGTCAAGCACCTTGCTGGTCGAGCTCTGGCTCTGGCTTTCGCTCCGGCTTGTGCTTTCGCTGTGGGATTTGCTGTTCGTTGTGCTCTGGTATGACGTTTCCGTAATTCTCGCCATGTCTGCCTCCTCACTCTTCGTCCGCGCTGTATTCCATCTGGATGCCGCCGTAGATGCGCCATCCCGCGGCCTTCGCCCGGCTGGCGATTCTCAGCCGCACGCGCACGCCGCTGTTTTGGATCTTCACCCGGTAGTCGCGCCGGCGCTTCTCAAGCAGTACCGTCTTCGTCTTTTCCCGTCTGTCGGTCACGACCGTCAGCTCCACCGGCACGTCGTTTTCGTCCGCGTCCGCCGTAAAGCGCAGCACAAAGTCCCGCTTCATTCTCTCCTTGCCCAGGTCCAGCCACGGCGTCTCCCAGAGGCTCTCCATCGGCAGGCCCATGTACCCGCCCGCGTGCTCATCGTTGTACAGGAGCACCTCGTACGGGCTGTCCGCCTGCGTAAAGTATACCTTGCCGTCCAGCGCGAAGAAGTCCTTCACCCGCAGGCCCCTGCGCATCATGAACGTTCCGCGCTCCGCGTCGTACTCGATCACCGCGTTGTTCTCGCTCAGCACGTCGCCCTCGTTTTCCCTGACGCACAGCGCCAGGTAATACACGTGACCGCATACGCATGCCGTAGCCAGCTCGTCCGTTCCCTCCATCCGCATGCGCATCGTCTCGTGCAGCGCGTCGCGGGAGAGCAGCGACAGCGAGCTTCCGTCATACAGCCCCAGCCCGTCCGAGGTCAGAAAGAACATGTTCATCCTGTCCGCACAGGCCGTGCGCGCCTGCACCGGGCCGTTCGTGCCGTAGGCCTTTGTGATCGTGAAGCTCGACGGATCGCTGCCGCGGATCTCGAACACCGCGTTTCGCTTGATCGCCAGCATGTACCCGCCGAACGGACAGAGCGCCATGAATGCATCGCCGTCCCAGGTTGGCTGTTTGATCACGCCGCCGCCGAGCTCGGGCGTGTCCGCCACGCCCGTCCAGTCAAACGGATCGTACGGCCGCGAGTAGAATACGTCGTCCGGATATCCCGGCGCGCCCGTGCCCCAGATGCGCTCATCGTGCCGTTCCAGCACGGCAAAGCGTACGTCTGCGTAAGCCTCGCCGATGGACAGCGTCTTCTTTTCCACCCGCAGGTCGCTGCCATAGAGCGCGATCATCCCGTCCTGCGCATTGCTCATGATCAGGACGTCGACCGTTTCACCGTCCTCCTGCGCCTCATAGGTCACGCAGCTCCACCGGCTTGAGAGGAATCCCTCGCCGCGCTTCACCCAGCCTGCGTCGCCCATCGTGTAGGTGTAGATACACCCGCCCGCGCCCGCCGCAAACACCTCCGGATCATCCGGCCTGCTGCGCCTGTAAAACCGCGTCAGCGTCTCAATCGGCATGCCCAGCGCCGGGAATGCGCGGCTGGTGCCGCAGCTTGTCGCCAGCAGCCCGCGCCGCGTGCGCATGTTGATGGCCCGATAGGCATATTCCGCATCCACATTGGTGTCGCCCGCCGCCTGATAGACGCCCTTGGGCGTGGGGATCATCAGGCATCCCTCAGTCCCCTCGTCTCTTGCGCGCTTTTCCCTGCCCGCCATGTTTTCACCTCCGGTATCGCGCGTCCGTCACCGCATACAGGTTGCGCATGCCCGTCACGCTGCCCGCGCCCTGGGGCATGAGCGTGCGCATCTGCTGATAAAAGCTCTGCCTGAAGAATTCCGCCCGGCTCTGCTTGGCCAGACTGCCGCTGGACAGATGCCTGTAGCAGATGTAGTCCGCCAGCGCGGGATGCGCGTAGGCCGGCAGCCTCGGCTCATCCGTGTCCTCCTCCATCGCCGCCCATTCCACCTCGCACAGCACACGGATGACCGCGTCCTTTTCTTCGGTCTGCATCGCCGTGCCGTCCGCGGCAAGCGAAAAACGCACAGGTCTGCCCTGTGCGTCTCGCGCCTCCACCACCCGCATGATGGGCAGCGCGGCGATGTCCGCGCGCCCCTCGTCATTCGTCCTCAGCTCAAAGGTTTCCCGGGGTCTGAGAAACAGGCGCAGCGCGATCATGTAGCCCATGTTCGCGTAGCTTCTGAACAGCTCGTCATATTCCGCGATGTCCTCCGCCGCCTCGTCCAGCTGCCGTAGCGCCAGCTTCATGATGCTTGCCAGCGTCATGCGCTCACCTCACAGGTTGCCCGTGTTTTTGAGGATTTCCACGAGCGGCGCGGGGATCATCACCGTCCTGCCGCGCATGAAGTAGAAATCCGCGCCGTTGAGGCCGACGTACAGCACGTCGTCACTGCTGCCGGGGGCCAGCGGCAGAGTCACCTTCTCCATGCTGCACCCCGCGCAGCCCGCCTGCGCAGTCAGCTTGTCCATGTTCGCCTGCGTCGCCTCGCACCTCGCGCCCAGCGCGCTGGACGCCTTGTCAATCGTTCGGGTCGTATTCGTCCTGATCGCCATATTCATTCTCCTTTCTCCGGGATCGCATCCCCTCAAACCTTATCCGTATGAAAGCTTCTCTCCCCACAGCCTCCCTCGTGAGGGAGGTGGCCGCCGCAGCGGCCGGAGGGAGTTCTTCAATGCGCGCAGCCTTACGCGGTAAACCCGCACTCAATCCTCACCGCATATTCCGGCTGGAGCATCTTCACGCCAAAGCCGTCCATCTTCCAGCCCACGGTGGAGATCTGGTCCAGCGGGTCGCTCGTGCCCGCGCTGCCCGCCGGCTTGACGATCACGCGCGGCTTGGCGCCCTTGAAGCTCGTGTAGCCATAGGCGTACTGGCCCAGCACGATGACGCTGGCCACGTCCGCGCCGCTCTCGCCCGCGCCCTCGAAGACCTTCGCCTCGGTCGTCTCCACGATGCGGCAGCCGAACAGCCGGCCGATCTCGCCGGTGTACACCGCTTCCTTGTCCTGGTAGCGGCTCACCGCCACAAACGTCTCGTCGTCCTGCAGGTCATAGAACGTATCGGGGCCGACAATCGCGATGTAGTAGCCGCCGAAGGTCTGCGCGTGCGCCTTCTTGAGCTTGCGCACCGCCTTGCGCAGCTCCTTGGTGGTCAGCTTGTCCTCGCTCGTCAGCGCGCTGCGGCTGGTCTTGCCGCCCGCATAGATCACGTTCGTGCAGGTCGCCAGCTCCTCGCGCACCACCGCGTCGATGGAGCGCGCGCCCGCGTCGCCGAAGAGCTTGGTCTTGCGCAGGATGTTCATGTCCAGGTGCGACAGATCCAGCTTGTCGGTGCAGCGCGCGTACTCGCCATACTGCTCCAGCTTCACCGTCACCTCCGTCTCCGTCAGCATCACGCTCTCACCCGGCTCGCCCTCGGTCAGGGTGGCGGTGTTCGCCTCCAGCGGGATGATCTTGCGCATGTTCATCACCAGGCCATTGTTCGTCGGCATACGGTGCTCGTCGCCGAACTGCAGGTGCACCAGCTCCGGCTCAAACGTGCGCAGCAGCTCGCGGTTGTAGTAGGTCTGCATGCCCGGGGTCAGGCCCGCGCTCGCCGTCATGTTCGTACTCGTGTAATCCATCTTGCTTCCTCCTTATTTCTCTGAATGGTCCTCTCTGCTTTTCCCTCGTGTCCGCCTTACAGCCTCACATCCTCACCTTCTTTCCCATCATCGCCGCCTCACGCGCCTGCCTGGAGAACGCGTCAAACTGCGCGTCGCTCATCGCATCGATGCGGTTGTCCGGCATGGCTGCGCCCGCCGCGCTGCTTCGGGTCACCGGCACGCCGCGCCTGCGCGGTGCCTGCATGGCCTTCGCCTCTGCCAGCTGCCTGCGCAGCATCCTGGCCGCCGCGCGGATCAGGTCAAGGCCCGCCGCCACGTCGCTGCGCACGCCCTCGTCCTGCGAGAGCGCCGTCAGCTCCTCGGCGGTCCAGCCGTCCTCAAACAGCATGCCGACGCCCTCGCGCAGGCTCGCCGCCAGCTCCTCGTCCTCCCGGGCCGCGGCCTCGGCACTGTCCTCCATCAGCTCGCCCGTGATCTCCTGCGCGCTCAGCGGCGCAGTCCTCATCTCCTCGTTTCTCTCGTCCATCTTCGTTCTCCTTTCCTTGTTCTGCCGGCAGCAGCCGGCTTTATTCAGCAGCGGGCGCCGCCCGCTTGACTGCCTGCAAAACGCTCTCCTTGATTCGGTGGCCCTCCAGCAGCCGGATGACCTCCTGAGCCGGCAGCGGCGTGCCCGCGTCCGCGCAGATCTTCACCGCCTGCAGGATGAACTCGTTGTCCTGTGCGATCTGATCCGGGTTGCCGCGCTGAACCTGCACGCGCACCGTGTATGCGGGCCGCGGCACCGCGCCGCCCTTCTGTGCGGCCATCTCCGGCGCAATCAGCTCGATCAGCCGGTCGCGCACGCCGTCCCCGCCGACGATGCGCAGCGTGCGGCCCGGCTCCATGTACTCACTGAGCACCCACAGGATCATCTCCACCATCTCGCGGAAGCTGTCCTTGAATCGTTCCGTGTGCCAGCGCGCGATCTTGCTGCCCGCCTGCTGCAGGGCATTGATGGCTGTGCCCGCCGTCACGTTCAGCCCGCCCTCGCCGCGTGCGAACTGGTTTTGGCCGCAGTCCTGCTTCATCGCGTCCGCCATGTACTGCATCATCTGGTAGACCTGACCGTTGAGCGGCTGCGTCTGCACCGTCTGCAGCACCTCGCGGATGTCGCTGCCGTCCCATTCGATCACCGTCCTGCTCAGATCCGCCACGTCCTCCACGTTCACCCCGCTGCCGCGCCGGATGAAATGCCGCTGCACGCTGCTCTCTCTGGCATTGTCGTCGATGTACTTGGCGTAGCGGTCGATGGCATGCTGTGTTTCCTTGTAGTCGTGAATCAGGCCCGAGCCGAACGGCCTGCGCCATACGTCGCGGTAGCGGTACAGCACGAACGGATACTGCCCGTGCGCGTACACGCCGCCGTCGTATTCGTCCGTGTCCAGGCCAAAGCCCGTCTGCGTGCTCACCAGCAGCGCGCCGCCGGCAAACTGCGCCATGTGCACGATGTTCCTTCTGCGCGCCGGATCGTAGCGCTTATACCAGAATTCGATCAGCGTCACCTTGCTGTCTCCGTCCGGCGCCTCCATCTGAGCCTGTTCGTCCCGCCCCGCGTATTCGTCGCTCACGACGAATCCCCGCGCGATCGGGTAATGCTCCTCCACCCAGCCGACCGTCGTGTGCGTCGCCTTGAAGCACGCGCGCCCGTCCTGGATGTTCTCGTACATCGGATCGGGGTAGAAGTCCTCCGGATGCCAGCACAGCACGCTCGCCATGCCCGCGCCGTCCTCCAGCTCGTCGTCCCAGAACACCTGCGCCACGCCCGTGCCGGTGACCACAGCATCCTCCATGATTCGCTGATACTTGCCCGGCCAGCCCGCGTGATAGAGCACGAAGCTCACCACGTCGCTCATCTCCTCCGCGCTGCGCAGGGTCTCCTCGCGCTCGGGCACCATCCTGGCCTCGGGCATGTTGTCGATCTGGTCGGCCACCACGTTGTCCACGCAGCTGTTGAGCGTGCTCATCGTCGGGCTCGTCCCGCTTCTTTCGCTCTGGCGGAGCGCCCGCATCCTTCGCGCCTCGCGCATCTCCTCGTGCTCCTCGCGCAGCTGCTCGTAGAAGTGCTCAAACAGCGTGATGCCGCGCCGCAGAATGGCCCGCTCCTCGCTGGACATCGGCTGCTCGATGCCCCTCAGCTCACTCTGGCGCACATCAGCGCTGTGTTCTTCCCGTCGTCTTTTCCTCATAAAACCTCCTTTTTCCGGGCTGCTGCCCGGATCCGCCTGAGGGATTTGATCCCTCAGACTCCCTTCTTCGCGCACATAAAAGCGATTCAGGATGAAATCAGTATCTCAGCCTTCCCCTTTGGGGAAGGTGGCAGCCCGTAGGGCTGACGGATGAGGTTCTGCCTCAGTCCCCCAGCGGATCAAACCCGCCCGGCTTCTTCCGCTGCGCCTGCGCCCTCGGCGCGATCGGCCTGCTCATCAGGAAGTACCGCGTCTCGTCGTAGATGTGATCCTCGCCGCTGGTGTCGATGTCCTCCGGCTTTTTCCTGTCATAGACCAGCGCCGGAATCGTCCGGATGAAGTCCCGGCAGGTGTCAAACACATAGAGCATCGGCCGTCCGTCCTCGCCGAACTTGAGCCGCTCGTGCAGCTGCATCTTGCCCGGCAGGCGCGTGTTGTCGCCCTTCTGGAAGATCACCCCGCCAAAGGCGCTGCGGATCTGTTCCTCCACGCTCATGCCGCGGCTCCTGTCCCAGATCGCCGGATCGGCGATGCCCCTGGGCCGTATGCCGTCGGCGAACTCGCTTTCCAGCAGGCTTGCCAGCTCCTGCGCGATCTCGCCCGGCGGCAGCATCAGCCCCGTGTTCGGCTCGCCCGGCACGCAGCCGTAGAGCTCCTTGTAGCGGTACACCCTTCCCTCCTCGTCCACCGTCCATACGCCGAATGAAAACGGCCGCGTGTATCCGTGATCGAAGCTTACGTACCGCGGCCAGTGATAGGGAATGTCAAACGGGCGGATGACGTGCGTATACAGCCCGTCCTCGTAGTGTGCGGGATCATCGATGAATTCCGGGAACGCCTGCCCGTCAAAGGCATCCCACTTGCCGTAAAGCAGCGCCTCCCGCAGCGCCCGGGGCTTCTGCTCCAGCTCGATCACATAGTCGCGCGTGATGTGCGGGTTGTCCGTCGCCAGCGCAGGGATGTACTGTACCCTGCGCACCTCGATGGTCCCGAGCACCTCGCTTCTCACCGGGATCTCCCGCACCTGCCGTCCGCCGTCCGTCGCGTCGACAAACCGCGCCTTCACCCAGGCGTGGCCCGGCCCGCCCGGGTTGCTCGCGCAGCGCACGCAGGGCACGATGCCCAGCCGCTTCTCCGCGCGCAGCCTCGTGCGCAGGTAGTCGTACATCGCCTTCGTGAAGTGCGTCAGCTCGTCGAAGTACAGCCAATGGATCTCCGCGCCCTGGTACTTGAGCAGCCCCTCGCCCTCGTTCTGCAGGTGGCAGAAGTGCGCCACGCTTCCGTTGATGAGCTTCAGCTCGTGCGTGCCCGCAACATACCTGCCCAGCTCCTTGGGCACGATGGTGAGCATCGTCTTCACCAGCGTCATCTCCAGCTCCGGATACGTTCGCCTGAACAGGTACGCGTGCGTCCCCGGGTATTTCAGCAGCCGCATCAGCGCGTCCCAGCAGATGGCGTAGCTCTTCCCGCCGCCCGCCGCGCCGCCGTAGAGCACCTCGTCGCATTCGCTCTCGTGGAACCTTTGCTGCTTGTCCGTCGGCTTGTAGTTCAGGAGGATGTCCATGCGTCCTCCTCATGCCGCTTCGGCATGCCGATCTTCGGCGCCTCTCCGCTGAAGCGGATGGTCACGTCCTTCTTGTCCTCCTTCGCCACGCGCACGCCCGCCCGGTCCAGGATGTCCTTGGCTGCCCGCTGCGTCACCGCCTGCGCCGTCTCCCCGTCCCGCAGCAGCTGTGCCTGCTTGCGCGCCGCCTCCTCGGCGCTCTCGTTGACACAGATCTGCGCCCGCAGCTTGGCGGCCTCGCTTCGCGTGTGATACGGCTCCAGCCGGCGCTTGTCGCTGAGCACGGCCAGCACCGATCTGGGCGACAGCTTCATCCTCCGCGCGATCTCCTCCGCCTCCAGCCCCTCCTCAAAGTACGCGTGCAGCACCTCGCCGCATCGCTTTTCTGACAGCTTCCCCATGCCTCTCCTCCTTTCGGGGATCAAAAAACCGCCTCTCTTGGCGAGAAGCGGCTTGTTTGTTCCTTGCTTTGTTTTCCTTCTTTTGACAAGCTTATCATACCACGCCGCTCTTTCGCCAGCAAGCTGACATTTGCGGACTTTTGAGGACATCTCATGCCGACTCGATCTCCCGCCGGTAGCGCGCGCACTGCCGCTTGCAGCGGTCCAGCGCCTGCGCCGCCTCCTCCACGGTAAACCCGTTGATGTAGTACATCACGCAGAAGGAATACAGCTCCGGCCGCATGCCGTCCATCGTCTCCCGTGCCTCCCGTTCGTATCTGCGCAGCACCTCGCTCTCCCGCTTGAGCATCCGCTCCATCGCCTCGCGCTTGATCATCTGCATCTCGAGTCCGCGCGCCTGCCCGCCCGACGCCCGGGTCGTCCCTTCCGTCCGCAGGCTGCGCACGCCGTCCGGCGACAGCTCGCGCAGCTGCTCCGTCAGCCGCCGCACCAGCATCACCTGCCGCCTCACCCGATTCAGTGCTTCCTTTCTCTCCATTGTTCTCTTCGTTTTCCTCCTTTATGCGAACTTATGTTCCCATTATAAGCCGAAAAGCGAACGCCGTCAACCCAAAAAAGAAAAATCGCCTTTCTCATTGAGAAAGACGAATGGATGAAAACAGATGAATTCCGTGCTGACTGAAGCAAACTTCGCCTTGCCCCACGGGGAAGGCGACACGGCGCAGTTTGTCAGGCGTGCGCGCAGGTCAGCAAAACTCAGCCTTCCCCCATGGGGAAGGTGGCACGGCGCAGCCGTGACGGATGAGGTCTCCCGCTTTGCCGCGTCAGTCTCTCCTGTACAGGTCGCGCGTGTAGACCTTCTCCTCCACGTCGGCCAGATCCTCGTGCCAGCGGTTGGCGATGATCACGTCGCACTTCTGCTTGAACGCGTTCAGGTCGCGCATCACCAGGCTGTTGAAGAAGCGCTCCTCCTTCATCGTCGGCTCGTAGACGACGACCTCCACGCCCTTGGCCTTGATGCGCTTCATCACGCCCTGAATGCTGCTCTGGCGGAAGTTGTCGCTGCCCGCCTTCATCGTCAGGCGGTACACGCCCACGACCGGGTGCTCCTTCTCCGGGAAGCCCGCGCGCATCAGAATCCGTTCGGCGACAAAGTCCTTGCGCGTTCTGTTCGCGTCCACGATCGCGCCGATGATGTTGTTGGGCACCTGATCGTAGTTGGCCAGCAGCTGCTTGGTGTCCTTGGGCAGGCAGTATCCGCCGTAGCCGAAGGACGGGTTGTTGTAGTGGCTGCCGATGCGCGGGTCCAGGCAGACGCCCTCGATGATCGCCTTCGTGTCAAGGCCGCGCACCTCGGCGTAGGTATCCAGCTCGTTGAAGAAGCTCACGCGCAGCGCCAGGTAGGTGTTGGCGAACAGCTTGACCGCCTCGGCCTCCGTCGGGCTGGTGAAGAGTACCGGCACGTCTTCCTTGATCGCGCCCTCCTGCAGAAGAGCGGCGAATGTCCTTGCCGCCTGCTGCAGCCTTTCGTTGTTCGGGTCTGCGCCCACGATGATGCGGCTGGGGTACAGGTTGTCGTAGAGCGCCCGCCCCTCGCGCAGGAACTCCGGGGAGAACATCACGTTGTGCACGCCCAGCTTCTCGCTGACGGCCTCCGTATAGCCCACCGGGATCGTCGACTTGATGACGATCGCCGCGTCGGGGTTCACGCGGTTCACCTGGGCGATCACGCTCTCCACGCTCGAGGTGTCAAAGTAGTTCATCTTCGGATCGTAGTTCGTCGGTGTGGAGATCACGACGATCTCCGCGTCCCTGTACGCGCTGTCCCCGTCAAGCGTCGCGGTCAGGTCAAGGCGCTTTTCCGCCAGGTACCGTTCAATCTCCGGATCCTGAATCGGGGACTCGCGGCGATTGATCATCTCCACCTTTTCCGGGATCACGTCCACCGCCGTCACCTGATGGCGCTGGCTCAGCAGCACCGCCAGGGAAAGGCCCACATAGCCCGTGCCCGCAACCGCAATCTTCATATCGTCCGTGCTCCTTTGCTGTGTCCGCTTGGTTTCAGCCGTTTCTGTGTGAATCTCTGCGCAAGGCTCCGTTCCCGGCGCAGAGATTGACAGCTGTTTATGCGCCGGCAGCATGCCGGTCACTTGTGATACAGGTTGTTCTTTTCGTAGGTCGGCTCGCACGTCAGGTTCATGCCCAGGCGCTTGAACACGCCGTCGTCCACCGTGGAGAGGATGACCGAGCAGTGCACCTCGCAGTCCTTCAGCTCGCCGATCTTCTGCATCGCGCGCATGGCGTTTTCGTCGCCCGCGGCGCTGATGGCCAGCGCGACGAGCATCTCGTCCGTGTGCAGGCGCGGGTTCT
>JBJEUI010000028.1:0-2373 GCA_051883755.1 Candidatus Ventricola sp.
TTGAGAAGCTGGCAGTCCGCGCATTTGACTATGCGGGCAACTTCTCCGAGCCGGTCACGCTTTCCAATCCGCATTACGAAAAGCCCGCTGATCCCACGCCCGCGCCGACAGCCACGCCGAAGCCGACGAAGAAGCCGGCTGATGAGGCGACAAGCACACCGTCGCCTGTGCCCGTAGCAACCCATACCCCTGCACCCAACCGCTTTAGCGGTCTGGGCAGCTCGCTCATCTATGTGCAGGACGATCCTGATCCCACGCCGGAGCCGACTGCTGCGCCCACGCCGGAGACGATCATCAAGACCGAGTACATCACCATCGGCCCCGGTATGCCCTATCAGGCGGACGGCAACAGCCATACGTTGGATGTGCTGTACTCTGCGGCAACCAACAAGCAGTTCATCACGCTGCAAACGAAGAATGGCAACACCTTCTATCTCGTCATCGACTACGACAAGCCGGTTGACGAGGAGGCAGAGATGTACGAAACGTATTTCCTGAACCTCGTCGATGAGCGCGACCTGCTGGCGCTGATGTCCGATGAGGAGAAGGAAGCTGTGCCCACGCCTACGCCGGAGATCATCTATGTGACCCCCGAGCCGACTGCTGTGCCCGCGATTACGCCGCAGCCGACGCAGGTGCCTGCGCAGCCCACGACCGACAAGACCACGGCGCTGCTCGCGCTTTTCGCTATTGTGGGCATCGGCGTCGTTGGAGCGGTCATTTTCCTGAAGGGCAGGAATCAGCCCACCGCGCGCCGTGCGGACAGCGAGCTCGATCTCGACGACGATGACGAGGACGAAAGCACCGAACAGAAGTAACACAGCCCCGGAGCACCCGCTCCAGGGTAACGCATACACGGAGGAAAGAATATGGAATTGATTATTACGGAAAAGCCGAGCGTCGCAAGAGCGATTGCGGAGGTTGTGGGAGCCACCGAACGTCAGAACGGCTACCTGCAGGGCAAGGGATTTCTGGTCAGCTGGTGCGTTGGACATCTCGTCGAGCTGGCGCTGCCCGAGGTCTACGATGCCAAGTACGCCCGCTGGCGCTACACGGATCTGCCGATTATCCCTGAGAAGTGGCAGTACACCGTCACCGCCGAAACCAAAAAGCAATTTGATATCCTCAAGGCGCTGATGAACGATCCCCGCGTGACCGGCATCATCTGCGCGACGGACGCAGGACGCGAGGGCGAGCTGATCTTCCGGCTGGTCTATCAGGCGGCTCAGTGCCGAAAGTCCGTGCGCCGCCTGTGGATCTCCTCGATGGAGGAAAGCGCCATCCGCGAGGGCTTCCGCAGCATGAAGCCCATGTCCGCCTACGATAATCTGTATCAGGCAGCGCTTTGCCGCGCCCAGGCGGATTGGCTCATCGGCATGAACGCCACACGCCTGTACTCCCTGCTCTACGGCCCGACGCTGCACATCGGGCGCGTGATGTCCCCGACGCTGGCCATGCTCTCGCAGAGAGAAAAAGCCATTGCGGAGTTCAGGCCGGAGACCTTCTACAAGGTCGTACTGGATACGGGATGCGACGTAAGCGCAGAATCGGAACGCTTTGCCGATCTCAACGAAGCGCGCCGGCTGATGGATGCCTGCAATCACAGCCCAGCGGTCGTGAGGGCGATGGAGCATACGCAGCGGAACGAAAACCCGCCTGCGCTCTATGACCTGACCAGCCTGCAGCGGGACGCGAACAGGCTCTACGGCTTCACGGCGCAGCAGACGCTCGACTACGCCCAGGGACTGTATGAGAAGAAGCTGCTGACCTATCCGCGAACCGACAGCCGCTATCTGACACACGACATGGCAGCCGGGCTGCCTGAGCTGGCTTCCAGAGTGTGCGGAGCCCTCCCTTTTGCAGATGGCCTTGAACCCGCAATCCGCGTCGATGCGGTGATCAATGATTCCAAGGTGACGGATCACCATGCGCTGATTCCGACGACCACGATGCCCGGTCAGGAGGCAGCCATCCGGGCGCTGACCACCGGCGAGCGTGAGCTGCTGGTGCTGGTGTGTACCCGGCTGCTCTGCGCGCTGGATGATCCCTGCGTATACGAGGAAACCGTCCTGCATATTGAGTGCGCCGGGCATGACTTCACCGCAAAGGGCAAGCGCGTTGTGCAGATGGGCTGGAAGCGCATCTGGTGCGCCTTCCGGGGCAGCATCGGCGCAGGTGCCGATGAAAAGGATGCGGATAATCCGCTGACGATTCCTGAAGAGATGACCGAAGGCTTCGAGTTTCCCTTCCCCAAAGCGGCAATCCGTGAGGGACAGACCACGCCCCCGGGACATCACACCGAGGGGACGATCCTGCATGCGATGGAAAGCGCAGGCAAGGAGGACATGCCGGAGGATGCGGAGCACAAGGGCA
>JBJEUI010000028.1:2473-3573 GCA_051883755.1 Candidatus Ventricola sp.
GCGATGGAAAGCGCAGGCAAGGAGGACATGCCGGAGGATGCGGAGCACAAGGGCATCGGCACGCCTGCCACGCGGGCGGCGATTCTGGAAAAGCTCATCGAAACCAAGCTGGTGGAGCGCGTCGGAGAAAAGCGCAGGAAGATCCTGATTCCGACCGCCAAGGGAAAGGCGCTGACCTCCATCCTGCCCGACAAGCTGAGCTCCGCACAGCTGACGGCGGAGTGGGAGCATCGGCTGGGCCGCATTGAGCAGGGACAGGAAAAGTCCGAGGACTTCATGCGCGATATTCGCCAGTTCGTGCAGGAAATGACCCGCGATACCCAGCGCGCGGAGAACGCTGAGCAGCTTTTCCCGCCGCTGCGGGAGGCGCTGGGCGCCTGTCCCAAGTGCGGTGCGGCAATCACCGAGCGTGCAAAGGGGTATATGTGCGAGAACCGCACCTGCAGCTTTGCGCTGTGGAAGACCGGCGGCATTCTGAAGGACGCGGAGAAGCCGCTGACCTCCGGCGATGTGAAGGAACTGCTGGAGAAGGGCTGCGTCCGAAAGACCGGCCTGCGCTCTGCAAAGACCCATACGAAATACGATGCCATGCTGCATCTTGACTACAATGCTGACGGCAAGCCCATTCTCCGTCCTACCTTCGACTGACAAGAAAGGAGACCTATTATAATGAAGAAACTGATCACTCTGATGCTTTCTCTGATTATGCTTTACGCGATTGCTTTGGCTGATGAGCCTGCCACGACGATGATCGACACTGCCAATGTGCCGTCGATTCCTGCGGGGACGCTGAATGCCTCCCTGATCTCCTTCACCTCAAACCAGACCTATCCCGTCTATTCCGCGCCCGACAGCAGGAGCATCCGCGGCGCGAAAGGACGTGCCCGTGTCAGCACCAATGGCTGGATTCAGGTGTTTGGCAGCGAGGGCGACTGGATTCTTGTGCAGTACGACATTACCGATACGCACAACCGCATCGGGTACATCTACAAGAATGCGCTGCCTGACGATGTCACGGTGCCGGAGCTGAGTCTCACGAGCATTTCCTCCGTCGTGCATTACGATGTGGAGGTGACGGACGATCCGCTGGTCAGTCGCAC
>JBJEUI010000029.1:0-19301 GCA_051883755.1 Candidatus Ventricola sp.
CGGATGTGCGCGGCCGCGAGGCGATCCTCAGGGTGCACGCCAAGGACAAGCCGCTTGCCGGAGACGTGGATCTGGCGAACATCGCCAAGCGCACGCCGTACTTTGCGGGCGCGGATCTGGAGAACGTCATGAACGAGGCGGCGATTCTCTGCGCGCGGGAGGGCAAGGAGAAGATCACCGCGCGCCACCTGAGCGACGCGATTGAGCGCGTGCAGATGGGCCCGGAGAAGAAGAGCCACATCGTCTCCGACGAGGACAAGAAGCTTGTCGCCGTGCACGAGGCCGGCCACGCGATCGTGGGCGAGCTGCTGGAGGGCTGCGACAGTGTCCACCTGGTGACGATCATGCCGCGCGGCTCCAGCGGCGGACATACGCTGCTGCTGCCTGAAAAGGAGAGCGACTTTACCACCCGCACGCAGCTGATGGACTTTGTGGCCATGGCGCTGGGCGGCTATGCGGCCGAGACCCTCGTGATGGGCGAGATGTCCACCGGTGCGAGCAGCGACCTGCAGCGCGCCACCGACATCTGCCGCCGCATGGTGATGCAGTACGGCATGAGCGACGAGATGGGCCCGATCTACCTGGGCGGCGATCACGATGAGGTGTTCCTCGCGCGCGATTACGGCCAGCAGAGCCGCATGTTTTCCGAAAATGTGGCGGCCCGCATCGACGGCGAGGTGCAGAAGAAGATGACGGGCGCGTTCGAGCGCGCCACGCAGCTGCTGACTGCGCATCGGGAGAAGCTCGACGGTCTGACTGCGCTGCTCATGGAGCGCGAGACCATCGACCGCAGAGAGTTTGAGGCGTTCATGAAGGGCGAAACGCCGTCTGCGCAGGATGAGGCCGAAATGGCCGGGCCTGCCGCACAGGACGGCGCAGACGCCTGACAACGCGATATCTACAGAACGCCGCGTCAGTGCTTTTGACGCGGCGTCTGCTTGCATTTTCCCGGCTGCGCTGCCCAAGCTTCGCCGCCGGGCGGGAACGGCGAAACGGAGGTCCTATGAAAGCCGATCTGCACATGCATTCCACCGCGTCCGACGGCGTCTATTCGCCGGAGGCGCTGATGAACCTGGCCGCCGATCTGGGCTATACGCACGCGGCCCTGACTGATCACGACAGCGTGGCGGGCATTGCGCGTGCGCGGGAGGCGGCGGCGCAACGCGGCATGCAGCTGATCCCCGGCGTGGAGCTCAGCTGCGGCGCGCAGAAGGAAATCCACGTGCTGGGCTACGGCGTTGATCCGGAAAACGAGGCGCTGGGCGCATTCTGCGAGGCGCGCGTAGCGCAGCGGGAGGCCCGGGCCGAGGCCATGGTGCAGAGGCTGTGCGAGCTGGGCAAGCCGATTGAGATGAAGCGCGTGCGCGAGCTGGCCAGGGGCGTGATCGCCAGGCCGCATGTGGCGCGCGCGATGGTGGAGGCGGGCTACGTCGCGTCGGTCGCCGACGCGTTTGACCGGTATTTGAAGCCCGGCAGGCCCGCCTATGTGCCCAAGGACGACGTGAAGGTGGCCGAGGCGGTGCGCGTGATCGCGCAGGCGGGCGGCGTCGCCGTGCTGGCGCATCCGATGGAGCTGAAGATGGGGGAAACGCAGCTGGAATCCCTGATTGGCGAATGGAAGGCGCAGGGGCTCTCGGGCGTGGAGGTGTATCACCCCAGCGCACAGAACAACCACGCCGCCTTCCTGTACAACCTCGCCCGGCGGGAAGGCATGCTCGTGACCGGCGGCAGCGACTTCCACGGCGAGGCGGTTCGCAGAACCGGCATCGGCGAGGGGCTGGAGCGCTGGAGGACGGTGGAGAGCGATATGCAGGCGCTGCTGGCGAAGCTGGCGGCGCATCAGGCTTGACAGCGAGGTGAAGACATGCCGACGATGACGCGGGCGGGCTATACGCCCCCGAAGCCGGAAATCAAAAAGGCGCCGGAGCCCAAAAAGCCCGGGAAGAAAAAGAAGAAGGGCAGAAAGAAAAGGGGCATGAGCGGCGCGGCGATTGCGTCGCTGGCGATCTTTCTGTTGGCGGCGGCGATTGGCGCAGGCACGCTTTATATCTATGCACAGACGCAGCCGTATCAGCAGGCGTTCGTGCCGGGGACGATCCTCATGGGCTATCCGCTGGCCGGAGCGACGCGCGCGGATGCGGAGCGGCTGCTTAATGCGCTCGGCGCGGAGCATGTGGACACCTGGCAGTACGAGCTTTCCTGCATGGGCAGAACGTACACGCTGACGGCGCAGGATGTGGACCTTGCCATCGACCGGGAGGAGACGCTTGCGAAGCTGTGGCAGGCGGGCCACACGGGCGGCATGCTGACGCGGTACCGGGAGATGCAGCGCCTTTCGCGGGAAGCCCTCGTGCAGCCCTATCCGGTGCTGACCTACGAGATGACCGCGCTGGATGCACTGCTTGAGCGCATATGCGCGGAGACGGAATGTGATGCGGTGGACGCGACGGTCACGTATACGCCGGGCAGCGCGGCGCCGTTCACCTTTACGCAGGAGGAAACGGGCTTCTCGCTCGATGTGTCGGGCGTGAGTGCAGAGATCGAGCGGGATCTGCTCAGGCTCGTGTCGGGCAGCGTCGCGCTGGAGCCGACGGTGATCGAGCCGCAGGTCTATCAGGCCGAGCTGGAAAGCGCCATCTCGCTGCGCGCCCGCGTGGTGGCGCAGGTGACGGGCGACGAGGCGACGGTGCACAATGTGACGCTGGCGGCGCAGGCGCTGTGCGGCCTGCGCGTGGACAGCGGCGAAGCGCTCTCGTTTAACGAGGCGGTCGGCGCGCGCACGCAGGAAAACGGCTATCTCGCCGCGAAGGAACCGGCATATGGCGAGGACGTGTCCGGCGTGGGCGGCGGCGTGTGCCAGGTGTCCACGGCGCTGCATCGCGCGGCGCTGTTGGGTGGCCTGGACGTTCGCGAGCGCAGCGCCGCGGTGCGCCCGGTGGATTACTGCGATATGGGCCAGGAGGCGGCGGTGTCGGACCAGGGCCTTGACCTGGTGATCGTCAATAAGACGGATGCGCCGCTGTTTGTGAGCGCGCGCGTTTACGAGGACGACGGCGCGGTTTATCTGGAACTGATGCTCATCGGCGAGGAGCTGGGCAGACGCTGCCGGCTGAACTCGCTGATTGATGAGCTGGGCACGATCGAGGAGCCGGTGTATGTGCGCGACCGGGAAGGGCAATACGCGACCTACACCGACGAGCGCGTGCCCGTCGGCGAGGCGCTTGCCGGATATGAGGTGAGCGTGGAGCGCGTGACGCTGGACGAAAACGGGCTGGAGACGGCCGCCGAGATCGTCAGCGAAAGCGTGTACGAGGCTGTGGCGCCGACCATCTATGTGGGCGTGCAGCAGCGGGACGCGGAATGAGATTGACGATTTCTGCCATTCCCTGTGACAATACGGAAAGTGAGGAAAAACCCATGGAAAAGATTTGCTTTAAGACGCAAAAGGGCCCGGCCGCGATCGGCCCGTACTGCACGGCGACGATCTACGGCGAAACGGTCTACATGTCCGGCGTGATCGGCGTGGATCCGGCCGTGGGCAAGCCGGTGGAGGGCGGCACGCTGGCGCAGGCCAGGCAGGTGTTTGAGAACATCCGCACGGTGCTGGGCGAGCTGGGCCTGACCATGGACGACGTGCTCAAGACCACGGTGTTTCTGACGAACCTGGGCGATTTTGCCGAGGTGAACAAGCTCTACGCCGGGTATTTCGGCCCGAATTATCCGGCCCGCTCCTGCGTGGAGGTCTCCCGTCTGCCGATGGGCCTGTCCATCGAGGTCGAGTGCATCGCCTGCTGCCGCAAATAAGACCGGGGCTCCGTGAAGGCTCTTCGGAAAAAGAAAGGACAAACGATGGAAAACTTTACTGCTCAGGATATCCGCTATCTCAAGCTGCTGCGCAACCAGTATCACACGATTCAGGAGGCCTCCGCGGAGGTCGCGCATCTGCGCGCCGTGCTTCGCCTGCCCAAGGGCACCGAGCATTTCCTCTCGGACCTGCACGGCGAGCATCAGGCGTTCCTGCACATCCTGCACAACGCCAGCGGCGTCATCAAGCAGAAGATCAATGACCTGTACAGCGACATCCTCTCCACGCACGAGCGGGACATGCTGTCCACGCTGATCTACTATCCTGATGAAAAGCTGGCGCTGCTCAAGAAGCAGGGCGTGGTTTCGCCGGAATGGTACCGGCTGACGATCTACCGGCTGGTGGAGGTCTGCCGCAAGTGCTCGGTCAAGTACACCCGCAAGCGCGTGCGCGACGCGATGCCGCGCGAGATGGGCGCGCTGATTGAGGAGCTGATGCTCAGCGACAGCACGCCCGACAAGGAAGGCTACTACAAGGAGGTCATGCAGTCGATTCTGGAGACCGGCCAGGCCGACGCGATGATCATCGCGCTCAGCCGCGTCATTCAGGCGCTGGCCATCGACCGCCTGCACATCATCGGCGATATCTTCGACCGCGGCCCGCGCGCCGACCTGATCCTGGACGCGCTGGAGAACTACCACCAGGTCGACGTGCAGTGGGGCAACCACGACATCGCCTGGATGGGCGCGGCGGCGCTGTCCGAGGCCTGCATTGCGCAGGTGATCGTGACCTCCGTCAAGTACGGCAACCTGGAGACGCTCGAGGTGGGCTACGGTATCTCGCTGCGCCCGCTCTCCACGCTGGCCATGAGCTGCTATGCCGATGACCCGTGCGCCGAGTTCCGCCCGAAGGACAACGGCGAGGACGTGCACGAGGACGAGATGGAGCTGGCGCGCATGCACAAGGCGGCGGCGATCCTGCAGTTCAAGCTCGAGGGCCAGCTGCTGGCGCGTCATCCGGAATACGGCATGGAGGGACGGCGTCTGCTCCACCACATCGACTTTGAAAAAGGCACAGTGGACGTCGAGGGCGAGACGTACCCGCTGCGCAGCTGCCATTTCCCGACGATCGATCCGAAGGACCCCTATGCGCTCACGCCGATGGAGCGCGAGGTGATGGACCGCCTGGTGCTCGAGTTTGCGCACTCGGAAAAGCTGCAGCGCCACGTCCAGTTCCTCTACAGCACGGGCGGCATGTACCTGCGCTGCAACGGCAACCTGCTGTACCACGGTTGCATCCCGATGTGCGAGGACGGCAGCTTCGCGCCGATCCCGGTCTCCGGCAGCGAGACGTTCTGCGGCCGTGCGGGCATCGATGCGGCGGACCTGCTGGCGCGCCAGGGTTACTTTGCCAGCCTGGGCTCCAGGTCACGCGAGGACGGGCAGGACTTCCTGTGGTACCTGGGCTGCGGCCCGTATTCTCCGCTGTTCGGCAAGAGCAAGATGGCGACGTTCGAGCGCTACTTTATCAAGGACAAGAAGCCGCACGTGGAGGTCAAGAACGCGTATTACAGCCTGCAGGACGACGAGCAGACGGCGCTGCGCATCCTGCACGAGTTTGACATGACGGACGAGGGCTTCATCATCAACGGCCATGTGCCGGTGAAGCTGGGCCAGGGCGAGAGCCCGATCAAGGCCGGCGGCAAGCTGCTGGTGATCGACGGCGGCCTCTCCCGCGCGTATCAGCCGGTGACCGGCATCGCGGGCTACACGCTGATCTTCTCCTCGCATGAACTGAGCCTCGTCGCGCATCAGCCGTTTGAATCCAGGGCGAGCGCGATTTCCGCCGAGCAGGACATCCACAGCGTCCACAGCATCGTCAAGAACATGCCGCACCGTCTGCTCATCGCCGATACGGACGACGGCGAGAAGCTGCGCGGCCGTATCGACGACCTGATGAGGCTGATTGCCGCATACCGCAGCGGCGTGATCAAGGAAGTCAGAAACGAGAACTGAATCGGAGGTTCCTATGAACGCAGCACTCTATGGTGCACAGATCACGGATGCCTGCGGGGCCGGTGTGCTGGCGGCGAAACGGCCTGTGCTGATCGTGTTTGACCTGGACGGCACGCTGACGGACAGCGCGCACCTGGGCCGCCTGCTCTTCAAGCGCGTCTTCAGCAGGATGGGCTTCGGCGAGATCAGCGACGCGCTGGCGGACTCCTTCAACGGGCCCAGCGCGGACGAGGTCTGCCGGATCATGGGGATCGGGCCCGAGCGGCGCGCGGAGTACGATATGCTGATCGACGAGATCGAGGTGGAGCTGGTGCACACCGTCGGCAAGGTGTATCCCGGCGTCAGCGAGATGCTCGCAGTGCTGGCGCAGCGCGCGCATCTGGCGATTCTCACCAACGGCGCGCCGGCCTACTGCCGGGCGTGCATCGAGCACTACGGCTTTGCGCCGTACATCGAGCTGAGCGCGGGCTATGCCGCCGGCGTGAGCAAGGCGATGCGCATCGGCATGTGGGCGCGGGAGCTCGGCGCGCGGCGCGTGATCGTCGTGGGCGACCGCAGCACGGACATCGACCATGCCCGCGCAGCAGGCGCCTATGCCGTGGGCGTGACGTTCGGCATGGGCAGCCGAGAGGAGCTCGCCGGCGCGGACGAATTGTGCGATTCGGCGCAGCAGGTCATGCAGGCCTGCCTGCGCGTGATCGAAGAAATCTGAAGAATCCCAAATACATTGGAGGATCATATGGAAAAGAAGAATACCGCTGTTGTCACCGTCGTGGGCAACGATACCATCGGCATCATCGCCCGCGTGAGCGCGGCGCTTGCGCACCATGAGGCGAACATCCTGGACATCTCCCAGACCGTTCTCTCCGGCATGTTCAACATGATCATGATCGTGGACATTTCGCTCTCCCGTTTCGCGCAGCTCTCCGATGAGCTGGACGCGCTGGGCAGCGAGCTGGGTCTGCAGATCCGCATCCAGCGCAGTGAGATCTTCGATGCGATGCACAGAATCTGATTCGGAGGGGCAACATGATCAATACTTCTGAAATCCTTCAGACCGTGCGGATGATCACCGAGGAAAAGCTCGACATCCGCACGATTACGATGGGCATTTCGCTCTATGCGTGCTGTCATCCGGACAGGCAGACGCTGTATCAGAACGTCTACGACCGCATCACGAAGCAGGCGGAGCACCTGGTCAGAACCGGCGAGGAGCTGGAGCGCGAGTTCGGCATCCCAATCGTCAACAAGCGCATCTCCGTGACCCCGGCGAGCCTGGTGGCCGCTGCCTGCGGCGATCCCGTCGTCGTGGCGCGCGCGATGGACGCGGCGGCCAAGGAGACCGGGGTCAACTACATCGGCGGCTACACCGCGCTGGTGCAGAAGGGCATGACCAAGTCCGACCGGGCGCTGATTGCGTCGCTGCCGGAGGCGCTCTCCACCACCGAGCGCGTGTGCTCCTCCGTGAACGTGGCCTCCACCCGCGCGGGCATCGACATGGACGCGGTGCGCCTGTGCGGCGAGGCGATCAAGAACATCGCCGAGGCGACGAAGGACACCGACGCCTCCGGCTGCATGAAGCTGGTCGTCTTTGCCAATGCTGTGGAGGACAACCCCTTCATGGCCGGCGCGTTCCACGGCCCGGGCGAGGGCGACTGCTGCATCAACGTGGGCATCTCCGGGCCGGGCGTGGTGAAGCATGCGCTGGAAAAGGAAGCGAAGGATCAGCCGTTTGACGTGGTGGCCGAGACCATCAAGAAGACGGCGTTCAAGATCACGCGCGTGGGCCAGCTGGTTGCCCGCGAGGCGTCCGCCCGGCTGGGCGTGCCGTTCGGCATCGTCGATCTGTCCCTGGCGCCGACCCCGGCGATGGGCGACTCCGTGGCGCATATTCTGGAGGAGATGGGCCTGGAGGTCTGCGGCTGCCACGGCACCACGGCGGCGCTGGCGCTGCTCAACGACGCGGTCAAGAAGGGCGGCGTCATGGCGTCCAGCCACGTCGGCGGCCTGTCCGGCGCGTTCATCCCGGTGTCCGAGGATATCGGCATGATCAACGCAGCGGCGCGCGGCGCGCTGAGCCTGGAGAAGCTTGAGGCGATGACCTGCGTGTGCTCCGTCGGCCTTGACATGATCGCCGTGCCCGGCAATACCCCGGCGAGCACCATCAGCGCGATCATCGCGGATGAGGCGGCCATCGGCATGGTCAACAGCAAGACGACCGCCGTGCGCATCATTCCGGCCCCGGGCAAGGACGTGGGCGACGAGGTCGAGTTCGGCGGCCTGTTCGGCCGCGCGCCGATCATGCGCGTGAGCCCGTACTCCGCCGAGAGGTTCATCGCCCGCGGCGGCCGCATCCCCGCGCCGCTGCAGAGCCTGAAGAACTGAGGACCTCATCCGCCTCGCTGCGCTCGGCACCTTCCCCAAAGGGGAAGGCAAAGATCGTGAAAAAGAATAAGAAAATGTGCCTTCCCCTATGGGGAAGGTGTCATGCCGGAGGCATGACGCATGAGGTTCCGAAAGCATGACAGATGAGGTTCCCGAACAAAGCTTTATCTCAACGCTGAAAGAAGGATATTCATGGATAATCAGCTCACCCGCGCGACGGTCGATCCCAGGTACACCTGGGATCTGACGCGCATTTACGAAAGCGATGAGGCCTGGGAGCAGGCCTTTGAACACGTGAAGGCGGAGACGGATGCGTTTGCCGCCTGCGCCGGCACGCTGCATGCCGGCCGTGAAACGGTGAAAAAGGCGCTTGATCACTACATGGCGCTGATGGAAACGATGGGCGACGTCTACTGCTATGCGATGATGAAGCAGCACGAGGACACGACCGTAGGCCGCTACCAGGCGATGAACAGCCGCGCGCAGACGCTCTACAGCGAGGTGGGCGCAAAGACCGCGTTCCTCACGCCGGAGCTGCTGGCCCTTAAGGAGGGCGAGCTGGAGGGCATGATCGCTGATCCGGCGTTTGCCGCGTACGACGCCTTCCTCAAGGGCGTGCTGCGCATGAAGGCACACACGCTCTCCCCGCGCGAGGAGCAGCTGCTGGCGATGGCCTCCGAGGTGTCCGGCGTGCCGGAGAACGCGTATGACATGCTCGCGGGCGCGGATCTGGATCTGGGCAAGACGCGCGGCGAGGACGGCAGGAAGACCCTGCTGACCGACGCGCGGCTGGTCTCCTTCCTGGAGAGCCCTGACCGCGCCGTGCGCAAGGCCGCGTACTGCAATGTAATGAATGGCTACGGCAAAATGGGCAACACCATCGCCAGCCTCTACGCCGGACAGGTGAAGGCGGGCATCTTTGAGAGCACCGCGCGCGGCTACAGGAGCGTGCGCGAGGCGGCGCTGTATCCCGACGAGATCGACGAGAGCGTCTACGACAGCCTGATCGATGCGGTGCACGGCGGCCTGCCCACGCTCTGCGAATACCTGAACATCCGCAAAGAGCAGCTGGGCCTTGCGCAGCTGCACATGTACGACCTGTACGCCAAGACGGGCGACAGCTTCGACGTGAAGCCGGAGATCGAGGAGGCGTTCGAGACGTTCCTCGCGTCGGTGAAGCCGCTGGGCGAGGACTACGTTGCCGATGCATCCCGCGCGCTTGCCGACCGCTGGATCGACGTCTGCGAGACGAAGAACAAGCGCGGCGGCGCATACAGCACATCTGTGCACAAAACCACGCCGTATGTGCTGCTCAACCACACGAAGACGTACGACGGCCTCTCCACGCTCTGCCATGAGATGGGCCACGCGATGCACAGCTACTACTCCAACCAGGCGCAGCCGTTTGCCAAGGCGGATTACACGATCTTCGTGGCGGAGGTCGCCTCGACCTGCAACGAGATCCTGCTCTACGAATACCTGATGAAGAAACATTCGGATGACCGCAGGGCGCAGCTGGCGCTGATCGGCTCGATGCTCGAGCACTTCCGCACGACGGTATTCCGCCAGACGATGTTCGCCGAGTTTGAGCACAAGGCGCACCGCATGGCCGAGGAGGGGAAGAGCCTGACGAAGGAAAACCTCTGCGCGATGTACTATGACCTCAACAAGCTGTACTACGGCAAGGCGGTCAAGGTGGACAGGGAGGTCGCGCAGGAGTGGATGCGCATCCCGCACTTCTACAGCCCATTCTATGTCTACAAGTACGCGACAGGCTTCTGCGCGGCGGTGGCGCTGGCGCGAAACGTCCTCAGCGGCGATCCGGAGAAGGTGGCGGCGTACCGCAGGTTCCTCACGCTGGGCGGGAGCATGCCGCCGATCGAGGAGCTCAAGGTCGCGGGCGTGGACATGTCCACGCCGCAGCCGGTGTGCGAGGCGCTGGACTACTTCGCCGAACTGGTCATGGCCTACCGCGGCCTGCTGAACATGGAGGAAGACGCATGATGATGCAGGGCTACGACGCGGCTGCTGCGGTGCCGTTCATCGCCAGGGCCATGCGCAAGGCGGGCCACAAGGAGCCGCAGGAGACGCTGGAGGATTTCATCCGCCGCGCGATTGAGGCCGACATGGCCTACATGCGCGAAACCGATGTGATCGACGAGGACGGCCTGATGGGCGAGGGCGAATACGACGATGACGACGCGTTTGAGGCGCTGCTGGAAAGGCTTGGCGAGGGCGTCACGGATGAGGATGAGATGAACCGCCTCGCGCAGCTGCTGGACAGCTACATGAACGCTCAGCAGGACTTTTTGGAGGAAAGCGGCCTGGCGGGCTGACACGGAAAGAGAAGCATATGCAGGGTATCATTTTGCAGCAGCGCAACGCTGCCAAGCCCTTGACGGGCAAATCCTTTCTGCTGAGCATTGCGGGCATGCTTGTGCGGCTGGCGATTGCGCAGATGGCCGTCAATCTGCTGATTGCGGCGACGGGCGCCGGCCTGCTGAACATCGCGTTCTATGTCTACGCGATTGTGCTGCTGGTGGCCTTCATGCGCCGTACGGTGGCCAGCTACGTCTATACGCTCAAGGAGGACGAGCTGGTGCTCGAGCGCCGTCTGGGCGACAGCACGATTACGCTCATTCAGATTCCGCTTGAGCGGGTGGTCAGCCTGCGCGAGGTGCGCATGGCGGAGAATTTGAAGACGACCTACCGGCAGGTGACGCACATTGACCCGGATACGAAGCCGCCGCGCCGTGTGCGCGCGGCCTTCTGGCTGAGCCTGATTTCCAGCCGCCTCTCCCGTCTGCTGGCGGGCAGGGGCGCGCAGGACGTGATCGGCCATGTGCTGGTGTACGACGAGGGCAGCCTCCGCTGCGCGTGCACCTTCCGCCCGGATGAGCAGATGCGCTCGGCGCTTGCACAGAAGCTGGACGAGCGCTATGGCTTTGACGAGCGGATGACGCACGGCCGCGTGCACACGCTGTATGCGCGGGCGCTGGAGCGCGCGTTTCCGGCGCTGTATCCCTACGTCGATCCGCTGGTGAAGCCGGAGGATGTCGCCTGGGCGCGCGAGGAAATCGCCCGGCAGAAGGCGAAAAAGCAGGAAAAACCGGCAGGAAAGAAACAAGACAAGGCTGCGGACGGCGACGCGCAGGCAGCGCCGCGCCGCCGCAGAAAGCAGGGATAAGGCATGAAATATACGACGATCCTGTTTGACCTGGACGGCACGCTGACGCGCAGCGAGAAGGGCATCACGCGCTCGGCGCTGTACGCCGCGGAGAAGCTGGGCTTTACCGGCTATACAGAGGAGCAGTTCAAGGCGTTCATCGGGCCGCCGCTGTTCGCCTCGTTCAAGAGTATCTGCGGCATGACGGACGAGCAGGCGGATCTGGCGGTGACGGCTTACCGTGAGCGCTTCTCCACGATCGGCTGGGCCGAGAACGAGGTTTACGCCGGCATTCCGCTGCTGCTGCGCAGTCTGAAAAAGAATGGCGCGAAGATCGCGATGGCGACCGCAAAGCCGCAGGTCTTTGCCGAGCGGATCGCGAAGAAATTCGGCTTTGCGCCGTATCTGGACGCGCTGGTCGGCCCGGACTTTGCCGTCAAGCACGCGAGCAAGGCGGACATCGTCAAAAAGGCCGCCGAGCTGCTGGGCGGCGTGCCGGTGATGATCGGCGACCGCTGCTACGACATCGAAGGCGGACGGGCCAACGGCATCGACACCATCGGCGTGTGCTATGGCTACGGCACGCGCGAGGAGCTTGAAGCGGCCGGGGCGACGCAGATCGCCGCGACGGTGGAGGAGCTTACGGACATGCTGCTGGGCGATGCGCCGCGCGCGCGGGGCGTCTTCCTCTCCATGGAGGGCATGGACGGCTGCGGCAAGACGACGCAGCTGGGCGCGCTGGTTGAGCACCTTGAGCAGCTGGGCTGGGATGTGCAGCTCACGCGCGAGCCGGGCGGCGACGCGATCGCCGAAAAGATCCGCGAGCTGGTGCTCGATCCGGCGAACAAGGCAATGTTTGACGAGACGGAGGCATACCTGTACGCCGCGTCCCGTGCGCAGAACGTGCGCGCGCTGATCCGCCCGGCGCTTGAGGCGGGCAAGGCCGTCGTCTGCGACCGGTTTGTGGACTCGTCCATCGCCTATCAGGGCGGCGGCAGAGGCCTGGGCAGCGACGCGATCGCCGCGCTCAACCGGCTGGCCGTGGGCGATACGCTGCCGGACGTGACCATTTACCTGCGCATGCCGCCGGAGCGTGCGCTCTCCCGCAGGCTGAGCGCCTCCGAGCCGGACAGGCTCGAGCGCGAGAAGAGCAGCTTCTTTGAGCGCACCTATCAGGCCTACGAGGCGCTGTTCGGTCAGGAAAACATGGCGCGCGTGGCCGCGGTGGATGCTTCGCAGTCCATCGGGGACGTGACGCGCGAGATGCTTGCGGCGGTCGACGAGCGGCTCTTCACCCTGTAAGCGTGATGCTGAAAAGCGTTTCGAAACGGAAGCGGGCATGGCCCGTTGCAATCGATCTGACGGAGGAAACATGGCAAGAATCGTAGTCGGCATGTCCGGCGGCGTGGACTCCTCGGTGGCGGCGCTGCTGCTCAAGCGGCAGGGCCACGAGGTCATCGGCGTGTTCATGAAGAACTGGGAGGAGAAGGACGAAAACGGCGTGTGCACCAGCGAGGCGGACTGGGCCGACGTGCGCGAGGTGTGCGAGCGGATCGACATCCCGTACTATTCGGTCAATTTCGTCAGGGAGTACTATGACCGTGTGTTCGCCTACTTCCTTGACGAGTACCGCCGCGGGCGCACGCCCAATCCCGACGTGCTGTGCAACCGGGAGATCAAGTTCAAGGCGTTTCTCGACTTTGCGATGGAGCTGGGCGCGGACAAGCTGGCAACCGGCCACTTCTGCAACCTGGGCACGGCGCCGGACGGGCGCATGCAGCTGCTGCGCGGCGCAGACGGGAACAAGGACCAGAGCTATTTCCTCTACATGCTGGGGCAGAGGGCGCTTGGCAAGGCGATGTTCCCGGTCGGCGGCCTGACCAAGGCGCAGGTGCGCGAGATTGCGAAGGACGCCGGGCTGGCCACGTCGCTCAAGAAGGACTCGACCGGCGTGTGCTTCATCGGCGAGCGGCACTTCAAGCCCTTCCTCAGGCAGTTCCTGCCGGCGCAGCCGGGCGACATGGTGACGCCGGAGGGCCGCGTGGTCGGAAAGCACGACGGTCTGATGTACTACACGCTCGGCCAGCGCCGGGGCTTGGGCATCGGCGGCGTAGACGGCGAGACGGACGGCGGCCGCTGGTTCGTGCTGGCCAAGGACATGGAGAGGAATCAGCTGATCGTCACCCGCGGCGCGGATCATCCGATGCTGTACAGCAAAAACGCGATCGGTGAGGATGCGACGTGGATTGCGGGCGAGCCGCCGGCCATGGAATTTGACTGCACCTGCAAGTACCGCTACCGCCAACCGGATCAGGCGGTGCACGTTCGGGTGCTGGAGGGCGGCAGGCTGCACGTGACGGCGAGGGACAGGCAGCGAGCGGTCACGCCGGGGCAGAGCATGGTGCTCTATCAGGGGAGCGTGTGCCTGGGCGGCGCGGTGTGCGAAAGCGTGCTTGACGCGGGGCAGGTGGGATAAATGAACGGATTGCAAAGGTTTTGGGGCCACCTGAAGACGGTCACGCGCCATCGCCACAAGGTGATCGTCCACTGCGCCCGGGCGGGCATTCTCCTGCAGGGCCTTGGGCACGATCTGTCCAAGTACAGCCCGACGGAATTCATTCCGGGCGTGCGCTACTTCAACGGCACGCATTCGCCCACGGAGGACGAGCGCCGCAGCAGCGGCTGCTCGCAGGCCTGGATGCACCACAAGGGCCGCAACCGTCACCACTGGGAATACTGGACGGATTTCAGCATGGAAAAGGGCGGCTATGCCGCCGTGCCGATGCCGCGCAAATACCTGGCGGAAATGCTGTGCGACCGCATGGCGGCCAGCAAGATCTACAAGGGCGCGGCGTACACGGACGGCGCGCCGCTGGAATACCTGATGCGCGGCAAGATGCGCGACAGCATGCACCCACAAACGCTGGCGCTGCTGACGCGCTTTCTCACGCAGCTTCGCGACGAGGGCGAGGACGCGATGTTCGCGTCCCTGCGCGCGTGGGTGAAGGAGAAATAAACGGCGTCTCTCTTTCCTTCATAGGATGAAGGGAAGGGAGGCGTTTTTTCTATGCCGACAAATCGGGAAGCGATGACCGCCAGGGCGATTTCGCTGCTGGGCAGCGGCTATATCTACGGCGCGACGGGATGGATCTGCACGCGCGCGAGGATGGAGCAGCAGAAGAAGCAATACCCCGAATACGCCAGCCTGATTGACCGCTACGGCCCCAGATGGCTGGGCAAGCCCTGCTATGACTGCGCGCAGCTCACGCGCACGGTGGCCAGGGCGGCAGGCGTTGCCCTGCCCAGCGGCTCCAACAGTCAGTGGCGCGAAAAGAACGTGTGGAAGGAGAGGGGAACGATCGACACGATGCCCGACGAGGCCGGACTGTTTCTGTTCACGATGACGGGCAGCAAGATGTCGCATACGGGTGTGTCCATCGGCGGCGGCGAGGAGATCGACGCGCGCGGGCATGCTTACGGCGTGGTCAGGCGGCGGATTGCCCAGACGTCGTTTACGCATTGGGCGCGGCTGAACGTGGCCTACGACGAGGAGACGGGCGAGGAGAGCAAAGCGCCGCCGGTGGAGAGCAGGCGGCTGCTGAGAAACGGCATGGCGGGCGACGATGTGCGCGCGGTGCAGGCAAAGCTCATCACGCTGGGCTATCCGCTGGAGCCCTACGGCGCGGACGGCCATTTCGGGCTGATCACGCGCGCGGCGGTGCGGCTGTTCCAGCGCAACAGCGCGTTGGCCGTGGATGGCGTCGTCGGGCCGAAGACCTGGGCGATGCTCGACAGCAAAACGAACGCATAAAGCAGAAGCCGCCTTTGCCGGGCGGCTTCTGCCGTTATCCTATGGGTGCGTTACATGAAGGCCCTGCTGCGGCGCGTGCTCATACTAATTCTTGTTAAAATGACCCAATCCGCGCACCATCTTTTCCGCACTGACTTTGCCTCGTTCCGTTCAACGTACCTCCAGTACGCCTCACTGCACTTGGCTTCGTCAGAGCGAAAAATCTGATGCGTTCTGTTAGGCATTTTAACTGCGAATTAGTATCAGGAAATCCGCAGGAACGCGATCGAAGCGAGGACGTCCGTGGTGTGCACGCCGGTGTAATTCAGCGCGTCCGCGGCGGCCAGGCCGACGGTCGTGTAGCCGTTGGAGACGATATGCGCCTGAATGGACGTCGTGCCGGTGTGCTCGCCGGAGCGCAAATGGGTCTGCGTGGACGGGAGCACCGCGCCGTTGACCAGCAGGTACACGTCGGTCTCGGTCTGATCGTCACAGCTGCGCTCGCAGCAGCGGCAGCAGCAGTGTTCGCCGTGCTGATCGCCGCTTTGCGCAGCGGTGTCCCTGCGGGTGCAGGACGGCGTGTTCAGGATTGCGGTGACCTGATACGTGCCCGGGGAGACCAGACGGAACATGCCGGTGTTCTGCGTCACCGCGCCGACCGGCTGAACGGTGAACGTGGCAAACGGGATGACCTGGTTGGCGGCGACGTTGATCGTGCCGGTCGTGTGGCCGGTGGCAAAGGCTGCCAGACCGGTGCCGGAAGGTCCCGTGGGGCCGGTCGGGCCAGTCGGGCCGGTGGGGCCTGTCGGACCGGTGGGGCCGGTCGGGCCGGTGGGGCCGGTGGGCCCCGTCGGGCCCTGCGGACCGTCCGCGCCGATGAGGCCGGAAGGACCGGTCGGGCCGGTTGCGCCCGTCGCACCGGTGGGACCTGTCGGGCCGGTGGGTCCGGTCGGGCCGGTTGCGCCGGTTGCGCCCGTCGCGCCGGTTGCGCCCGTCAGACCGACGAGACCCTGCGCGCCCTGCGGGCCCTGCGGACCTGTGGCGCCGGTGGGGCCGGTCGGGCCGGTCGGGCCCTGCGCACCCTGCGCGCCCTGGGAGCCCTGCGGGCCGGTGGGGCCGGTCGGGCCGGTTGCGCCGACGGGACCCTGCGGACCCGTGGGGCCTACCGCACCCTGCGGACCGGTGGGGCCAGTCGGGCCGGTCGGGCCGATGGCGCACGCGCAGCAGCCATTGCAGCCGCAGCGGCTGCGTGAGAATTCGTTCTGCATATCGTCGCAGTCACAGAAACGCTGGCTGCGCGGATCATGATTGGCAACATAATACGGCAAGAGCGACACCTCTTTCTTCTATCACATTGGAAAGTCAGGGAACTTGTTTTCGGTTCCCTGGCATACTCTATGCAAAAGGAACAGGGCGTGTGAAAGGCAGGAGGGGTGGACATGGAGCTTTCGCTTTGCATGATCGTCAGGGACGAGGAGACACGGCTGGGCAGGTGCCTGAACAGCGTGAAGGATGCCGTGGATGAAATCGTGATCCTCGACACGGGCTCGACGGATGGCACCAAGGCCGCAGCGCGCCGGTATACGGACAGGATCTACGACTATGTCTGGCAGAACGACTTTGCGGACGCGCGCAACACGTCGTTTTCCTATGCGACCAAGCCGTTCATCCTGTGGCTCGACGCGGACGACGTGCTCGATCCTGAGGAGGCGGAGAAGCTCTGCGCGCTCAAGGCGCGGCTTGACGACAGTGTGGACGCCGTGATGCTGCCGTATGCCTATGCCTTTGGGCCGGACGGCAGGCCGTCGCTGGTGTTTGAGCGGGAGCGCATCGTGCGGCGCGCGGCGGGCTTTGTGTTTGAGGGCGTGGTGCACGAGGCGATGGCTGTGGGCGGAAACGTGCTGCACGAGGACATCGTCGTGCGGCACACGGGGCAGCACGGGGAAAGCAGCAACCGGCGGAACCTGGCGATCTACCGGACGTGGCTGGCACGCGGGCGCGCGCTGTCCCCGCGGGACTGGTACTACTATGCACGGGAGCTCAAGAGCGCGGGCGAAACGGAGCAGGCGGAGGCGGCGTTTGCCGCGTTCCTGGCGATGGACGGCTGGTCGGTCAACCGGCTGGACGCGCTCATCCAGCGGGGCGAGTGCCTGACGCAGCTGGGGCGCAGGCAGGAGGCGAAGCGGTCGTTTTTCGCGGCGATGGAGAACGGCGCGCCGCGGGCGGAAGCGCTTTGCGCGCTGGGCGCGTGCTTTCTGGAGGAGGAGGATCTGCACGCGGCGGCGCACTGGTACCGCTCTGCGCTGCTGTGCGATATGCCCGAGACGTCCTGCGCGTTCACGTTCCCGGAGGCATACGGCTACATCCCGCTGATGCAGCTGTGCGTGATTCTATCGCGCCTGGGCGACGACGTGGAGGCCTCGAAGATGAACGAGCGGGCGCTGCTCCTGCGCCCGAACGATCCGGCGGCGCTGTCCAACCGGGCCTTTTTCACTGCGCGGCTGTCGGCAAAAAAAGGCTGATACAGCCTGGAAAAGTCAGGATAGGAGGCGCTTATCACGAAAAGATGGGCGGCAGGGCTTTTCATGGCTCTGATTTTTATGTATAATCAATATGGAGCCTTGGCGCAGGATGAAACCACCGCCAGGGCGGCCTGTATCCTGGAAATGGAAACGGGCCGCGTGCTCTTTGCAAGCGACATGCACGCGCGGCTGCCGATGGCCTCGACGACCAAGGTGATGACCGCGCTGCTGGCCATCGAGCGGGGAAATCTCGCGGACGAGGTGGTCTGCTCGCACAACGCGTTCGGCGTGTCCGGCACGTCGATCTACCTGCAGGAGGGCGAGCGCCTGACGCTTGAGCAGATGCTGCTGGGCCTGATGCTCTCCAGCGGCAACGACGCGGCAGTGGCGATTGCGGAGCACATCGGCGGATCGGTCGAGGGCTTCGCGGAGCTGATGAACGCGCGCGCCCGGGAGATCGGCGCGGTGAACACCCACTTTGCCAACCCGCACGGACTGCCGGACGAGCGGCACTATACGACGGCGTACGACCTGGCGCTCATCGCGCGCGAGGCGATGCGCAGCGCGGTCTTCCGCCGGATTGTGTCCACGCAGCACGCGAGCATTCCCTGGGAAGGGCGCACCTACGACCGGCAGCTGACCAACAAGAACCGCCTGCTGACCACCTATGCGGGCGCGACGGGCGTGAAGACCGGCTATACCAGCAAGGCGGGCAGGTGCCTGGTGTTCGGCGCGAAGCGGGAGGGCATGGAGCTTGTCGGCGTGGTGCTGGGGTGCAGCGACTGGTTTGACGAGGCTGAGCGGCTGCTTGACGGCTGCTTTGAGCGGTATGCGATGACGCGCGTGCTGGGCCCGACGCTTTCCGCCGGGCGCATCGCCGTGGAAGGCGGCGAGCGCGATTCCTGCGGCATGTGCGTGATGGAGGATTTGAGCGTGCCGCTGGAGAGCGGCGAGGCCGCGCAGGCGGTGCTCGACGTGCCGGCGAGCGTGCGCGCGCCGGTGTATCCGGGCATGCATCTGGGCACGGCGAAGCTGGTGGTGGACGGCAGGGTCTACGGCACGGGCGAGGTCGTCGCCAGCGAGCGCGTCGATGCGGACGGCATCCATCTGGACGTGCGCCGGATTGCGGCGCATTGGATGCTGCAAATGTGATCAAGGAGATTGAGAATGAGACTTCAGAAATACATGGCCATGTGCGGCGTCGCCGCCAGAAGAAAGTGCGAGGAGATCATTGCCTCCGGCCGCGTGACGGTCAACGGACAGACCGTCACCGAGATGGGCACGCAGGTGGAGGAAGATGACGAGGTGCGCGTGGACGGCGTGAAGATCACGCCCGAGGAGGAGAAGCACTACGTCCTCTACCACAAGCCCGCGGGCGAGGTGACCACCGTCAGCGACGAGAAGGGCCGCGAGACGGTCATGGACCGCTTCCGCGATTTCCCGGTGCGGCTGTATCCGGTGGGCCGGCTGGACTACGACAGCGAGGGCCTGCTGCTGCTCACCAACGACGGCGAGCTCGCCCAGCGTCTGACGCACCCGAGCTGCGAGGTGGATAAGGTGTATCTCGCGCGCGTGACGGGCAATCCCTCGAACGAGGCGATCGACCGCCTGCGCCGGG
>JBJEUI010000030.1:0-19255 GCA_051883755.1 Candidatus Ventricola sp.
TCGACGCGCTGATGGGCCTGCTGGAGGACTACGGCATCCTCGAGCTGGTGCGCACGGGCGTGGTTGCGCTCGAGCGCGGCGACGACGTGATGACTTCCGATCTCTTTGACTGATGCGCCTGCGGGCGGGACCTCATCCGTCTCGCCTGCGGCGATCCACCTTCCCCTATGGGGAAGGTGGCACGGCGAAAGCCGTGACGGATGAGGTCGCCCGGCGGCAGCCGGGCGGAGCGCCTTTCCGATTACGAGTGCGAACCGGGTCTTCCGGGCACATAGATTGACTTCATGCGTGCACAAATGCACGGACAAGTAGGAGGAAATGAAAATGGCACAGATGTTTTACGCGCAGGACTGCAATCTTGACATGCTGAGCGGCAAGAAGATCGCCATCGTCGGCTATGGCTCCCAGGGCCACGCTCATGCGCTGAACCTCAAGGACTCCGGTTGCGACGTCATCGTCGCGCTGTACGAGGGCTCCAAGAGCTGGGCGAAGGCGGAGGCCGCCGGCCTGACCGTCATGACCACCGCCGAGGCCGCGAAGGTCGCCGACATGATCATGATCCTCATCAATGACGAGAAGCAGGCCGCGATGTACGAGAAGGACATCAAGCCGTACCTGCGCCCGGGCATGATCCTCGCCTTCGCGCATGGCTTCAACATCCACTTCGGCTGCATCAAGCCGCCGGCAGACGTCGACGTCGTGATGATCGCGCCGAAGGGCCCGGGCCACACCGTGCGCAGCCAGTACCTGGAGGGCAAGGGCGTTCCGGACCTCATCGCCGTGTATCAGGACGCCTCCGGCAAGGCGCAGGACTATGCGCTGGCCTATGCCGCGGGCATCGGCGGCGCGCGCGCCGGCATCCTGAAGACCACCTTCCGCGAGGAGACCGAGACCGACCTGTTCGGCGAGCAGGCTGTCCTGTGCGGCGGCGTGACCGCCCTGATGAAGGCCGGCTTTGAGACCCTGGTGGAGGCGGGCTATCAGCCGGAGAACGCATACTTCGAGTGCATCCACGAGATGAAGCTGATCGTCGACCTGATCTTTGCCCACGGCTTCGCCGGCATGCGCTACTCCATCTCCAACACCGCCGAGTACGGCGATTACGAGGTCGGCAAGCGCCTGATCACCGACGAGACCAAGAAGGAAATGAAGAAGGTCCTCGCCGAGATCCAGGACGGCACCTTCGCTCGCAACTGGCTGCTGGAGAACCAGAGCGGCTGCGTGCATTTCCTGGCCAAGCGCCGCATCGAGGCGGGCAGCCAGCTGGAGGAAGTCGGCAAGGATCTGCGCAGCAAGATGAGCTGGGGCAACAAGGTGGAGGAGCTGTAAGATGGCTATTTCTGATCGCGTCAAGACGGGCCCGGAGAAGGCCCCGCACCGCAGCCTCTGGAAGGCCCTCGGACTGACCGACGAGGAGCTCACCCGCCCGCTGATCGGCGTCGTGTCCGCCAAGAGCGAATGCGTGCCGGGGCACAATCACCTGAACAACATCGCCCAGGCTGTCAAGGACGGCATCCGCCTGGCGGGCGGCGTGCCGGTCGAGTTCCCGGCCATCGGCGTGTGCGACGGCATCGCGATGGGCCACATCGGCATGAAGTACTCCCTCGCCTCCCGCGAGCTGATCGCGGATAGCTGCGAGTCCATGGCGCTGGCCCACGGCTTTGACGGCATGGTCTTCATCCCCAACTGCGACAAGATCGTTCCGGGCATGCTGATGGCGGCCCGCCGCCTGAACCTGCCGGCGATGGTCATCTCCGGCGGCCCGATGCTGCCCGGCAAGATGCCCGGCGAGGCGCGCGACTACGACCTCAACTCCGTGTTCGAGGCGGTCGGTGCGTACAAGGCCGGCAAGATCGACGACGAGGGCCTCAACGCGGTGGAATCCTCCGCCTGCCCGGGCTGCGGCTCCTGCTCCGGCATGTTCACCGCGAACTCCATGAACTGCATCACCGAGGTCATCGGCATGGCGCTGCCGGGCAACGGCACGATCGCCGCGGTTGACGCCGCGCGCATCCGCCTGGCCAAGAAGACCGGCATGCGCGTCGTGAAGATGGTGGAGGAGGGCCTGACCCCGGACAAGATCATGACCGAGGCGGCGTTCCACAACGCGCTGTGCCTGGATATGGCGCTGGGCTGCTCCACCAATACCGTGCTGCACCTGCCGGCCATCGCGCACGAGTGCGGCATCGAGTTCAACCTCGATTGGGTCAACGAGACCAGCGCGAAGGTGCCCAACCTCTGCCACCTGGCCCCCGCCGGCCATCACCACGTCATCGACCTGAACCTGGCGGGCGGCGTGATGGGCGTGCTCTCCGAGCTCAAGGGCCGCGGCCTGCTCGACGAGAGCGCCATGACCGCCTCCGGCATGACGCTGGGCGAGGAGATTGCTCAGGCGAAGAACTACAACCATGACGTCATCCGTCCGTTCGACGCGCCGTATTCCCCGACCGGCGGCCTGATGATCCTGCGCGGCAACCTCGCGCCCGACGGCGGCGTGGTCAAGCGCAGCGCTGTGGCGGCGGAGATGCTCGTGCACGAGGGCCCGGCCCGCGTGTTCAACAGCGAGGAGGAGGCCATTGCGGCCATCTACGACAGCCAGATCCATCCGGGCGACGTCGTGGTCATCCGTTACGAGGGCCCCAAGGGCGGCCCGGGCATGCGCGAAATGCTCAGCCCGACCAGCGCGATCTGCGGCATGGGCCTGGACAAGGAAGTGGCGCTCATCACCGACGGCCGCTTCTCCGGCGCGACCCGCGGCGCGGCCATCGGCCATGTGTCCCCGGAGGCTGCCTCCGGCGGCATGATCGGCCTGGTGGAGGAGGGCGATATCATCGCTATCGATATCCCCAATGGCAAGCTCGAGCTGAAGGTCAGCGACGAGGTGCTCGCCGAGCGCAGGGCCAAGTGGGTCTGCCCGCCGCCGAACGTCACCAAGGGTTATCTGGCGCGCTACGCCAAGCTCGTGTCCAGCGCGAACAAGGGCGCGATCGTGGAATAAATAAGACGCAGGGCGCTGTCTCTTATGGCTTGCTTTGGCCATTGGGAGACAGCGCCCTTTTTGCCGAATGGGAGAATGCGGGCACGGCCCGCTTTTTCGTATTGCGGAGAAAAGTGACACGTGATACAATCGAATTGTAAGCGGATACGACGAAGGAACGCACAGAAAGCAGGCGATACGATGCGCAGGATGACGGGTATGCTGCTGGTTCTGCTGCTCATGCTGGCACTCTGCCCGGCGGCCGCGGGAGCGGTCTCCTGGGATGTGCTGATGCGCGGGATGCTGCGCAGCGGCACGGGCAGCTACGAGCAGGACGGCACGACGATCACGCGCGAGGGCAGCGTGACGCGGATATCGGGCGGCACGGTGGAGTTCGGATACGATGAGCGCGGCGGAATTGCGTCGGCGGGAACCTACATCTTTGACGGCGTGCATGTGGATAAACTCATGTTCATCTCCGGGCGCGTATCCGTGCAGGAGACGGAGATCGTCATCGAGGAAACCTGCGACGTGAACAGCGTGCACGTGGCGGCGATGAATCGCAACCGGGTGCATGTGATCAACCGAAGCGATTCGGTAAAATGGATCGGCGTATCTTCGGAGGGACGCAGCGAGGTATTCATCGAGAGCGAACCGATGCTCAACAAGCTGGATATCTTCCTGACGGATCAGGGCTATGTGGGCGGAAGCGCCAAAGCCCGAGAAATTGACATCGGCGTGATGTTTGACAAGGGGGAGACGCCCAAGCTGACCGAGCGCGGCGCGGCGGCCTTCGCGCAGAGCCTCGACTTCCGCTGCAACGGCTACACGCAGATCAGGCTGATGGAGCTGACGGAAAGCAACGACGAAGGCGATTTCTATGAGGACGCAATCGCCTATCGCGTGATGTCGTGGGAAGGAAAGCCCCATGTGTACGGCGGAAAGAAGCATCCGATCTTCGAGCTTTCCGAGGTGATTGAAGAGCCGCTGACGCAGGAGGACATCCCCGAGGCACTGCGGCGCATGCCGATAGCGGACTGAGGGATCCAATCGTGTCCTTTGCCATCCATCGAAAAGTCTGATAGAATGTTCTGAAAAAGGAGTGAATCCCATGGAATGCATGCTGACGTTCCCCGACCCCGCGATGGCGGAGGAGATATCCGCGTACCGGCAGGCCTTCCTTGACAGCGGCGACTCGATGGACGGCACGGGCGGACTGCGCCGGTGTGAGAATCCCGCGGACTGGCTGGATGAAAATGCGCGCTACATGAAGCGCGAGACCGTGCCGGACGGCAGGGTGCCCGCGACGCAGTTTGTCTATGTGCGCGAGCGGGACAGAAAAATCGTGGGCATGATCCAGGTGCGCCACGAGTTCAACGACTATCTGGAAAAATACGGCGGGCACATCGGCTACAGCGTGCGGCCGGACGAGCGGCGCAAGGGCTATGCCGCCCGGATGCTGCAGGAGGTGCTGCCGGCTTGCCGCAGGCTGGGGCTTGACAGGGTGATGATCACCTGCCTGACGGACAACGAGGGCAGCCGGCGCACGATCCTCAAAAACGGCGGCGTGTACGAATGCACGGTGCATGAGCCGGACGAGAACGTGGATTTGGAACGGTACTGGATCGCTCTGTGAGGAGGAAAGACATGGCGTATGTGTACAGGGCCGCGCGCGTGGACAGGCCCGACTGGGCGAGGATTCCGGCGGTGACGCTCACGCACCAGCCGTGGCTGGCGCCGTGCGGCATTGAGGCGGCGGCGCAGCTGTGCCACGACGGGGAGAACCTCTATGTGCGCATGACGGCGAAGGAGAAGCCCGTCCGCGCGACGCTGACGGGGCCGCTGGATCAGGTGTGCAGCGACAGCTGCCTGGAATTCTTCCTCGCGCCGAAAGCGGACGACGCGCGCTACTTCAACTTCGAGTGGAACAGGCTGTGCAATGTCTATGTGGGCTTCGGCGGGGCAAGAGAGACGCGCGCACGCCAGATCCTCATGAGCCCGGAGAAGCTGTTTGTGCCGTCGGCCTTTGACACGGCGGACGGCTGGGGCGTCGAATACCGGATTCCCGGGACGTTCATTCGGATGTACATGCCGGAATTTGAGCTTCAGGGCGAGGCGGCGTGCAACTTCTACAAGTGCGGCGACGAGACGCGGACCCCGCATTACCTGGCGTGGGCGGCGCTGTCGAGCGATACGCCGGACTTCCACAGAAGGCAGGACTTTGGGAAGCTGATTTTTGAATAAAGCAAAGCGCTGACCGGCTTGCACTGGTCAGCGTTCTGGCGTGATGATGCTTGTCTTTTTACCGGTTCTGTGCTATGCTGTCCTCGTAGGCAGATAGGGTTCTACAGGTGGTACCTCCGCAACGGCGTACAGAAGCGGAGGTGATGGAAATGACGAATGTTGAGCTTCTCAGTATTCTGCTTTCCGTCGCTGGTTTGGCGGTCGGCGTTTTCGCGCTGGCCTTGGCACTCAAGCGATAAAATAAGAAAACCGCCTCGCAGTTGCCCCTGCTCGGCGGTCTGTCGGTCTATTTCCGGACCGTTGTGGTGAATAGCCACCTATAGGGTGCGCCCCTATCTGCCTACATTGTACGCTATCCTCCCGTCCCTGTCAAGACATGGACGGGAGGCCTTTTTTGTCTTTGAATGCTCTTATTGATCGGATCGACACCGGCAATTTGCGCAGCAGTGGGAGCAGTCCCCGCCGCAGGAGAAGAGCAGCTTCTTCCTGCGGATGCGGCGGACAGCCAGCGCGACCAGCACGGCGAGAACGAGCAGGACGAGCAGCGTAGCCAGGTTCATTCAGATCCCTCCCAGCGCCAGACCGATGATGCGGACGATGAACGCCGCGATCCAGGCGACCGCGCACTGGCCGACGACCACGCCCACGGCCCACTTGCCGCCCAGCTCCCGCTTGATGGAGGAGACGGCGGCGACACAGGGCGTGTATAGCAGGCTGAAGACCAGCAGGCTGGCGGCGGCCACCGGCGTGAGCGAGGCGAGCAGCACCTCCGTGGAGCCGTAGAGCAGCACGAGCGAGGAGACGACGCTCTCCTTGGCCATGAAGCCGGAGACCAGCGAGGTGACCACGCGCCAGTCGCCGAAGCCCAGCGGCGCAAACAGCGGCGCGAGCAGGCCGGAGATGGCGGAGAGCAGGCTGTCGTGGGAATCCGCGACGACGCGCAGGTGCACGTCAAACGTCTGCAGGAACCAGATGAGGATGGTGGCGACGAAGATGACGGTGAAGGCGCGCTGCAGGAAGTCCTTCGCCTTCTCCCACAGGAGCAGCGCGACGTTCTTGGCGCCCGGCATGCGGTAGTTGGGCAGCTCCATGACGAACGGCACCGGCTCGCCGGAGAAGATCGTCTTCTTGAGCAGCAGCGCCATCAGGATGCCGCAGACGATGCCCAGCACATACAGGCCGATCATCACCAGCGCCATGTGCTCCGGGAAGAAGACCGCGCAGAAGAACGCGTAGATCGGCAGCTTGGCCGAGCAGCTCATGAACGGCGTGAGCAGGATGGTCATCTTGCGGTCGCGCTCGGAGGGGAGCGTGCGCGTGGCCATCACGCCCGGCACCGTGCAGCCAAAGCCCACGAGCATCGGCACGATGCTGCGGCCGGACAGGCCGATCTTGCGCAGCAGCTTATCCATGACGAACGCGACGCGGGCCATGTAGCCGCTGTCCTCGAGCAGGGAGAGGAAGAAGAACAGCGTGACGATGAACGGCAGAAAGCTGAGCACGCTGCCCACGCCGCCGAACACGCCGTCGATGATCAGCGAGTGCAGGATGGGGCTGACGCCGGCGGCGGAAAGCAGCTGCGCCGCGAGGTCGCTGAGCAGCGAGATGCCGGCCTCCAGCCAGTCAGAGAGCACCGAGCCGACGACGTTGAAGGTGAGATAGAACACCAGGCCCATGATCGCGATGAACGCGGGGATGGCGGTGTAGCGGCCGGTCAGCACGCGGTCAAGCGCCACGGAGCGCGCGTGCTCGCGGCTCTCGCGCGGGCGCACGACGGCGGCGGAGCAGATGCGCCGGATGAACGAGAAGCGCATGTCGGCGATGGCGGCGGCGCGGTCCAGGCCGCGCTCCTCCTCCATCTGCACGATGATGTGCTCGACGGTCTCCCGCTCGTTCTGGGAGAGGTTCAGCTGCTCCAGGATGAGGGTGTCGCCCTCGGCCAGCTTGCTGGCGGCAAAGCGAACGGGAATGCCCGCCTGCTCGGCGTGATCCTCAATCAGGTGCATGAGGCTGTGCAGGCAGCGGTGCACCGCGCCGTTGCACTCCTGCGCGTCGCAGAAGTCCTGACGGCCGGGGCGCTCCTGATACTGCGCCACGTGGATGGCGTGGTCGATGAGCTCGCCAATGCCCTCGTTCTTGGCTGCGGAGATGGGGATGACCGGGATGCCGAGGCGTGCCTCGAGCTCGTTGACGCGGATGGAGCCGCCGTTCTCGCGGACCTCATCCATCATGTTGAGCGCAAGCACCATCGGCACGTTCAGCTCCATGAGCTGCATGGTCAGGTAGAGGTTGCGCTCGATGTTGGTCGCATCCACGATGTTGATGATGCCCTTGGGCTTGTCGTTCAGCAGAAACTGGCGGGTGACCAGCTCCTCGCCGGTGTACGGGGACATGGAGTAGATGCCCGGCAGGTCGGTGACGAGCGTGTTGGCATGGCCGCGGATGACGCCGTCCTTGCGGTCGACGGTCACGCCGGGGAAGTTGCCCACGTGCTGGTTGGAGCCGGTGAGCTGGTTGAAGAGCGTGGTCTTGCCGCAGTTCTGATTGCCGGCCAGCGCAAAGGTGAGCCTGGTGCCGGAGGGAAGCGGGTGCTCATCCGCCTTGACGTGGTACTTGCCGCCCTCGCCCAGGCCCGGGTGCGGGGTGCGCGGACGCGGCCCGGCGGGCGTGCTCGAGCTGGCCTCGGGAATGGGCTCTACGCCGATGTTCTTCGCGTCGTCCACGCGCAGGGTGAGCGAGTAGCCGTTGACGAGCAGCTCCATGGGATCGCCCATCGGGGCGAATTTGACCAGCGTGAGCTCCGCGCCGGGAATCACGCCCATATCCAGAAAGTGCTGGCGCAGCGCGCCCTCGCCGCCGACGTGCGTGACCACGGCGGAGCCGCCGATTGAAAGCTGATTGAGCGTCATGATGTTTCCTTCTTCCTCATCCAAAAGTTTGCTTGGGATAACTTCCTTTCAAGAGATAGTTTATCCTAACATTTACCGTTTGTAAAGCCCAATTCTATACAAAGATGAATGCGTTCGTTTGACAGTGCATATCTGCAATGTTATAATAAACCGATTGTTTGCCGGGTATTGCTGGTATATGCGGAGGAGGATATGGGAATGCAGGGAGAAAAGAGGCGCTGGCCGGTTGTGCTGGGCATTGCGCTGTGCGTGCTGACGCTGGCGCTGTCCGTCGTGGTGCAGAGGGCGGGATATCTCACCTACCTCAACGGCGACATGGCCTCCGAGATGATTCTTGCCAGGCGGCAGGCGGACACCGGCAGCCTGGTTCAGATGGATTGGCTGTATTCCACGGAGATCCACACGATTCACATGAATCTGTTTTACGCGCTGGCGTTCCTGTTTACGGACAGCTTTATGCTCGCGCGCATCATCGGCAATACGATCGGCTTTGTGATCGCCATGCTCTCGTGTGTGGTTCTGTGCAGACAGGTGGGACTCTCCACGGCCAAGGGGCTGTGCACGGCGGCGCTGCTGCCCTTTGCGGCGGGCGCGCTGTACGCCTCCAACATGACCATCGGCGGATACTACATCATCCACCTGCCCTTTGCATTCTGCGGTGCGGCGCTGTGGCTCTCCGCCTCCGACGGCGGACGGGGAAAAAGGCGCAGCCTGACGGGGCTGATCCTGTTTTTGCTGCTGTGCCTGCTCGAGGGCCTGCTGTCGGTGCGCTACGTGCTGTGCTTTGTCTGCCCGATGGTGGTCGTGGCGGGGATTGACGTGCTGCTGGCGCCGCAGCTGAGCCGCTCGCTGCGGGATCATCACCTTCGCTTTGGCGGGGTGACGGCGGCGGGCTTCATCGCGTGCGCCGCGGGCTACGCAGCCTCGGAGCTGCTCTATCCGCGTCTGTTCGACAGCGGCGTGGGCGCGGCGGGTTCGTTTGTGTTCAATCCGCTGGACGGCGAGGCGCTGGCTGGCTCGCTGGCCGTTATATTGGCGGACTTCCTCAAGCTGCTGGGCTGGCGGGGAGAGGCGGCGCTGTTCTCCCTGGCGGGCATCGGGAACCTGTGCATCGCCGCTGCGCTGGTGCTTGCCGGCATGATGACGGTGCGCGTCTATCGGAGCCTTGACGTGCAGGAGCGCATGCAGCGCAGGCAGAAGCGCATGCTGCAGTACGCGTTTGCAGCGCTGCTGGTCAACCTGTTCTGCTTTGTCTTCATCAAGGGCACCTATCTCAACCGCTACCTCATCCTGGCGGTGCTGCTGCTTGTTCCGGCGCTGACCATCGTCGTCGCCCGGGAGAAAAGCCTGCGGCTGCGCTGGGCGTTCCTGCTGCTTTTCTGCCTGATGCTGGGCGCGACGGGCGGCAATTTCCTGATGGAAACCTGCGCACAGCAGCCGGCTACCCGGGAGCGCGAGGCGGACATGATGGATACAGCGGACTTCCTGCTGGCAGAGGGCTACACGCACGGCTACGGCGATTTCTGGACCGTACGCGTGATGCAGGAGCGCACAGACGGCGCGCTGACGTTCACTGGCGTATGTCAGAGCGAGACGGAAGAGGGCGCAGTGTGCCCGGTTTCGCTGGAGATGATCCGCTGGCTGGAGCCGCAGGACGCGTCGCACATGGATGCGTGTGCAGGCAAGACCTTCCTGACGCTCACGCAGGCGCAGCGCGAGACCCTGGCGCCGTGGCTGGAAATGACCGGCGCGCCGGTGATCCACGAGAACAGCAAGTATGTGACCTACGGCTTTGAGAGCTCGGAGACGCTGATCAATTTCATGCTGCTTGGCCGGATGAAGCTGGAGCATGCAGCCTGCGAAAACGGCGTGTTCATGATGCAGGAGGGCGGCCGCATGCGCGTGCCGACGGGCTTCCGCGAGGCGGGAGACTACGTGCTGAGCTTTGTCTGCGAGGGCGAGCCTGCGCAGGACAGCCGCGCAGCGGCCTACGCGACGAGGCACTTTGCCATCATCGGCGAGCAGGAGATTGAGGCGGGCGAAAACGAGCTGACGTTTACGCTGGAGGCGGACGATCAGTATTTCATGCTGCTGCTGACCGGCGGCGAGGCCGAGACGCTGACGATCTCCGAGATACGGCTTCACAGGGCGCAGTAATTTCCTCAAAATTTGCCCGGGGCGGGAGCATGAAGGACGAATCATTCGTCATATATATGTACGGAAACCCGCAAACGCCCAAGAATTGCCAAAAAACCTTGAAATGTTCTTTGGGTGTGGTTTATACTACAGGAAGAACTACGGAAAGTTGAGGAGGGCTGACCATGTTTTGTCCCCACTGCCATAACAAAATCCCGGACGGAAGCAACATCTGTCCGCTGTGCTATGCCAATCTGGCGGGCGTGAAGATGCAGGCGTCCGCCGCGCCGAAGGAAGCGGATCATCAGGATGCGCCGGCGAGGACGCCTGCGCGCAAGAGCACCAAGAAGGCCGCCTACACCAAGGGCAGCCGAGGCGGCAGGAAGAACGCCGACATGACGCCGATGATCATCGCCTTCGGTCTGATCGTCATTCTGATCATTATCATCGTGATGATCTTCAGGTCCATGTTCAGCGCGGGCGGCAACCAGAAGACGCCGAATGTGCCGGCTGCCACGCAGACTGCGCAGGCGCAGAGCTCCCCGGCGGGCAACTTCATCGTCTTCGGTGCGACGGCTACCCCGGGCCAGCAGATCATCGTGACGCCGACCCCCGCGATCGAGGTGACGGCGACCCCGGCCCCGGCGGCGGCGCCGACCTACACCACGCTGCGCAAGGGCGACGAAGGCCCTGAGGTGGTGACGCTCCAGCAGGCGCTGGCCGAGCTGGGCTATCTGAGCGGCGCGGCGGACGGCAACTTCGGCACCGGCACGCAGACCGCCGTCAAGAAGTTCCAGACGGATCAGGGACTGGAGGCCGACGGCATCGCTGGCAAGAAGACGCTGGAGGCGCTGTACGCCAAGTCCTCTGTGACCCCGATCCCGGAGACGACCGTGGGCCCGGATGACATCATGAATCTGCCGGGCTGATTTGGAAAGAAGAGGCTGTAAAGAGGGTATCTTTACAGCCCCTTTTCCTCCCTATCTGACAGAATTTGGAGACGATCATGAAAAAGAGCATGTGCATGTTGCTGCTGGCGCTGTGCCTGGTGCCTGCGCCGGCCTTTGCCGCGCCGGTGCTTGAGCGCGTCTTTGCCGACGATGTGACGCTGGTGAGCGGGCAGGACGGCTGGACCTTCGATTTTTACGCCGGGGAGGGCGGCACGCTGGCCGTGCAGCTGCTCAGCGGAAAGACCGGAGAATGGGTCTGCGACGTCGGCGCGATGAATGTGGATGCCGGAAGCGGACGCATGGCCTGGAACGGCCTGCTCCCGGACGGCAGCGCCGCCGCGCCGGGCGACTACATGGTGCAGGTGCAGCTGAGAAACGCCTGGGGCGAGGAGAGCGAGAGCAGCGTCTTTTCGCTGCACATCTTTGAAAGCGAGCAGGCGCGCAGCGAGAACGTGCTGGATCTGAGCCTGATTGAGACGGTGGAGGCGGCAAGCTGGGACGAGCCGGTGGAAGCGGCGGCTGAGGAACGCGCCGTGCCGCAGGCGACGAGCTTCTGGGACATGAACCCGGATGACTACGACCTGACCAACCCCGAGCACCAGCAGGCCATCTGGGACCTGATGATGCAGCCGATCACGGTGCTGGAGGGCGAGCAGACGGAGAACATCTACATCACCAATCAGCCGGGCATCAGCGCGCGCCCGTACAAGGAGAACTGCGCGGGCGAGCTGCACGGGCAGAGCCAGGGCGTGCATGTGCTTGAGGAGAATGTGGACGGTTACGCGCTCATCGAGGCCTACACCAACGACGGCACCAAGACCGAGAACAGCTACATGGAGTCCATCGCGGCGAGCAAGGTGCAGGGCTACATCAAGGCGAGCAGGCTGTATCAGGTGACGCCCAGCGACAAGTACGCGCTGCTGATTGACAAGCTGCGCCAGAAGCTCTACGTCTTTGAGAACGGCAGGATCGTCACGTCGCTGGATGTCTCCACGGGCAAGAACACCAAGAGCCAGCCCTACAACGAGACCCCGGCGGGCGAGTTCATCACGGTCAGCCGCGTCGGCGACTTCAAGGCGGGCTCGAGCACCATCGGCCGGTTCGCCATCCGCATCAACGGCGGCACGCTGCTGCACGAGGTGCTGCACGACGTGGGCGCAGACGGCAAGACGAAGATCTACACCAACTATGAGCCGCAGCTGGGCTACAAGGCCAGCCACGGCTGCATCCGCATCCCGCGCAGGAAGAATGCAGACGGCTTCAACATGGAGTGGTTCTGGAACAACCTGGAGCTCAAGACCAAGGTCTTCATCTGGGAGGACAAGGGGCGGCAGATGTACGAGCCGGAGCTGCCGGATCCGGACCTGCAGCTCTACCGAAACCCCAACGGCGGCAGCAACTACCACATCGACGAGAACTGCTCCGGCGTGAAGGCGCAGTACCTGCCCCTGACCGGCGATTTCACCTATGCGGATCTGGACAAGGAGGAATTCAGCAAGCTGACGCCCTGCGTGTACTGCGGCGCGCCGCAGACCAAGCAGGAGCTCTACAAGCGCTACGCGGCTTCGGCCGAGGAGATCGGCGCGCAGATCACCGACGAGGTGAAGGCGATCTTCGGCGTGAACTGAGAAAAAAGTGAAAAATGAAGGCGGATACTGCAAAAGGCATATCCGCCTTTTTCGTTGCATAAGCTTTGGAAATGAATAATGTTTGTACAAAAACTTCTGCAAAAAAGGATTTCTACAAGAATGACTGTAAATTTTGAATTTTGAGAAATTAATTGTTGCATTTATCGGGTGACTGTGTTATACTGCACCTACACCGTTTCAGCAGAGTAAAGCAATAAATTGAATTCTGCTGAAAAAGAAAATTCAGATCAGGGTGCTGGATCGATGGCGGGAGGCGTTCCTTTTGATAAAACTCAACAACGTGCATAAGCGGTTCGGTCACCTGGAGGTGCTCAAGGGCATCGATCTGACGGTTCCCAAGGGTGAGAAGCTGGTCATCATCGGGCCGAGCGGATCGGGCAAGAGCACATTGATCCGCTGCATGAACGGCCTGGAGGAGGTCACCAGCGGCGAGGTGTACATCGACGGGAAGCTGATGACGCACAAGACGCGCGCGGCGCTCAACCGGCAGTATTCCTCGATGGTGTTTCAGCAGTTCAACCTCTATCCGCACCTGACGGTGATGGAAAACCTGACGCTGGCGCCCATGAAGCTCAAGAAGGTGCCCAAGGACGAGGCTGAAGCGCTGGCGATGGAGAACCTCAAGCGCGTCGGCCTGGCGCAGAAGGCGCACGTTTACCCGACGACGCTCTCCGGCGGCCAGCAGCAGCGCATCGCCATCGCGCGGTCGCTGACGATGAAGAACCCGGTGATCTACTTCGACGAGCCGACCTCCGCGCTGGACCCGGAGATGGTGCAGGAGGTGCTCGACATCATGATCGAGCTGAGCCACGACGACGTGACGATGGTGGTCGTCACGCACGAGATGGGCTTTGCCCGCGAGGTGGCCGACCGCGTGGTCTTCTGCGACGGCGGATACATCCTGGAGCAGGGCACGCCGGAACACTTCTTCACCAACCCCGAGCACGAGAGAACCAAGGCGTTCCTCTCGAAGATCCTCAGATGATAACCGCCTGCCGGTTACCTATATCGCTCCATAAATCCCATAAAGGAGGAAACCCCATATGAAAAAGATGTTGACGCTCGTTCTTGCTGCTGTGATGCTGCTGTCCCTGACCGCTGCGGCCTCTGCTGAGACCTTCCGAGTCGGCGTGAAGCAGGATGTCTACGGTTTCGGTTATCTCGATGAGATGACGGGCGAGTACTCCGGCCTGGAAATCGACCTGGGCGCGAAGATCGCCGAGGCGCTGGGCTACGACGATGTGGAATACACCACCGTGACGGCGGCGACCCGCGGCCAGATGCTGGACAACGATGAGCTGGACTGCGTCATCGCGACGTTCACCATCAAGCCTGAGCGCAAGGAGAGCTGGGACTTCTCCACCCCGTACTACACCGACGCCGTGACCGTCCTGGTCGAGAACGCCAGCGGCATCGCTGATCTGGCCGGCCTGAAGGACAAGACTGTGGGCGTGTCCACCGGTTCCACCTCCGCCAAGGCGCTGGCGACCGCGATGGCTGAGGCCGGCGTGATCGACGCGTTCGACGCGGACGCCTTTGAGATTGCGACCTTCAGCGCGGGCGTCAAGTTCAAGGAGTTTGACGACTATCCGGCCATCAGCCTGGCGCTGGACGCCGGCGACGTGGACGCCTTCTGCGTGGACAAGTCCATCCTGGCCAACTACAAGACCGACGACCGCAGCTTCATCGATGCGTCCTTCGCTCCGCAGGACTACGGCGTGGCGACCAAGAAGGGCTCCGAGCTGTCCGCGAAGGTGGAAGAGCTCATCACCGGCTGGCTGGCCGACGGCACCATCGACAGCATGATCGCTGAGTGGGGCCTGTAAAACCGAGCATCATCAGGAGGGCGCGCAGCCGCGGGCTGCGCGCCTCTTTGCTTCTATTGAAAACACTCGCTTGACACCGCGCGAAGCGAAGAAGGGACTGGAGCCTGCCGCCGCCTGTGGCGGAAACAGGCAGGCGGAATGTCGGGAATCGCAAGGAGCGGCAGAATGCCGCGACTATGCGAGTTCCCCGGGAGTTCGAGGAATATCCCTCGGGCGGGGCTTGGGGCAGAGCCCCAAGCAGGGTTCGGGGCGGCAGCCCTGAGAAGGAGGCAACTATGGAGACCGTATTCAGCGCAAAGGCATGGGCGACGGTATGGCAATACCGCGCGACATTCCTCAATGGCCTGATGAACACGCTGCGCAGCGCCGTCGTGGGCCTGCTTATCGCGATGGTGATCGGTTTTGCGCTGGGCCTGATGGCGACGGGCAGCAAAAAGAGCCTGCGCGTCATCGCGCGCGTGTACGTCGAGTTCTTCCAGAACACGCCGCTGATCCTGCAGGTCTGCTTCCTGTACTACGCGCTGGCCTACTCGGGCGTGAAGATCACGGTCGTGACGATCGGCTTCATCTCGCTGGGCCTCTACCACGGCGCGTACGTCGCCGAGGTGGTGCGCGCGGGCATTCAGTCCATCCCCATGGGCCAGTTCGACGCGGCAAGGTCGCAGGGGTTTGACTACGTGGACACCATGCGGCACATCATCCTGCCGCAGACGATCAAGATCATTCTGCCGCCGATGGTCAACCAGATGGTCGCGCTGATCAAGAACACGAGCTGCCTGTACATCATCGGCGGCGCGGACCTGATCGCCACGACCTACAACTTCGTGACCGGCGCGAGTACGGGCGGCGCATACGGCCCGGCCTACCTGGTCGGCGGCGCGCTGTTCTTCTGCGTGTGCTATCCGCTGTCGATGATGGCGGGCAGATGGGAGCAGAAGCTTAAGGCGCGGGACAAGGTGAAGAATGAGCCGGCAGATGACGGAGCGAGGGAGGCGGCAGTCTGATGGAACAGTTTATGGCGGATCTGCAGGGCAGCATCGGCATCCTGAAAAATCCGGACGTCGTCAGCTATCTGCTCAAGGGCCTGGCCTTTACGCTGGGCATTTCCTTCATTACCATTGTGCTGAGCGTGATCATCGGCGCGGTGCTGGCGCTCGTGCGCAACTACTGCACCAGCGGCCCGGCGAGGATTCTGCAGAAGATCGCATCGGCGTACATCGAGCTCTTCCGCAACACGCCGCTGATGCTGTGGATGTTCGTCTGCTTTGTCATGTGTCCCGCGCCGGGCGTGAGCAAGGGCTTTGCGGAGCTGCTGGGCTTTTCCTCGACGGTGGCGGTCAAGACGCTGTTCAAGGCGATCGTGGCTTTTACGCTGTTCACCTCCGCGATCATGGCGGAGATCATCCGCGGCGGCCTCAACTCCGTGGCCAAGGGCCAGTTCGAGGCGGCGTATTCGCAGGGCTTCGGCACGCTGCAGACGATGACGCTGATCGTGCTGCCGCAGGCGTTCCGCAACATCATTCCGACGCTGCTGTCCCAGATGATCACGACGATCAAGGACTCCAGCTACATGGCAAGCCTGGTGACGGTGGAGCTGATGGGCTGCACCAAGCTGATCATCTCCAAGGCCAACAGCTACAACGGGACCTGGGTGGACCGCTTCAACCGCGGCACCATTCACGTGACCGACGTGTTTGTGCTCTTTGGCTTTGCGTTCCTGGTGTATTTCGCCATCAACTTCACGCTCTCGTGCGCCGTGCGGAGGATACGCCGGCAGAAGAGGGCGTGAGCACGCCGCAGACTATGAGATTTGGCCAGAGGCAAAGCGCCTCTGGTTTTTTGATGGATAGAAAACAGTTGGAGAATCGTGCGGCTACCTCTATGCTCCCGCACAGCCGCCGCCGGGACGCCGGACGTCTGATGTTTGAGGGACGGGCGATAAAGCGCTTTAAAGCGCTAAAGTGAAGCGTAATGCGGCTTGTATACCAGCAAACAAGCATAGAATGTGGGGATGCGAATTGTATGGTATTCACGAAAATAGGCCTCCTGACCGGCTTGAAATTGGTGAAATATTGTTTTTATACGGAAATGAAACACAAGGCAGCGTGTGCACGAATCCGCAAAATGAAACGCCCGGAAGGGTGGATATAACCCGGGGAAGAGGCGGGAAATCGAAAGAGCTGGAAAAGCCTTGACAGAGCTTGATTTTTTGCGGGAGCGAAAAAACGGGAGGCGGAAGAAAAACCGCAAAAAAGCTGAAAAAAATTTTGAAAAAGGTCTTGCGCTTTCTCGGGATTTAGAATATAATGTGGAGGATGTCTGCAAAGGGGATGAAGTGGCAGATTGCTCACTGGCCGGTGAGGTAACTGTCACGGACCATGTCCGCGAATCGGACGACGGCTCAAGACCGTTATGCAGGGCAAAGAAAGCCAAGCAGTCGTACTTGAGTACGAACAAGGAGGAAAAGAAATGGCCAGCAAGAAAATCCGCATCAAGCTCTGGGCCTACGAGCACAGCCTCGTTGACCAGGCTGCCGAGCGCATCGTCGAGACCGCTCGCCGCACCGGTTCCAAGGTGTCCGGCCCGATCCCGCTTCCCACGGAGAAGGAAGTCGTGACGATCCTGCGCGCGACCCACAAGTACAAGGATTCCCGCGAACAGTTCGAGCAGCGCACCCACAAGCGCCTGATCGACGTTCAGAACCCCACTCGCGCCACGTTCGACGCGATGGAGAAGCTCGATCTGCCGGCCGGCGTTGAGATCGAGATCAAACTGTGATCAGGAGGTAAGTTGACATGAAGAAAGGTATCGTCGGCAAGAAGATCGGCATGACGCAGATCTTTACCGAGGACGGCCGCCTGATCCCGGTCACGGTTATCGAGGCAGGCCCCTGCCCGGTCGTGCAGAAGAAGACGATGGAGAAGGACGGCTATGAGGCCATTCAGGTTGGCTTCGACGCTTATGCCCCCAACCGTGCTGAGAAGCTGGTGAACAAGCCGCTCAAGGGCCACTTCGCCAAGGCGAACGTCGCCCCCTGCCGCAAGCTGCGTGAGCTGCGCCTGGAGGACTGCAGCGCCTACAACGTGGGCGATGAAGTGAAGGTTGACGTGTTCGCCGCCGGCGACAAGGTCGACATCACCGGCACCAGCAAGGGCCACGGCTTCACCGGCGTCATCCAGCGCTGGAACCAGCACACCGGCCCGATGGCCCACGGCTCCAAGTATCACCGCGGCGTCGGCTCCATGGGTGCGAACTCCACGCCGTCCCGCGTGTTCAAGAACAAGCACATGTCCGGCCACTACGGCGTCGACCGCGTCACCGTTCAGAACCTGAGCGTCGTGCGCGTGGATACCGAGCGCAATCTCCTGCTGGTCAGGGGTAACGTGCCGGGCCCGAATGGCGGCACGCTCGTGATCCGCGATTCCGTCAAGGCCTGATAAGGAGGAACCGTCACAATGCCTAAGATTGCAATGCTGAATCAGGAAGGCGCCAAGGTCGGTGAGATCGAGCTGAGCGAAGCCATCTTCGCCTCCGAGATCAACGAGAGCGTCATCCACCTGGTTGTTCGCAGCCAGCTGGCGGCCAAGCGCCAGGGCACCCAGTCCGCCAAGACCCGCGGCGAAGTCCGCGGCGGCGGCCGTAAGATCTATCGCCAGAAGGGCACCGGCAACGCGCGCCACCATGGCAACCGCGCTCCGCAGTTCACCCACGGCGGCGTCGTGTTCGCTCCGAAGCCCCGCGACTACGTCGTGAACGTGCCCAAGAAGGTCCGCCGTCTCGCCCTGAAGGGCGCGCTCACCAGCAAGGTGAACGAGAACGAGATGATCGTTCTGGACAAGATCGCGCTGACCGCGCCGAAGACCAAGGAGGTTGCCGCCATCCTGAAGAACCTCGGCGTCAACAAGTCCGCTCTGCTGGTTCTGGCCGGCCCGGACGACACCATCACCCGCGCGTCCGCGAACATCGCGGGCCTGAAGACCGCCTACGTCAACACCATTAACGTGCTGGACATCCTCGGCAACGAGAAGTTCATCATCACTGAGGAAGCGGTCAAGCTCGTTGAGGAGGTTTACGCGTAATGAAGAATCCTCATGATATCATCCTCCGTCCGGTGCTGACGGAGAAGGCCTATGATGGCCTGGCGGACAAGCGCTACGTCTTCGAAGTGGCGATTGGCGCCAACAAGATCGAGATCAAGCAGGCTGTCGAGGCCGTCTTCGGCGTGAAGGTTGCCAGCGTCAACACCCTGCGTACCCTCGGCAAGATCAAGCGTCAGGGCCGCTACGCCGGCCGCACCCCCGAGATCAAGAAGGCCTACGTCACCCTGAAGGAGGACTCCAAGACCATCGAGTTCTTCGACGGCATGGCGCAGTAACAGGGAGGTTAATGCAACATGGCTATTCGTGTTTATAAGCCGACTTCCCCGGCGCGCCGCTTCATGTCGGTGCTGACCTTCGAGGAAGTTACCAAGACGACGCCGGAAAAGTCTCTTGTTGAGATCAAGAAGAACAAGGCCGGCCGCAATAAGCAGGGCAAGATCACCGTTCGCCACCAGGGCGGCGGC
>JBJEUI010000031.1:0-3529 GCA_051883755.1 Candidatus Ventricola sp.
CTGGACGGCGTGACCGAGGACGAGCTCTTCCTGCCTGCCTACGGCAGCATCGTCTGCGAGCTGGCGGACGGCGCGCCGGTGCCGGCGGGCATGGAGGTCATCGGCTTCACGAGCGAGCATCCGATGGTGAACGCGCTGGGCACCGAGCTCTCCCTGGAAGAGGCGCACAAGGCCTGGAGTGCGCCGCTGGAGAGCGTCTTCCCGACGAGCGCGCCGGCGAAGCACTCCGTCGCGCCGTACAAGCCGTTCGTCGCGCGCAACACGAACCGCCCCGCGATTCACATTGCCAAGCCGCGCGTGTTCATCCCGTCCTTCCCGGGCACCAACTGCGAGCTGGACAGCGCGAAGGCCTTCCGCCGCGCGGGCGCCGAGGTGGACACCTTCATCTTCCGCAACCTGACCGCCAAGGGCATCGAGGAGTCCGTTGACGCGATCGTCAGGGGCATCGAGAACGCGCAGATCGTCATGCTGCCGGGCGGCTTCTCCGCCGGCGACGAGCCGGACGGCTCCGGCAAGTTCATCGCCACCGCGCTGCGCAACCCGCGCATCATGGACGCGATTCACGCGCTGCTGGATCAGCGCGACGGCCTGATGCTGGGCATCTGCAACGGCTTCCAGGCGCTCATCAAGCTGGGCCTGGTGCCCTACGGCGAGATCCGCACGCTGGATGAGAGCGACCCGACGCTGACCTACAACACCATCGGCCGCCATGCCGCCACGCATGTGCGCACGGTCGTCTCCTCCGTCAAGTCCCCGTGGATGGCGGGCGTGAACGTCGGCGACATTCACGAGGTCGCCATCTCCCACGGCGAGGGCCGCTTCGTCTGCCGCGAGGGCCAGCTGCGCCGCTTGATGGACAACGGCCAGATCGTCACGCAGTACTGCGACGAATTCGGCATCCCGGCGGCGGACATGCCGCTCAACCCGAACGGCTCCTACTGGGCCATCGAGGGCATCTGCTCTCCGGACGGCCGCGTGCTGGGCAAGATGGGCCATAGCGAGCGCACCGGCGCGTATGTCGCCAGCAACATCCCGGGCAACAAGGATCAGAAGATCTTCGAGTCCGGCGTGCGCTACTTCCTCTAACCGGCGAGCGCCCTGCAAAAGAATAGAAATGCCCTGCGCATGCGGCTGAGCTTTGGCCGTGTGCGCAGGGCATATTGATTTTATGGCGGAATGCTTGCCTGAGCGCCCAACAAAAAAGCGGTGGCGTCAGCCAACGCTTACTGCTTTCCTTCGGCTTTATGCTGATCCTCCGCGCGCAGCACGGCAAACAGCTTGTCCAGATAAATCTTGTGCGCGACGGTGACCACCGCGTTGCGCAGCATCACCTTTTCCTCCGCCGCCTGCTCGTCCAGCGCATCCATTTCGCCCTTGCGGGAGAAGACGTAGGAGAGCATCTGGTACAGCTCGTCCCGGAAATAATCGTAGGCCCTCTGGCAGGAATACGTTTTGCGCTGGATGGAGAGCATCAGGCCCAGATCATCCATGGAGACGACCGACTTCGCGGCGGAGATGAAGATCAGCTGCGCGATCTGCTCGCGGTTGTACTGCTTGCGCACGGGCTTGGGAATCAGCCCCTTCTTGACATAGTTGCTGATCATCGAGCCGGTGACGGGCGCATCCTGAATCGGCGCGAGCGCGTCGGAAATATACTTGGCTGTCTGCTCGAGGTAGAGCCCCACGTCCGGGATCTCCTGATAGGCAGGCAGATGAAGCGCGTGAATAGACGCGTTGATTTGGTCCTTAAGGATTTGATCCATGTCATCCCTCCGTTCTTTGCCATTATACAACGGTGAAACGGAAAAGTCAATTGAACCGGATGACAAGTTTTGCAAAAACGCTTGACGCGGTATGGAGGATGGGGTAGAATAAAAGCAGGTGAGCAAAGCCTTGCTCATACTACGCGATTTGAGGATATGCCATGAAGTACAGGATTGCTGCCGATTCGTCTGCGAACATGCGCGCCTTTGACGGCGTTGATTTCGCCAATGTGCCGCTGAAGATCATCACCAGGGAAAAGGAATACGTCGACGACGAGCATCTCGACGTGGCGCAGATGGTCGCCGACCTCAAGGCGTACAAGGGGACGTCCGGCTCCTCCTGCCCGAATGTGCACGACTGGCTGAGCGCTTTCGGCGATGCCCAGAACGTCTTTGCCGTCACCATCACCAGCGGCCTCTCGGGCAGCTACAACGCGGCCAGGCAGGCGGCGGAGGAGTACATGGCGGAGCATCCGGACCGGAGGGTCTGCGTGCTGGATTCCCTGACCGCCGGGCCGGAGCTGCGGCTGATCTGCGAGAAGGTGCGCGAGGGGATCCTTGCGGGCAAGGCCTTTGAGGAGATCGAAGCGGACACGCGCGCGTACATGAAGCATACGCACACCATCTTTGCGCTTCAGTCGCTCAACAACCTGGCGCGCAACGGCCGCGTGAGCGTTGCGGTGGCGAAGCTCGCGGGCGTGCTGGGCATTTGGGTCGTCGGCAAGGGCAGCGACGAGGGCACTTTGCAGCAGGAGCACAAGTGCCGCGGCGAAAAGCGCGCGGCGGAGACGACCTACGCCGACATGAAGCGGCATGGCTACGAGGGCGGCAAGGTGCGCATGAGCAACTGTCTCAACGACAGCGTGACCGATCAGCTGGAGACGATCATCCGCAGGGATTATCCGGATGCGGAGATCACCTGCGAGCAGACCACCGGCCTGTGCAGCTTCTATGCGGAGCAGGGCGGCATGATCATCGGCTACGAGGATAAGGACGCGTAAGCGGGAAACAGGGACGGCGCGAGGATGTGCCGTCTTTTCTATGCTTTGATCATGGGAACGCTTGGGGCGCTGCCCCAAAACCCGCAAGGGATTTCGGTCCGGGAACTGCAATAGTCGCCTGCGGCTCCTTTGCAGTTCCGATGCTTCGTCTGCCTGTTTCTGCCACAGACGGCGGCAGACTGCGATCCCCTTGACCCTTCTTCGCTTCGCGCCGCTAAAAGCGATTGGGATTGACAAGCGGCGCCTGAAACGGTATAAGTAGGGTATATGAAAAGCAAAGGAGCATGGCGGCGTGACCATTTACGATATTGCCAAAGAGGCGGGCGTATCGGCGAGCACGGTATCCCGTGTCATCAATGACAAGCCCGGCGTGAACAAGGAGATGCGTGAGCGGATTCGCGCGCTGCTGGCCGAGCACCGGTATGTGCCCAACGAAGCGGCGCGCGGGCTGGTGACGCAGTCCAGCCGTCTGGTGGGCGTGCTGGTGGCGGATATCCGCAATCAGCACCACATCGAGGGCGCGTACTATATCGCACAGGAGCTGGCCAGGCTGGGCTACTGCGCGCTGGTGCTCAACACCGGCAACAGCGACGAGGAGCGCGCTGCGGGCATTCGCATGCTGGAAACGCGCAAGGTGGAGGCGGCGGTGCTCATGGGTTCCATCTTTCAGACGGAGGCCGTGCGCGCAGCCATCGCCTGCAGCCTGCCGCAGGTGCCGGTCTTCATGCTCAACGGCGAAATCGACCTGCCCAACGTGTACAGCGT
>JBJEUI010000032.1:0-19034 GCA_051883755.1 Candidatus Ventricola sp.
TGGCGGAGATGATGACCTCGGTGGTCTCCTCGCCAACCTTCTTGAGCATCTTGTCGATGCCCTTGGCGAACAGATAGGTCGTGTAGGAGCCCTCCTTGGGATTCTCCTTGCGGCCCACCAGCATGTCCATGAGGTCCTGATACTGGAATGCCGGCGGCTCCTCGCCTTCAAAGATGACCTCATTAAAGCACGAGTCGGTGCCCAGGTGGCACGCCGGGCCCTCCTTGCGCACCTCGACCACCAGCGCGTCGCGGTCGCAGTCCGCGGTGATCCGCACGATGTGCTGCACGTTGCCGCTGGTTTCGCCCTTGAGCCAGAGCTTCTGGCGGGAGCGGGAGAAGAAGCAGGTCAGCCCCTTCTCCATGGAGATCTGCAGGCTCTGTGCGTTCATGTACGCGACGGTGAGCACCTTCTTCGTCTCCGTATCGATGACGACGGCGGGGATGAGTCCCTTCTCGTCGAACTTGAGCGTTGAAATGTCGATCATATGCTTCCTCCTTGGGCTGCCGCCCAAACCCGCTTGGGGCTCTGCCCCAAACCCCGCAAGGGACATTGTCCCTTGACCCTGTTTCGCTTCGCGCCTGTTTTAAGCATCTTTATCTTTGATTCGGCGGACGTTGATGCCGTTTCGGGCCAGCTCGTCCTTGAGGTCGCCGATCCTCACCTCGCCGAAGTGGAAGATCGAGGCCGCCAGGCCCGCGTCCACCTTGGGCAGCGTCTTGAACAGCGTCACAAAGTCCTGCACGCAGCCCGCGCCGCCGGAGGCGATGACCGGCACGTCGACGATGCTGCACACAGCGTCCAGCATCTCCAGGTCAAACCCCCTCTTTACGCCGTCGGTGTCGATGGAGTTCAGGACGATCTCGCCCGCGCCCATGGAGACGCCGCGCCTGATCCAATCGAGCGCGTCCATGCCCGTATCCTCGCGCCCGCCTTTGGCGAACACATGGTAGCTGCCGTCCACGCGCTTGGCGTCCACGGAGAGCACCACGCACTGATCGCCGTAGCGCCGGGCCGCGTCCTCAATCAGCTGGGGATTGCGGATCGCACCGGAATTGACGCTCACCTTGTCCGCGCCGCTGGTCAGCACGCGCTCAAAATCGTCGAGCGTATTGATGCCGCCGCCCACGGTCAGCGGAATGAAAATGGTGGAGGCCACCCGCCTGAGCACGTCGGTAAAGAGCCTGCGCCCCTCGCTTGAGGCGGTGATGTCGTAAAACACCAGCTCATCCGCGCCGCTCATGCTGTAATACCGTCCCAATTCGACGGGGTCGTTCACGTCGCTCAGGGAGGCGAAGTTCACGCCCTTGACCACGCGGCCGTCCTTCACATCCAGACAGGGAATGATGCGCTTGGTAATCATCGTGTCACCTCGATTGCGCGGCGCAGGTCGATCGCGCCGGTATAGTACGCCTTGCCGATGATCGCGCCGTAGACCCCAAGATCCCGCAGCGCGGTCACATCCTCCATGCTCGACACGCCGCCGGAGGCGATGAAATTCATCGCGTAGCGACGGCTCAGATCGGCGTAGAGCGCGCGGTTGGCGCCGCGCATCGCGCCGTCCCGGCTGATGTCGGTGCAGATCACCGTCGAAATGCCGGTATCCTGAAGCCGCCGGCACAGCGCGTCGCAGGTGAGGCTGCTCGCCTCCGTCCAGCCGCGGATGGCCACGCAGCCGTCCTTCACGTCGACGCTCACGGCGATCTTCTCACCGTACTGCCCGACAAGGCGGTCGAGCAGCGCGGGGTCGGTCACCGCCGCGGTGCCCAGGATCACGCGCTGCACGCCCGCGTCCAGATACTGTCTGGCCACATCCTCACTGCGGATGCCGCCGCCCACCTCGGCAAAGAGGCCGCAGGAAGCGATCCTTGCGATCAGCTCAAGGTTCGGCGTCTCGCCGGTTCGGGCGCCCTCGAGGTCGACGATGTGGATGTGCGCCGCGCCGCAGTCGATGAAGTCCTGCGCCACGGCCAGCGGGTTATCGTTGTATACGGTCATCCGGGCGTAATCGCCGTGCACGAGGCGCACGGCCTTGCCGCCGTAGATGTCGATGGCAGGAAAGAGAATCATATGTACCTCCAAAGGAGATGTGTGTGTTCATTGGAAAAGGCGAATCAGGGAGCGAAAGACCTCATCCTTCTTGCCTGCGGCAAGCCACCTTCCCCATAGGGGAAGGCTTGCTTTGCCCTCCCCTATAGGGAGGGTGCTCCAAAGGAGCAGGTGAGGTCCCCGCCGCAGCGGAGGCAGCCCGAAGCGCGGATGAGGTCCTCGTTCGCTTAAGCATCTTTATCAACAATAGCGCCCTATAATTCGCAGAACGCGCGCAGGATGTTCAGGCCGACCGTTCCGCTCTTCTCCGGGTGGAATTGGCAGCCCAGGACATTGCCCCTGGCCACGGCGGCGGTCACGTCGATGCCGTATTCCGCTGTCGCGATCACGCTCTGGGCGCAGCGATCCGCGTAAAAGCTGTGCACAAAGTACACGCAGTCGCCGTCCGCCGTGTACTTCATCAGCGGGTGATCCGGCTTCTTCATGTCAAGCGCGTTCCAGCCGATGTGCGGGATCTTGAGCCCCTCGGGCAGCCGGCCCGCCATCGGCACGACCTCACCGGGGATCAGCCCCAGGCCCTCGTGCTCGCCGTACTCCAGGCTCTTCTCAAAGAGCATCTGCATGCCCAGGCAGATGCCCATGACGGGCTTGCCCTGCTCCGCCTCCCGGCAGAGCACCGCGTCAAGCCCTGTCTGCGCGAGCTTCTTCCTCGCGTCGCCGAACGCGCCCACGCCGGGCAGAATCAGCCGGTCCGCGCTGCACAGCACGTCCGCATCGCCGGTGACAACCGCCTGCGCGCCGATCATGGCCAGCGAGCTTCTCAGCGAGAACAGGTTGCCCACGCCGTAATCGATGATCGCAATCATACGAGCACTCCTTTGGTCGAGGGGATTTCGCCGCCGAGGCTTTCGTCGATGGACACAGCCTCGCGCAGCGCGCGGCCGAACGCCTTGAACATCGCCTCGACGATGTGGTGGCTGTTCGTGCCGTCCATCTGGCGGATGTGCAGCGTCATGCCGGCGCTGCGGGTCACGGCGAGAAAGAATTCCTCGACCAGCTCCGTGTCAAACGTGCCGATCTTCTCGCTCGGGATCTGCGCCGTCAGGCGCAGGCAGCTCCGGCCGGAGAGATCCACCGTGCAGAGCACCAGCGCCTCGTCCATGGGCAGCAGCATGCTGCCGTAGCGGCGGATGCCGCGCTTGTCGCCCAGCGCCTGCGCCAGCGCCGTGCCCAGCACGATGCCGATGTCCTCCACGCTGTGGTGGTCGTCCACCATCGTATCGCCCGCGCAGCGCACGGTCAGGTCAAAGCGCCCGTGCCGTGCAAAGAGCGTCAGCATGTGGTCAAGAAAACCCACGCCGGTTTGAATCGTGCCCGCGCCGGTGCCGGATAGGTTCAGGGACAGCTCGATGTCCGTCTCCGCGGTTTTGCGTCTGATCTGCGCGCTGCGCATGCTCATGCCCTCCCGAATATCATTTCAATCGCCGCCTCCAGCGCCTGCATCTCCTGCATGGTGCCGATGGTGATGCGAAGGTAGTCCCCGATGCGTTCCTTGTCCCAGTGCCGCACAAGGATGCCGCGCTCCCGCAGGCGCTCGGCCAGCGCGCCCGCGCTCATCGCCCGCGGTTTGGCGAACACGAAGTTGCCCAGCGAAGGAATCACCTCAAAGCCCTGCCCGCGCAGCATCCGCGTCGTATAGTCCCGTGCCTCGATGATTTTCCGGCAGTTGGCCATGTAGTAGCCGTTTTCCGCAACCGCCGCGATGCCCGCAGCCTGCGCCATGCGGCTGACGCTGTACAGGTTCACGGCGTTGCGCACGGTCTCCAGCGCTGCGATCAGCTCGCTCTGCGCCATGGCATAGCCCAGGCGCGCACCCGCCAGCGAGCGGGACTTGGAGAACGTGCGCACAACCAGCAGGTTCGGATACTGCGCCGTCAGCGGCAGGCACGTCTCGCCGCCGAAGTCCACATAGGCCTCGTCGACGATCACGACATTCTCCGGATTGCTCTTCGCAATCTCCCCGATCTGCCAGAGCGGCAGCGCGCGGCCCGTCGGCGCGTTGGGATTGGGGAAGAGCACCGTCTGACCGACGTTCAGGTAATCCCGGTAATCGATGGAGAAATCCTCATCAAGCGGCCTGCGCACCAGCGGGATGCCCAGCGCCGCCGCGAAGAGATCATAGTAGCCATAGGTGATATCCGGCAGCACGATCGGGTGCGTCTCATCCGCAAAGGCCATGAACGCGAGGTACAGCACCTCATCCGATCCGTTGCCCGCGATCACCTGATTGGGCGCCAGGCCGTACAGCCCGGCCAGCGCCTGCCGCAGCGCCGTGCAGTCCGGATCGTTGTAGTAGTTCAGCCTGCCGATCTCCCTGGCCACCGCGTCGCGCACGCCCGGCGACGGCGGGTACGGCGATTCGTTCGTGTTCAGGCGGATGAATCCCTCGCCCTCCTCGTGATCGCCGGGGACGTAGGCGGGGAGATGACGATGCTTTTCCAGCAAAAACATGTGCTTCATTCCTTCTAACTCGTATACTCGCCTGCGGGCGGAACCTCACCCGCCCCTTCGGGGCACCCTCCCCATAGGGGAGGGCTCATTGGGTTTGCTTTTCCCGCAGCCTTCTCCGCAGCCTTCCCCGTGTCTTCCCCGCAGCCTTCCCCTTTGGGGAAGGTGGCATGCCGCAGGCATGACGGATGAGGTCTCACTCCATGCGGATCAGCGCCGCGCGCGCGTGCGCCTCCAGGCCCTCGGCCCGGGCAAACACGGCGATCTGATCGGCGACCTTCGCCAGCGCGTCCTTCGTGTAGTAGGTGAACTGCGTCTTCTTGATGAAGTCGTCCACGCTCAGCGGGCTGGAGAAGCGCGCCGTGCCGGAGGTGGGCAGCGTATGGTTCGGGCCGGCGATGTAATCGCCCAGCGATTCCGGGCAGTACTTGCCCATGAACACCGAGCCGGCGTTGCGCACGGCCGGCAGATATTTTTCCGGATCGTCCATGCACAGCTCCAGATGCTCCGGCGCCAGCTCGTTGGCAGCCTCCACCGCCGCCATCAGGTCGTCCGTCACGATGATCTGGCTGTTGCCCTCGATGGCCTTTCTCGCCATTGCCTCGCGCGGCAGCTGGGCAAGCTGGCGCTCCACCTCGGCGGAGACCGCCTCGGCCAGCGCCATCGAATCCGTCACCAGCACCGCGCAGGCCATCGCGTCATGCTCGGCCTGGGAGAGCAGATCCGCCGCGACATACGCCGGATTGCACGTGCCGTCCGCGACGACCAGAATCTCGCTCGGCCCGGCGATCATGTCGATGTTCACCCGGCCGAAGACCTGGCGCTTCGCCTCCGCGACGTAGGCGTTGCCCGGCCCGACGATCTTGTCCACCTTCGGGATGCTTTCCGTGCCGTAGGCCAGCGCGGCCACAGCCTGCGCGCCGCCCGCCCTGAAGACCTTCGTCACGCCCGCCATCTTCGCCGCCGCCAGAATCGGCGCGGCGATTCTGCCCTCGCGGTTCGGCGGGGAGACCATCACGATCTCGCTGCAGCCGGCAATCTGCGCCGGAATCGCGTTCATGAACACGGTGGACGGGTAGCTCGCCGTGCCGCCGGGGATGTACAGGCCCACCTTTTCAATGGGCGTCACCTTCTGGCCCATGTACGTGCCGTCCGGGTTTTGGATGCAGAAGCCCTCGCGCTTTTGCGCGCTGTGGAATGTGCGGATGTTCCCCGCCGCCGTCTCCATCGCCGCCTTCAGCTCGGCGGGAATGGACAAAAGCGCCGCCTCGATTTCCTCGTCCGTGACCTGCAGCGCGGTCAGCTTCGCGCCGTCGAATTTCTCGGCATAGCGCAGCAGCGCCGCGTCGCCGTTTTGCGCAACGTCCGCGACGATCGTGCGCACGGACTCTTCCACGCCGGAGGTCTCCATGCAGCGCATCAGCATCCGGTCCATCTCGCTGTACCTGATGATCTTCACAGGTTCATCGTCCTTTCCATCCGCTCGCACAGCGTGCGCAGCGCGTCTCCCTTGAATTTGAAGCTCGCCTTGTTGGCGATCAGCCTCGCCGAGATGTCCACAATCTCCGCCAGCGGCGCGAGGCCGTTTTCATACAGCGTCTTGCCCGTCTCCACGATGTCCACGATCACGTCGGACAGGCCCACCAGCGGCGCCAGCTCGATGGAGCCGTTCAGGTGGATCAGCTCGATCTCGCGGCTCAGGCCGCTGTAATACGCGCGCGCGATGTTGGGGAACTTGGTCGCCACGCGCAGCGTCTGCGCCGGATCGTCGCGGAAGCCCTTCGGCCCGGCCACACACATGCGGCACCGGCCCATCTTCAGGTCCAGCAGCTCGTACACGTCGGGCCTGTACTCCAGCAGGATGTCCTTGCCCGCAATGCCGATATCCGCCGCGCCGCGCTCCACGTACACCGCCACATCGGACGGTTTCACCAGAAAGTACCGCACGCCGATCTTCTCGTTTTCAAACGTCAGCTTGCGGTTGTCCTCCTTCATCGCCGGGCAGGGATAACCGGACTGCTCCAGAATCGCATATGCCTTATCGCCCAGGCGCCCCTTGGGCAGCGCCACATTGATCATCCTGTTCTCCCTCCCTCAAAGCGCCAGCGTCCTGCGGCTGCGCACCGTGGTCTCGCCCACGCGCTGCACGCGCACGCTCGAGCCTTCCGCCTGCGCCTCCTGCACCGCTGCAAGAATCGCCTGCATCGGCGTCTCTTCCGTGTAGGTGATCAGCACATCCACATCGGTCTTCGCCCTGCGGTCCAGTAGCCGCTCAAGCTGATCCAGATACACCGCAAAGCCCATCGCCTGGCTGCTGCGGCCCATCCTGCGCAGCAGCGCGTCGTACCGTCCGCCGGAGAGCACGCTCTCGGGCACGCCGTCCACAAAGCCCGAGAAGATCAGGCCGTTGTAATAGTTCATGTCGTTGACGACGGAGAAATCGAGGTTGATGTTGCGCACGCCGCTGGCCCTGGCCATCGTATACACCGAGCGCAGATCGCACAGCGCCTGATTGCACACCGGCGGCAGATCCATCTGTTCATACACCGGCAGCGTCGTCTCAAACGGGCCGTACACCGTCACCAGGCTGCACAGCCGCTCCGCCGTCTTCTCGCTCAGCTTCCACTGCGCGCACAGGGCCTTGAGGCCGTGAAGATTCTTGTCGCTGATGCGCTCAAGAATCTGCGCGCTCAGGTCATCGCTGAGGTTCTCCTCCGCCAGAATGCCGGAGACGATGCCCAGGTCCGCCACGTCCAGCACGCAGCGCTCGCTGATCGCCGCCAGGCTTCTGGCCGCCAGCGTGAGCACCTCGCCCATCGTGTACGCATCCACCCGGCCAATGACCTCAAGGCCCGTCTGCATGATCTCCTTGAAGCACTTGCCGCCGCGCGGCACGCGGTACACGCGCTCGGCATAGCTGACCTTCGTGGTGTCCGCGCTGTCCTTCGTGTTTTTGACGATGGAGAGCGTCACATCCGGCTTGAGCGCCATGAGCTTGCCGTCCATATCCGAAAAGGCCAGCACATGCTCACTCGTCAGAAAGCGCTTGTTGCGCATGTACAGGTCGTATTCCTCAAACTGATTGACCTTGTAAGGCAGATAGCCGTGCTGCCGGTACATCTCCCGCAGCTCAATGGAAATCCGCTCATCCGCCCTCAGATTATGCATTCGTCTTTCCGCCTTTCTTCATCCGGTCAAGGATCAGGCGATACCCGCCCGATCCATAGTTGAGGCACCGTTTCACGCGGCCAATCGTCGCCGAGCTTGCGCCCGTAGCCTCGCCCGCCTGCAAATAGGAGCTGCCCTCATCCAGCAGCCTGGCAACCTCCAGGCGCTGCCCCAGATCCCGGATCTCCTTCATCGTGCACAGATCCTCAAAGTACTGGTAGCACTCCTCCACGCTTTCAAGAGAAAGGATGGATTTGAACAGCTCATCCGTCTGCTTGTCCCGATGCAGGCCCATTCGATTCACCTCATTCCGTTATCGCAGTAACATAGTATCACGTTAGTGCGCTAAAGTCAACACCTTTCTTCCGAAAGAAAAAGAGAAAAAGTCAAAAACAGGGTTGACAATGCACATGCCCGGTGATATAATATATCTCGTTCCCGGTGCTTTGGCTCAGTTGGTAGAGCACATCGTTCACATCGATGGGGTCACTGGTTCGAGTCCAGTAAGCACCACCACAACCTCGATCATTTGATCGAGGTTTTTCATTTATCAAAAGTGAGTACCTCAAGCAGTCGTTCACATCGATGGAGGTTGCCCGCAGGCCGCCGCCTGTGGCGGATACAGGCCGCAGGGCAACGGTTCGAGGTGAGTAAAGCACCACCACAACCTCGGTCATTTGATCGAGGTTTTTCATTTATCAGAAGTGAGTACCTCAAGCATTCCGTTCACATCGATGGAGGTTGCCCGCAGGGCAGCGGTTCAAACGCTGCAGGCGCCAGAGAACCGGGTGCCCTCCCTTCCGGTATAGCGAGAAAAACCCCATGCCCGCCTTGTCAAAGCCGGCATGGGGTTCTTCGGATATGGGCTTTCACTGGGCCGACTGGCCGCAGTCCATTACTTTCTATATCCGCACTTCGGGCAGACGCCGTTCTCATTGAGCGCGATGCCGCACAGCGGGCAGCGGTCAATCGACTTCGTGGACGGGTACTCCTCAGAAGCCGCGTTCACGCCGCTGGTGAAGGTGAGCTTGACGATGTTGAGCTTATCCTTGAGGAGCTCGTACACGATCTTGATCATGCCCTCGACGGTCATGGTTTCCTTGGTCACGACGAGACGGCACTCCGGATACGCGGTAGCCAGCTCCGTCTTGAACGCCTCACCCTTCATCTTGTTGGTCGGCGCGCCATTGCGGATGCCCTGCGTCTCGTACACGCCCAGAATCGCCGGCAGCAGCGGATCATCCTCGCGCAGGATCAGCGCATGATCAAAGTTTTTGAGCACGTCCCAAGCGGTTTTCTGGATCTCGTTGCACGGGAAAACCATGTTGACGCCGGGCTCGATGGTATCCTCGACCTCAATGGTCAGGACGCCGGTATGTCCATGCAGATACTGGGCCTCGCCCTTGAAATTCAGAAACCTGTGTGCGTACTGCAATTCGATCTTCGTGATGCTTCTCATTGTGCTTACCTCTTTCTCTCTATGATTTACGGGAGACGCCTGCGCCCGTATACGCATCTCATTCACGATCTGCCTGCGGCCTGTGCTGACAGTCCGGGCAGATGCCATTGAACAGAATGTCATGGCCGCAGATGGAAAAGCCATGCGCATCCTTGATCGCCTTTTCCAGATCGGCGATGTACTCCATCTCAATATCAAACAATCGTCCGCAGCGCAGGCATCGGGCATGGTAATGCTCGTGACAGCAATGGTCATAGCGCTCTGCGCCGCCCGGCACAAGAATCTTGCGGATTTCACCCTCTTCAGCCAGCTGATTCAGATTGCGATACACCGTTCCCCGGCTGATGCTCGGATGCTCTGACGCAATCACATTATAGATTTCAGCTGCAGTAGCATGAGACTTCAGTCGGTTGACCGCTTCATACACCAAAGACCGCTGTACCGTGTTCCTGTGCTTCATCTGCGCTCTCCTTAATAGGAATCATTCTTATTTAGTATTTTAAATCATTTAGGACGCTTTGTCAAGTTTTATTCAGTCAGGATTCCAAAAAGTTCTGAGGCAGCCAGCGCGATGAATTGACGCACCGCATCAAAGATGGTAGAATACCGGTATTCTTGCGCGTCCCGGCCCAAGGGCAGGCCGCGCGCAGCACAGATAACCAAAGGAGCCTGACCTGTGAAGATGAGTGAAAAGCGGCGTCTGGCCGCAAGGCAGTCATCCGCCGTTTCCCAGACGCCCTGTGCGGACGAGGGCGCCGTGATGGAAGTGGCCATGAAAGCCGGACGGCTGCTGCTGGAAAACGGTGCGGAGATTTTCCGCGTCGAGGAGACCATGGAGCGCATCTGCCGTTATTATCACGTGCAGAACCCCAGCTTCTTCGTGCTGAGCAACGGCATCTTCATGACCGGCGGCGGCAGCGCCCCGGGCGGCAGGCCCTTTGCGCATGTTGAGCATATTCCCGTCAAGGGCGCGCAGCTGGACCGCGTCGTGGCGGTCAACCAGCTCTCGCGCGAGATCGAGAGCGGCCGCCGCACGCTTGCCGAAGCGGACGCATGCCTCAACAGCATCGCGCGCATGCCGGGCAAAAAGCGCTGGCAGCAGATTCTGGCCTCCGGCGTCGGCAGCGCCTGCTTCTGCATCCTCTTCGGCGGCAGCGGACCGGACAGCGCCGCCTCCTTTCTCGCCGGGCTGCTGCTGTACGCCTACGTCCTGCTGCTCAGTGTGCCGCACATGTCCCGCATGATCGGCAACGTGCTGGGCGGCATGCTGGCCAGCGCCGCATGCGTCGCGCTCTTCATGCTGGGGCTGGGCGCCGATCTGAGCCACATGATCATCGGCGCAATCATTCCGCTGATTCCCGGCATCCCCTTTACCAACGGCATCCGGGATCTGGCCGACGGCGACTACATCTCCGGTTCCGTGCGTCTGCTGGACGCGCTCGTCACCTTCCTGTGCATTGCGACAGGCGTCGGCGTCGTCATCGCCCTCTACCACAGCATGACGGGAGGTGCGCTGCTGTGAACCAGATTCTGATTGAAACCCTCGCGGCGGCGCTGGGCTCCGCCGCCTTCTCGCTGCTCTTCGGCGTGCCGGACATCTACTACCTCGAATGTGGTCTGACCGGCGGCGGCGGATGGCTGCTTTATCGCCTCCTGACGGATTTTACGCCGTCTCCGCCCACGCTGGCGACCTTTCTGGCCGTCGCAGCCGTCGCACTGTACTCCAGAATCGCGGCCGTGCGCAGGCGCTGCCCGACCACGGTGTTCCTGATTGCCGGCATCTTCCCGCTCGTTCCCGGCGCGGGCATGTACTGGACGGTCTACTATCTGGTGACGGGCGAAGCCACGCTGGCATGGTCAAGCGGCGCCGCGGCGCTCAAGGCCGCCTTTGCCATCGTGCTGGCCATCGCCGCCGCTTTCGAGCTTCCGCGCGGCGCCTTTCGCTGCTTTGCCCCGCGCGGCAAGCGCTGACCCCCGTCAGCGGGATCCGGCAGATTTTCTTCATTTTTTCCTTGACGCCAACCCCATCCTGTGCTATAATATGGATCGTTGATTCGGGGCATTAGCGCAGTTGGTAGCGCGTTTGAATGGCATTCAAAAGGTCAGGGGTTCGACTCCCCTATGCTCCACCATAAAAGGACGCTAATCTTGATACAAAGGTCAGCGTTTTTTCTTTGCCCGAAAAGCCTTGCGCCGCAAGGCTTTTTTTATTTTTCTGGGTGCATGAAAGGAGCTTTTCCCCCTATTCTTTGGGTGCAAAAGGTGCTTTATATTGGTTTCCCCCTATTTCATCCTTACGGTTGGGTGCATGATAAAACGGCTGCCGGTTGTGGGGTTGGCAGCCGTTTTATATTGGATTCATTCCTAGTTGTGCTAGTGGATTACTCAATTCTAGTATATCTGCTTTCTATAACTGCCGGGAGTCATCCCAGTAGCTTTTTTAAACATATTCGCAAAATTGTTGATGTTGTGGAAACCGACCTTGTAGGCAATCTCCGCAACTGACATCGCACCACTTCTCAAAAGGCGCTTCGCAGCGTTTATTCGGAGTTGAATCAAATAGTCGTTGGGCGCATAGCCGGTGTATTTTTTGAACTCCCGAAATAGTTGGGAACGGCTGATTCCAAAACTCTTGGTCAACTGTTCAATGTTAAGTGATTCAGCATAGTTCTTTTCCATGTATTGAATTAGTCCCCTCATGGATAACGCAGTAGTCGTATCACGGCAAGATACCGATGCGGAAGATACCATCAAATCGGTCAGCATACTGAAAATACAGGAGGATACCTGCCAGTCGCGATACTGCGCGGCTATGCTGTAGAGCTTCAGCAGTTTTTCAAAGCCATCCGGGATGGGATCGCTGATTGTCTGCGAGAAAACCGGCGTTCCGCTTTCCGAAAAATTGCGATACAGCGCTTCCATCTCTGGCCCACGCACAGCGGCGGCAGCATGATACCAATGATCAGCGCCGCACCCGTACCTGTGCGGCTTTCTTCCATCGATGAAAAAGCCCTCGCCTTCTCCAAAGTGGTAACACTTTCCCTCATATTCTAAATATCCGTAACCGCCATAGGTATAAAACAAAAGAAAATGCGGGTAATACTCTCTACGGCTGAAAGATGGATACTGATAGTTGAAGAGACTAAAGTCCTCCAAATACATAAGATGTTCCATCGCATACTTGGAAACTGGAGGAATATGGAACAGCTTGATCGTTCCGTCAATGAAGTAGTCCAAATCCTTCATCTGCATCTGCATGACGAGAATAGCCTTACGATACTCATCATGGGCTTGGAGTTGGTCAAGATCGGTTGCGGTTTCTCTGCCGCCCTGCAAAATGCCGTCAAGGATACTCGGTGTGAGGGGGATTGGAGTCTTTACCGTTTCAAATCTAATGTCTTCAAACATTGCAGCACCTCTCTTCCATGCTTCATTATACCGAGACTACGCCGATAATTCAACGAAACATCAATGTGATTAGCGCTGAAAAAGAATAGACGTTGACCTGTGAGATCAACGTCATAATAAACGAATCACAACAGTGCTTTAAGGTAAGCTTGTCATCCAGTCAATAAAATCATCCATGTAGTATTCCTGACCAAAGCCGTGAGCTTGTCCCTCCGCAACCGTAACGCTCAGAACTGCCTCAGCATCTGTAGCCGCCGCAATATAGGATGTTGCACCCTCTGTGCCGACCATTGTATCCTTCGTGCCATAAGCGACAAATTGCGGAATGGATTCGGAATTGAAATGCTTGGAGAGGTCAGTCATTTCCAACAACTTCTCCCGCTCTGCGTCATCCCGGACAAGCTCATCATCAAAGGAACAAAACAGCATGGGAATGTTATGATCGTAATCAAGCACGGGATAAATCATACCCGCCGCATACACAGTATCGTCAACTGCATCGATTTCATCCGGCGTGTAATCCTCCGGGAACATATCATTGCCCATGATGAGGTTGATATACCCGCCCACTTGATAACCTCCGGCTGAAAAACCAATCAGGCCTATTCTGTCGGGATCAAAGCCGTACTCACCGGCGTGAGCTCGAAGATACCGTACTGCCCGCTGAACATCAAGGTGTGGGATTGGATACTCATAGGGATTGGAGCGATAGTGGAGAACAAATGCTGTGATTCCTGCCTCATTCAGTGATACCGCAACCTCCTTGCCCTCGCCGGTCGTTCCATCCATGCTCTTATAGCCATAACCACCGCCCGGCATGATGACAACAGCCGTCTGTGATCCCTCGACGACATAGGGAATCAAATAGGGGATATCCTCATAGGTCTCGGCTTCATAGCCGCCCTTGATCTCATGGAGAAAGGTGAATGTGTCTAATGTGCGTTCTTCGTCGCGATACTCTTCCCCGATGATTCCCTGTGCAAAAGCTATAAAGGAAAGAAACTCGTTCCCGCGATCATTGATATTCATGTCATCCAACTTGGAGCCGCTGTGATTTCCTGCAGCATTCTCCCAAATTTCAATCCGCGATCCGTAATCCTCCACCGTGGCTGTCCCGATACCCATAGACGCTGCCATGCGATATAGAACGAACATGGCGACTGCCGCAATCACCAGTATGACGGTCAGTATGGTGAGGATAATCCTTTTTCCCTTTCCCTTTTTCGGGGGTTCTTTTTTCGTGGTTTCCGTTTTCATAGTAATCCTCCCTGTGACAATTCACATAGATCAACCTTTTTGATATTCCATCATATTATACTGTATTCGTACATGAAGACGGTAGTCATGATCATCCCAAACATTCACAGTATCGTATCAACAATTTGATTATGTAAATACTCATTAATTTCCTTGATACGATACTGTGAAAAGATGGGACAATATATTATTATAACCATAAGAATTGCCTGCTACAGTAGGCATATCAATACGACACGACCTGATCAGTGTATGATACTGATACTCTTGCCGCCCATTTATATCACTCTGATTATTGGTCTGGGGATATATCCCAATTCGCTGGTGTTTCGAGTCCCGTTTTCTTTTCCACCCACCCAAATGTAAAATGCACCCAATTTCCAGTTCCCGTTTTCTTTTGCGGTTTGTATCAAAATAAGCGCAGGAAGCCAAACCTCAGCAATCGCTGAGGTTTTTTGTTATGCTGAAGCTGATTGCCCTAACAACCGGGAGTCGAACCTGGCCCGGCAGTGAATGACAGCCCTGTGGGCTGTCAGAGCCGGGCTGACCGAGCGCCGCCCGGGCGCGAGAGGAGACTCCCCCTCAGGGCTTTCCTCCTTTCATACCCGGTTTGGCTGACCTTTTTCTCCCGCTTGTCAACATCTGATTGACGATCTGCGTTTCTTTTCGTGACGCAGGACGATTTCTATGCTATAATGCTGCATGATGCATATACCGCGTATTCTGACGCGACGGTACTCAAAAAAGGATGAGATTCTACATGAAGAAACGCAGAAGGCGGCGTTCCTCGTTCCGAAGACGGCGAACGCTCGGCGGATTCACACTCCGTGCGCAGCGGCCGTCCCGCCATCGCACAGCCATACAAAAGAGCCTCTCCCGCGCGCTTGTGCCGGCGCTTGTCGCCGTCATGATTCTGAGTCTGGTCATGATCGCCAGCATCTTGCTGCGCAGCGCGCGCACAAGGAAGCTGAACGAGGAGCTTTCTGCGCTCCATGCCGGGCAGATAACGCTCGCACCGTTCGCAGCAGAGGACGCGCTTCCGGCGTCTACGCCTGAGCCCACGGCTGTGCCCACAGCTTCTCCCGAGCCTTCCGTCGCGGCTGCTCCTGCGCCCTCACCTGCGGCAGAGGAGGCTGCAGCAGCGCGCTTCCATCAGGTGGGCGGAACGCCTCTGCCGCACATGGAGACGCTCTACAATCAGAATCACGACCTCATCGGCTGGCTGAGCATTTCCGATGTGATCGATCTGCCCGTCATGTACAGGGACAACCGTTACTACCTGACGCACGATTTCACCCGGGCCAAGAACGCCTCAGGGACGATCTTTCTGGATGAGAACCATCGCTTCACCGAGAAGACGCAGAATCTGCTGCTTCACGGGCACAACATGAAGGACGGCACCATGTTTGGCCGTCTGGTGCATTACATCCAGGACATCGATTACTACCGCGGCCACCCCTTCGTGCGCTTTGACACGCTCTGGGAGACGGAGGAATACGTCATCTTTGCCGTGATGCGCGTGCCGCTGGACGTGCGCGATGACCGATTCATCAACTACTTCTCCCATCCCACGTTTGCAAGCGGCGCATCGTTTGACACATATGTTCGCCAGCTTCAGCTAAGCTCCGTCTACGCGGTGCCCATCGACGTGGAGTCCTCTGACGCGCTGCTCACGCTTTCCACTTGCATCGATGAGGACAGACTGGTCATCGTCTGCCGGCGAATCCGCGCCGGTGAATCCCGCAGCCAGCTGAAAGACCTGGTGCGGCTGGCGCAGAAGCAGTAAAAGACATGCGCTGAAGGACATCAAGACAGGGGCGCAGGATGACCCCGGCTTTGCGGCGGACCATGCCTGCATGTTGGTTTTGCAGCCAAAAAACAAACTCCCGCATCCCGCGGGAGTCTGTCGATGCTCTGAGGGGGTTGCCCACGCGGCAGCCCCTTTCTTGATTTCGGCTGTTCCCTGCGCTGCTTCGCGCAGCCCGAGGGATTGTCCTTATCCCTTCTGCTTGAGCATGCGGATCAGCCGGTCCACATCCTGCGCAGGCACCAGTATGCCGTGCGTACCGGTGATCTCAAGCAGGTACGAATCGACGTTGTACGCATGGAAGACAAGCGTCTGCGTCTCGCCGCCTTCTTGCGTGAGACACACGCTGAGCACCGCGTCGCCCGGCTCCTCAAGCGCCACGCGCTCGGTGCCCTCCAGGCTATTGAGCAGCTCGATCACGCTCTGCATCGTGGTCGACTCGCCGTCCTGCGCCGTCAGCACCGCTTCGCCGCCGTCCCAGGCAAAGACCGCTTCGCTCAGCCCGTCGGCTGTCACGGAGACCGGCTTCTTCTGCCAGAGCGTGTCGAGGCCCGCCTCGAGCAGATCGTCCGCGTCGTCGCTGTAGAAGGTGTAGACCATGCGGGAGTCCGGCAGGCGCGCATAGCGGTCAGTCTCCTCGTCCTTGCCGCCCAACAGAAGCGTCCGCTCCGCCGTCTCGCCGCTCAGCAGCGTGACCCTGACCGCCTGCGCATCGTCAAGCGCCCACGCCTCCAGCTGCTCGTCCGTCGCGCTAGTGGCGACCAGCTCGCTCCACGCAAGCCCCTCTGCCGTCTTGACCAGCGCCTCTGCGGCGCTCTGATCCAGCCGCTCGCCCGTCGCCGTGTCCACCCAGGCTTCGTCCTTCAGGCTGATGTCCAGCGTATCGCCCACCGTCAGGCGGGTAATTTCCGTCACCTCCGGCATGCTCTCCATGCTGGCCAGCTGCGTGAGCGTCTTGTCAAACGCCGTCGCCAGCGAGCTCTCGATCACGTAGACGCTCTCGCTGCCCGACACGCTCAGGTAGTAGCCGTCCTCAAACGGCGTCTGGTCGCCCATGGCGTAGACGGTTTCGCCGCCGTCTTCATCCTTGACCGTCAGGGAGAAGGCTGGCTCACCCAGGCCGTAGTCCTCCGGCTTGGTCACATCGGTCAATTCGCGCACCGCAGTCAGGCCGGAAATCTTGCCCGCCAGGCTGTCAAGCGCCGACTGATTCACCGGGAAGGCCGCGTCGTCCTCCTTCATCCAGACGCTCTCGCCCAGAAAGAAGGAGAGGCTCTCCCCATCCTGCGTCCAGGAAAGGGCGGAAACGGTCTTTCCCTCCTGCCACAGCGGCACGCTCACCTGCGTCTCGGTGACCACCGCCGTCGTATTCATCCTCCCGATGCAGACGTAGCCGGCCATCAGCACAGCCCATGCGCCCAGGAGCAGCAGCATCTTCTTTCCGCGTTTCATCTGCGCTTCCTCCTCATCACAACCACGATGCCCACAATCAGAATCGCGCCCGGGATCACGCCCAGCAGCACGATGCTCCAGAAGGAGCTCTGCGCCTGGGTCAGCGTCAGGCCCTGCTCATCCATGGATTTGGAGCGGATGGAGATCGTCTCCTGCTGATCGCACATCCAATCGAGGCTGTTCATGAACAGGTCGCTGTTGCCGCCGGAGACCATCGCGTTCACGTTGTCCTCCATCAGCGTCGCGCTGGCGATCCAGACCATGCGGCCCTCGCCCAGCTCACTCGCCGCGGCGACCATGAACGCGCCGTCCGCGTCGCCCTCCTCCTTCTCGGTGATCTCCATGGCCAGTCCGGCCGCCTTGGCATACGCCGAATCGGAGGTCTCCAGCAGCGCGCTGACCGCCGCGTCCGAATCCTCCGTCTCAAGGATCGGCTGTGCCAGCGGCGCGAGGACGTAGTACCGGCCTTCGATCAGCGGATCGGTGATCTCGTGGCTCTCAATGTCCGGCAGCAGATAGTACGGATAGCGGCTCAGATGCATGTTCCGGTCGCCCTCCACGATGATGCCCTCGCCTGCCGTCATGCCCATCTTCGCCGTCACGCGCAGCAGGTTCTCCATCTCGCCGGATTCGATGTAGTCCGTGACCAGCACGACGCGTCCGCCGTTTTCAAGGTAGCGGATGAGCATGTCCGCCTCGTCGCTGCTCAGGTCGCTCGTCGGTGCGTTGATCACCACGACGCCCGCGTCCTCCGGGACGTCCTCGATCATCAGCAGGCTCAGCGTGCCCGTCTCCATGTTGTCGCGCTCGATCAGCGTATTCAATGTATCGCTCAGCTCGCTCTCGCCGTGGCCGGTGAGGGTGTACACCTTGGGAATGTCCTCGCTGGTGACGTAGTGAATCGCGTTGGTCAGCGCGTTCTCGCCGTCAAAGCTGGTCGAGGTCGTGTAGCTGTAGCTGTAATAGTCCATGGAATAGCTGGTCACGAAGATCTCGTCATAGCCCACCAGCTTTGTCCGCTCGCCGGATTCCACCAGCACGCTGTTGGCGTACAGCGGCGTGCTGCCCAGATCGTATTGGTCAAGGAACGTCGGCTTCTCGTTGGGATCGATATACTGCACCCTGATCCGGTCGTTCAGGGACGCGTAGCGCTCGAGCAGCCGCACCACCGTGTCGTTTTCGCTGCCGCTCTGCGCCAGCAGATACAGCGTGACCTCCTGATCGACGCCGGACACGATGCGCCGGGTCTGGTCGCTGAGGGTGAAGATCGCCTGGCTGGTCAGGTCGATTTCGGTCTTGTCCGCGGGCAGCGCGCCCGCCATCAGATTGACCGCCACGGCGATGGCGATCACAACCGCCGCGGCAAACACGGAATAGCTGCCCGCAAAGAAGCGCTTGCCGAACATCCTGCGCACGCGCTCCTTGAGCGGGCGCTTTTCCTGAGGCTGCGCAGCCTTCTTTTCCTTCAGTTTCATTCGCTCCACCGCCTCTTCTCCATCGATTGTACCGTCAGGAACAGGAATACCGCGATCATCGACGCGTAATACACGATCGCCTTGAGATCGAACACGCCGTCGATGAAGCCGTAGAACCGGTCAAAGACGCTCAGCTGCGTCATGATCGTGCCAAACAGCCCCTCAAACGCGGTGGAATCCACGCTGTACCAGCCCATCAGCGCGCCGACGCCCGCGACGCCCACGCCGAACGCCACGATCGGGTTTTTGCTCAGCGCATAGAGCACGAGCGCAAAGATGACCGCCAGAATGCACAGCGCCATAAGCGACGCGGACGCCTCGGAGGAGACGAAGCTGGCCAGCCCGCTCAGGAAATACAGCAGCAGCACCGCCACCAGCGTCAATACAGCCGAGGCCACCTGATTGTCCGTCAGCGAGGAGATGAACAGGCCCACGGACAGCAGGCTTGCGC
>JBJEUI010000033.1:0-3497 GCA_051883755.1 Candidatus Ventricola sp.
TGCGCGGCGCCGCGCTCCACGACCTTGCGCTCGCGGCGCTTGCGGACGACCTTCTTCAGCGACTTCTTGGGTGCCATTGTCAATCACTCCTCTTACTTCTTCTTCTTGCCGGCGATGGTGCGCTTCGGGCCCTTGCGGGTACGAGCGTTCTGCTTGGTGTTCTGGCCGCGGACCGGCAGGCCCTTGCGGTGACGAACGCCACGGTAGCAGCCGATTTCCATCAGGCGCTTGATATCCAGGCCGATGTCGCGACGCAGATCGCCCTCGACCTTCAGGTTGTGCTCGATGTATTCGCGGATCTTGTTGACGTCCTGCTCGGTCAGATCCTTGACGCGGGTGTCCGGGTTCACGCCGGTCGCCGCGAGGATATCCTGCGAGGTCTTCAGGCCGATGCCGAAGATATACGTCAGTCCGATTTCGACCCGCTTCTCACGAGGCAGGTCAACGCCAGAAATACGTGCCATGGTGTTACCTCCGAATCATTTGATAAGTGCTCTGCTCAATCGGTTTAGCCCTGCTTCTGCTTGTGCTTGGGGTTTTCGCAGATCACCATGATGCGGCCCTTACGCTTGATGACCTTGCACTTCTCACAGATAGGCTTGACAGACGGTCTAACCTTCATTTGTCCGTTCCTCCTCGAATTTGTTTTCTCAACCCTTGCTGCGCCAGGTGATGCGGCCCCTGGTCAGATCATAGGGAGAAATTTCGACTTTGACCTTATCGCCGGGATAGATGCGGATGAAGTTCATCCGGATCTTGCCGGAGATCTGGGCCATGATCTTATGCCCGCCGGCTACCTCAACGCGGAAGTTCGCGTTCGGCAGCGCTTCAACGACGACGCCTTCAACCTCGATATTGTCGCTCTTGGGCAACGTTAACCCTCCTTACGCGGCAACAATGCCTCTTGATAGCCGATAGCATCCAGTTTATTTCGCACTTCAGAGTCAAAAATCCTCTTTTTTGCAAAAATTTTTTCTCGAATTTCTTCAAGAACCTCGGGTTTTGCCACCAGATGCTTGATCTTCTTCTTTTTGGGATTGTCCACTTTCCTCTGACAGCCGTTGGCGATGGCCACATGGTCCTCGTCAATCACGTCCACGATCACGAAGTAATGTCCCTGATCGCGGCCCGCGCGGGAGAAGACCACCCGGCCGACCTCCATGGGAAACGAGCTCATCGCTTCTCCTCCTTATGATAGCCCGGGTAAGAAAGCAGCTCGGGCTCGCCATCCGTAATCAGGATGGTGTGTTCATAATGGGAGCAGAGGCTGCCGTCGGTTGTCACGACCGTCCAGCCATCGCGCAGCGTCCTGACGTGATAGTCGCCCGCTGCAATCATCGGCTCAATACAGATCGTCATCCCTCGGCGAAGCCGCACGCCGTGGCCCGGGATGCCGTAATTGGGCACCTGGGGATCCTCGTGCATCTCCCGTCCAATGCCATGGCCGCACAGCGCGCGAACCGTGGAGAAGCCACGCTCCTCGACATACTGCTGAACCGCATGGCCGATATCACTGATCCTGTTTCCTTCGCGCGCGACCTTGAGCGCCTCGAAGAAACTCTCTTCTGTGACATCAATCAGACGCTGTGCCTCTTCGCTGATGTTTCCGACCGGCGCGGTAAACGCGCTGTCGGACTGCCATCCGTCGAGAATCAGTCCACAGTCGACCGAAATGATCTGACCCTCTTTGAGCACAGTCTTTTTTGACGGGATGCCGTGCACGACCTGGCTGTCCACGGACGCACAAATCGAGGCGGGGTACCCTTCATAGTTGAGAAAAGAAGGGATAGCCCCGAAGGACCGGATGAGCTTTTCCGCAAACGCGTCCAGCTCATGCGTGGTCACTCCGGGCTGAATCTTCCCTCTCAGCTGCGTGAGCACCTCGTGCAGCATGGCACCGGCCTCACGCATCTTGGCGATCTGGGCAGAATTCTTGATGGTAATCATTTGCTCTCACCCAGCGCGGCAAGAATCGCTGCAAAGCAGTCGTCCATCGGCTGCGCACCGTCGACCGGCTTGAGCAGGCCGCGCTGCGTATAGAAGTCGATGAGCGGTTCCGTCTGCGCATGGTACACGGTCAGGCGGCTGAGCACCGTCTCGGCCTTGTCGTCATCGCGCTGAATCAGCTCGTTGCCGCACTTCTCGCACGTCATGGAACCGTTCAGGCGGCTGACGTGGTACGTACCACCGCAGGACAGACAAACGCGACGTCCGCTCAGACGCTCGACCAGCTTTTCATCGCTGACCTCGATGTCAATCACGGCGTCGATCCTGGCGAAGCCCTCCAGCGCCTCAGCCTGGGCGACGGTGCGCGGGAAGCCGTCCAGCAGATAGCCGCCCTTGCAGTCCTCATGCTCAAGACGCTCGCGCACGATGTCGATCACGACGCTGTCCGGAACCAGCTGGCCCTTGTCGATGTAGGACTTGGCAGCCAGACCGGTCGGCGTCTCGTTCTTGATGGCGCGGCGGAGAATGTCGCCGGTAGAAATCTGGGGGATCCCAAGCCGCTCGCACACGCGAACGGCCTGGGTGCCCTTGCCCGCACCGGGCGGGCCGAGAAAAATCAGATTCATGTCAGCACCTCACGCTTTTCAGCGATTAAAGGAAGCCCTTGTGGTGACGCATGACCATCTGCGCCTCAACCTGGCGGAGCGTCTCCAGAGCCACAGACACCGCGATCAGCACGGAGCTCGCAGCGAACGGAGCAGAGATGCCGAAGATGCGGGTGATCAGGGTCGGGATGGTCGCCAGAACGGCGAGGAACAGCGCGCTGAACAGCGTCAGACGGCTGGAGACCTTGGCGAGATAGTCGCTGGTCGCACGGCCCTGGCGGATGCCCGGGATGATGCCGCCGTTCTGCTGCATGTTCTTGCTGATGTCAATCGGGTTGAACGTGATGCTGGTATAGAAGTAGGTGAAGGCGATGATCAGAATCGCCAGCACAATCTGATACCAGATGCCGCCCTGGAAGCTGCTCCACCACATGTTCAGGCCGCTCGTCGGGAAGAACGCGAAGATCGTCGCAGGGAACTGCAGAATCGCGAAGCCGAAGATCAGCGGCATGACGCCGGTGGAGTTAATCTTCATCGGGATGTGGGTGGACTGGCCACCGTACATCTTGCGGCCCACCATGCGCTTGGCATACTGAACCGGAATGCGGCGCTCGCCCATGTCCACATAGGTGATCACGACGATCATTGCGATCAGCGCGATCACGACCACCAGCACCGGCAGGATGCCCACGGTACCCTGCGCCACGCCGACGGTCGCCTGACGGGCCCAGTTGAACATGTTGGACACAACGCCCGCCATGATCAGCAGGGAGATGCCGTTGCCGATGCCGTTCTCGGTGATGCGCTCACCAAGCCACATCGCAAGGGCCGTGCCGGCAGCCATGGAGATACCGATGACGATATACCAGATGCCGCCGTAGGAGTTGGCACGCATCGCGAACACCAGACCAACCGCCTGAATGAACGCCAGAACGACGGTCAGGT
>JBJEUI010000034.1:0-3469 GCA_051883755.1 Candidatus Ventricola sp.
ACGGCACGATCATCCTGGCCGACGAGATCAGCCCGGACACCTGCCGCCTGTGGGATGCCAAGACCGGCGAAAAGCTGGATAAGGACCGCTTCCGCCGCGATATGGGCGGCGTCGAGGAGGCCTATGGCGAGATCATGCGCCGCCTGACGGAGCACAAGTAAACACACAAGCTGCAGCGCGAAGCGAAAAAGGCGTATTCGGACCACAAGCAAAAGAAAACACAACAACACCTGCCCAATAGGCTTGCTGGGAGATCGGCGAGCCTCTTGCGGCAGGTGTTTTTATACTATTCTCAGATTAAGCTGACACATCTGCTTGCGCCGTTTTTATCTGATACTAATTCTTGTTAAAATGGCCTAATCCGCGCACCATCTTTTCCGCTCTGACTTTGCCTTGTTCCGTTCAACGTACTTCCAGTACGCCTCACTTCACTCGGCTTCGTCAGAGCGAAAAATCTGATGCACTCTATTAGGCATTTTAACTGCGAATTAGTATGAGATCGGTGGGTGTGTGCATGGCAGCGTCCTTCCTGATGTGTTATAATCAGGGGAGGATCGCCTGAAAAATAAGTAGGAACCCGATATGAAGAGACTCGTTGCCCTCGCTTTGGCAGCGATGCCGCTCTTCAGCCTGATGCCGGCGGCCCTGGCTGACAGCGCCAAGGAGATCGACCCATCGAGTGCGGCTACTATGATATTTCCGGCTTCAACCGCCGCTTCAAGGCACATACGGGTATGGCCCGCTGCAGTGTTGTCAGGCGTGTGCGGCCAGGGGCATGCCCAGCGAATGAGAAGGAAAGGTGATTTCAGCATGAAGATTACAGCCTCAACAAGCGTTTCTCCCCTTCCGGCAAAGGGGCCTGTCAGGCGCGCAGGCATGCATCTCCTGCGGGATATTGCAAGCTGCTGCCTGCCGGGCAACGATACGGGCGCATCCATCCTCCTGCGCGGGGAAAGCATGAGCGCGGAGGCCTACCGCATCCATGCGGAGGATGGATGTCTTGTGGTGTGCGCAGGCGATGCGCTGGGCTTTGTCTACGGCCTGTACCGCATCAGCCATGATCTTCTCGGCGTGGAGCCCTTCTGGTTCTGGAATGATCAGCCGCTGAAGCGGGCTGCGGGCTATCCCGTGCCGGAGGGCTGGACGGCCGAATCGACGCCCTGCGCGGTGCGGTATCGCGGCTGGTTCATCAATGACGAGGTGTTGCTCCATGCGTGGTCGCTGGACGGCAGCAGGGACAAGCCCTGGGAGATGGCCTTCGAGGCCCTGCTGCGCCTGGGCGGCAACCTGGTCATCCCCGGCACGGACCGCAATGCCCACATCTACGACACGCTTGCCGCCGACTGCGGTCTGTACATCACCCACCATCACGCGGAGCCCCTCGGCGCACGGATGTTCCTGCGGGCCTATCCCGATCTGACGCCCTCCTATTCCGAGCACCCCGATCTCTTCGAGGGCCTGTGGCAGGAGGCCGTGGACAGGCAGAAGTCCCGCCCGACGGTGTACAACCTGGGCTTCCGCGGGCAGGGAGACAGGCCGTTCTGGGAGGATGATCCCCGATACGATACGCCTGCCGCGCGCGGCGCGCTCATGTCCGAGCTCATCCGCAGGCAGTACGATCTGGTGAAGGCCGCTTTGCCCGACGCGCCGTGCTGCACCAACCTCTACGGCGAGACGATGGAGCTCTACCGGCAGGGATACCTCGATCTGCCGGAGGACGTCATCAAGATCTGGGCGGACAATGGCTATGGCAAGATGGTCACCCGCCGCCAGGGCAACCACAATCCGCGCATCCGGGCGCTGCCGGCGGAGAATGCGTCCGGCGCGCATGGCCTGTACTATCACGCCTCGTTCTACGACCTGCAGGCAGCCTCTCAGATGACCATGCTGCCCAATCCGCCGGCGTTCGTCCGCCGGGAGCTGACGCAGGCGCTGTCCCTTGGCGTGAAGGACTACTGGATCGTCAACTGCTCCAATGTCAAGCCCCATGTGTACACGCTGAACCTGATCGCAGCGCTCTGGCGCGACGGCGATGTGGATCCGCAGGCGCACCTGACGGACTACTGCGCCCGCTACTACGGCGCACAGAATGCGGAGCAGGCTGCAGCGTGCTTTGGCGCCTGGTACGACCATGCGCTGTTCTACGGCGAGCGTGAGGACGAGCGCGCAGGCGAGCAGTTCGCCAACCATGGCGCCCGCATGCTGGTGTCCCAGTGGATGAAGAGCCCCGCGTCCCCTGCAGAGGACATGAGGTGGGCGATCGACGCGCCCACGCTGAAGGAGCAGGTGCAGTGGTACCGCGAAAAGTGCGCGCAGGGCGCAGAGAACTATGCAGCCGTTCTGCGCACCTGCCGGCGCGCCATGCTGGATATGGAGGAGCCCGGCGCGGCCCTCATGCGGGATACGGTGGCCCTGCAGGCGGAGCTGCTGCTAAAGACGTATCAGGGCAGCGTGCATGCCATGGACAGCCTGCTCCGGGCGATGGAGCAGGACTGGCTGACGGCCTTTTACCTCGCGGGAAAGGCGAAGGCGGCGTATCTTGCCGCGGACCGCGTCATGCGTGACCGGGAGCACGGCAAGTGGCATCTGTTCTACGCCAACGACTGTCAGGCGGATGTGAAGCAGTCGGCCTGGCTGATGGGCGTTCTGATGGGCGTGCTGCGCAACAACGGCGACGGCCCACACTTCTACCAGTGGCAGCGCCGGTTCATCGACGCGCCGGAGGACGCGCAGATCATGCTCATCCTCAACATGGAAAACCATCTGGACAACGAAGAGCTTTTCGCGCTGATGGACGCGCGGTGGAAATGACGGAGGGCCAGACCGTGCCAAGAACGATCATTCTGCTTGATGACGGCTGGACATTCTCGCTGGACGGGCAGCGCTTTTCTCCCGTGAGCATCCCCCATGACTGGTGCATTGAGCGCCCGGTGGACGAGCATGCCCCGCTTGGCCTCGTTCAGGCTGGGCGGTGCAATGATTCCATGTGGATCGGCGCAAACGGACAAAGGCGCATGGGGATACGCCGCGATGGAGACGGCAGATTATTTTAAGCTTGTTTTCGGCATCACAAAAGGAGGCTCCTGATGGCAGGAACCTCCTTTTGCATACACTTGCTTAAGCAGCGGGATCGAATCGTCGTCTTCGGCGCCGCTGCGATTCTTGCTGATCGCGCTTCGCGCTGATCCTCAAAGCCTTGTGATTATTCAAAGGTGTACAGCTGCTTATAGCCGGCCTCGGGATTCGGCGTGAGCACGAAGTACTTCTGCGCCAGCAGCGCCTGCGCGTTGCCGCCAAAGTGCTCGCAGTACGCCTGCACGTGCGGCGCAAGCTCCTCGCGGTCTTCGTCCGTCATGGCGCGCACGAGCACCTGCCTGGGCAGGCCGGTGGGCGCATCGTCACAGCGCAGGATGATCTTGCCGCCGTGCATGCCGGTGCCGCAGAAGAAGCGGCAGGGATAGGCGCCGTC
>JBJEUI010000035.1:0-18537 GCA_051883755.1 Candidatus Ventricola sp.
GGCAAGAAGTACTTCTCCGTCGCTTCCGGCGGCGGCACCGGCCGTACCCTGCACCCGGACAACATGGCGGCCGGCCCGGCTTCCTACGGCCTGACCGACACCATGGGCCGCATGCACGGCGACGCCCAGTTCGCGGGCAGCTCCTCCGTCCCGGCGCACGTCGAGATGATGGGCTTCCTGGGCGCGGGCAACAACCCGATGGTCGGCATGACCGTCGCGGTGGCCGTTGCGGTGGCGCAGGCGCTGAGCAAGTAAGGAACAGCTGAGTTTTTTCGGCGGCTCCGAGCGGCTGAACATCCGATAACCTCAAGAATCAAGGCAGACACATCATATTCAGGATTTCCTGGTGATGGGTCTGCCTTTTTGTGTGGAAATGAGGCGCTTCAGAAAGCGTGATCTGCGGTGCCGGAGGCACTTTGCCGTTGTCAGGGATGACTGATCCTGAGTCCTGTTTGTCTGAACGGTGAAAAACCACAGATCATATATGCAAAACGGATGGATGATGTGGTGCTGAGCATTTACAGGGTTCATCGGCCAATGGTATAATACAATCAATTGACGATCCATGAGGCTGGCTCACCATGACGAGCACAGGGATGATCTGAGCTGCATGAGAAAATTGCATGTACCGGTATGAAGAAAAGAAAGGAAGATTGATATGGATAGACCTGCGCTGCACTTTACGCCGAAGACAGGCTGGATCAACGATCCGAACGGCCTGATCTGGGATGGAAAGCGATATCACCTGTTTGCACAGCACAATCCGGCGGACGTTGTGTGGGGACCGATGCACTGGCTGCATGCGGTCAGTGCGGATATGCTGCATTGGCAGGAGCTGGGAATCGCGCTGTATCCCGACGAATGGGGCACGATGTTCTCCGGCAGCGCCGCGATGCTGCCGGGGGACCGCATGGCCCTGATGTATACCGCCCATGGCGACCAGGAACGTCAGTGCGTTGCCTTTTCCGAGGATGGCGTGCATTTTGAAAAATACGCCGGCAATCCTGTGATTGACAACCCAGGACTCCGAGACTTCCGCGATCCAAAGCTGTTCTGGAATCGGAAGCACAGCTGCTGGGGCGTCGTGGTGGCGGCCAGCGAGCAGATCGCGTTCTATCGCTCGGATGACTTGCTTCATTGGCGGAAGACGGGAGAGTTTGCCGACATCCGATTGGGAAGGCTGTTTGAATGTCCTGATCTGTTCTTCCTGACCACGCCCGAAGGGGAAGAGATGGCTGTGCTGACAGCAAGCATGATTTGCGGGAAGGAGGAATCAGGCTGCAGGATGCAGTATTTCCTGGGCAGCTTTGATGGAGAGACCTTTGTGGAGCGCTGCCCGGAAAAGGCTGCACTGCGGATGGATGTCGGGTACGATTGCTACGCAGGAGTCACCTTTCATGGAACGGCGGAGCCGATCTGGATGAACTGGATGAGCGCAACCTCCTGTCCGCTGCCGCTTGAAGGATATTGCGGCTGCATGTCGCTGCCAAGAAAGCTGGGTTTGGCGCACACGGACGATGGACTGCGGCTGACGCAGCAATGCATTCTGCCGGATGGCCCGTGGCAGGCGGTGAATGACGATTGGGTCCTGCCCAAGGGAGCATTTGCCCTGCGTCTGAAGGGGGAAATGCCTTTTGAGCTCTCTTTGCTTGATGGAGCGGGGAAGGCAGTGCTGCGCATCGGCCTGGATGCAGACGGCTCGATCTACACGATCAGAGAAAAGAGCAGCGCTTTTGTTCAGGACAGTCCCTACAATGACGACGCACGACGGATTACCCGCACGCCGAGGAAGACGCGCGGTATGCTGGACATGCATATTGTCTGTGACAGCTACTGTGTCGAGATTTTTGCTGAAGGAGGGCTGTATGCCCATGGGCTGCTCGTCTTCCCGGAGGGGGGATTCCATCGTATGGTCTGCCATGGTGCGCTTGAGCAGGCTGTGAAGGTATTCTGACATGCCGCGGGCTTTTCATGAAAAAAGGATTCTGAACGGCACAGCATCCGACTGCGCTGTAACAACCGGCTGACGGCGAAGGCATGCGCTGAGAAACAGGAAGGCAGACGCATTTTTCGGGGTTTGCTCCCGACGATGCGTCTGCCTGTTTTTTGTACGATAGGAAATTGCGTAAAGGATCGTGCATCGAGCACCAAGAAACATCACTTGATCAGGCAGTTCGGAAACGGGAGCGGGCACAGCCTGCTTTTTATACGATAGGAAATTGCGTAAAGGATCGTGCATCGAGCACCAAGAAGCATCACATGATCAGGCAGTTCGGAAACGGGAGCGGGCACAGCCCGCTTTTTGTGGAAGAATGCCGAATGGGAGGCATTTATTCTGTTGCGCTGTCATTGTTTGTACGGTATACTGATGCTATATATCATCTCAAGAGGATTTGGAAAGGACAATGCCCCATGCGAACGAGAAACCGGATGGTTCTGCTTCTTGTGATCATGCTCTGCATGTGCTCCGGCGCACGGGCGCACGGGCACAGCCTGCTTGTGGAGCCGCAGGAGCTGGCCGACGCGCTGGCGCAGGGGAATGGCGTGTTTGTTGACCTGAGGACGGAAAAGGCGTTCAACAGGATGCACATTCCCGGGTTTATGAGCCTGCCGTTTGATGAGGATCAGGTGCGGGCGCTTGCCGGGGAGGACAGGGCGATTTACCTGATCTGCACGTCGGGCAGGACGAGCGCAAAGGCCTATAATCTGCTGCTGGATGCGGGCGCGCAGCAGGTGCATGCGGCGGTATTCGGCGTGGAGGAATACGCTGAGGCGGTGGGACTTGAAGCCATGGAGGGCGAGGATATCTGCGCGCCGTGCATCCTGCTGCAGAAGTCGCTGGATGAGCTTCTGAGCGAGGAAGCGGGAATCCCGGAAGAGACGGCCGAAGAGGAAGACGCGGCCGGGCAAGGCAGAGAGGAATAAGAGAGGAATAGAAGAAACAAAGGGGGAAGAAGCATGAATGCAAAGCGAATGGCAGCACTCGTTCTGGCGATGGTGATGCTGCTGGAGTGCGTGCCGGCGGCCTTTGCCGAGGAGATGGGAACGGCGATGGCACAGCCCAGGAAGGCGAAGTATCAGGCGTCCTGGACGAAGAACGGAACAACGCTGGATGACCAGACGCTGGACGGCGATCTGGTTCTGACGGATATGCCGGGCATGTATATCGACGGCGTGCTGACCTTTACCGGCGGCGGCCGGCTTGTTGTGCGCAGCGGCCATCACCGCATCAGCCGTGATGCGGTGATTAAAGGCGATATTGTCATCGAAGGCCAGGCAGAGCTGGAGATTGACGGCATTGTCGAAGGAGATATCCTGTTTGATCAGCCTGAGCAGATTCTCAAGGGAAGCGAATCCTGGTGTGATCTGCGCATCGGTGAGCATGCTGTCATCCGCGCAATCCGCAGCAAGGGGTTTGTTGGCCGTGTCGAAATCCGCGGCAGCGTATCGCGCATCGACATTCAGGGGGTATATGGCGGCCGGGACAGCGAGCCGGAGCGTTATGGTGAATTCCAGCTGTATGACAATGCCTATGTCGGTTATGCTGTGATCAAGGGAGACTATGCGGCGTCGCTGCAAGCCCATGACAACGCGCTCATCTCCAGCCTGACGCTTGACGGCTGGGGCTGGAGCGGCATTTTCGGCGCGCACGTGCAGAAGCTCATGGCCGACGGAGGCGTTTATATCTCTATCGAGGAGGGCGCGGAGATCGATTACTTCGAGATGACCGGCCTGGCCACGCAGGCGGGCAGTGTTGGCGCGCACATCGGCGAGGCCCTCATTGAAGACGTCGGCCCAAACGATGAGGTCTATCATGGCGGACTGTGGCTGAACAAGGGGTCCACGCTTGACACGGCCTATGTCGGCAAGGATGGCCGCCTGTGCGTCAACAGCGTTGACTTTGACGAATGTGATGCCTTGACGGGCACGCCGTATGAACAGATCGACTGGCGGCCGCTGTACAAGGAGACCGTTGTGGATACGGTGTATCTGACCTCGAATGCGGAACTGCAGAATAAGGCATACATCAAAAAGCTGTATTCCAGGGGCAAGACCTTCGTTCTGCATATGGGCAAGGTGGGGGTTGGCTATGTGGAGAACTCGGACGACTACCATTTCATACTCGAGGATCCCAACAGGCCGGACGGCACGTATCATGACGGTATCCCCGGTTTGATCAACAGCAACGTCTATGCGGACAGCATGGGCGACTATATGTACTTCAAGAATTCGAATGTCACGTTTGGCACGGGCATCGTGCTGGGCACGGTGCAGATGGATTCCTGCCATGTGAACCTGGAGGCCTTCAATAGAATTGATACGCTGATCATCAACAGGACGACGAACGCCGACGTACATGATCCTCAGGAATTCGAGAGCTATTTCGTCAACGAAGGAAGGATCAACAATCTGCTGCTCGGCTATGTGGGAGATTGGTACTGCCATGACGTTCCGGCGAGCATGACGGTGGACAAGGCTGCCGTTTACGGCATGTCGTCCATGATGATCTATGATATTGGGAAGCTCTATGTGCCCAGCGGTCATAAAACGGCTGAGAGCGCACTTCACAACTGGGAAGCGCGCATCGAGGAGGGCGTGCGCCCGACGCAGGAGATGCTCGACGCGCAGCTGGCTCAGCTGGAGAGCGATCCGCAGAGCATGGAGGGCGTGGAGCTGATCACGGTGCCCGCGCCCGGCGAGGCGTACTATGTCGGCGAGGTGATCCCTGCGTCGGTCAGGAAGGCGGACGGCCAGATCATCCGGGGCGGCACGACGAAGGACAAGGCTGAAACGCTCAAGCTGCGCAGCAACAGCATCCGCAAGAGAGAGACGCGCGACTGGTGGTATCAGATCGAGGTGGAGCCGCTGCAGACGCTCAATCTCACCTTTGACGCGGGCGAGGGCATGGGTGCGCTGACGGTCATGGGCCCGAACGACGACGCGTATACCCTGGTCAGCGCCGGGGAACCGGCCTCGGCGGACATCCTCTGCCGCGACGGCGGCACGTATTACCTGCGCCTGACCGGCGCGGAGAACGACTATAAGGTCGTGACGAAGGCGACAGACCCGATTCGCGTGGACTGGGACGTGAGCATGCAGCAGGTGGATCAGAAGGGCAAGGGCGAGAAGAAGCAGCTTGACTTGACCGCGCTGGACATCACCGTGGAGAACAGGACGCGCGGCACGCAGCCGGAGTTCATCGTGACGCAGGACGCGATCGTGATGACGAGCGATCAGGCGGACCCCAGGGATACGCTCGTGCTGACGGTGAAGGATCCCGAGGATGCGTTCATCCCCGCGAGCGTCGAGGTCAGGCTGAGCGAGGGCAAGGCGGCCAAGAAGACGACGGTTTACGAATACGGCAGCTACAGGGCGACGTGCACGGATTTCACCGACGTGACCATGCATCTGTATGACGGCGAGGGCAATTACCTGAAGACACTGGATGAGAATCGCGGCGTGTATACGGTGGACCGCCTTGTGCCGGGCAAGTATCAGGTGGTCATGATCCGCGGCGATGTGGGACGCTGGCGCTTTGCGAAGCTGAGCGACTATGCCGATTTCGGCCTTGAGGAAAAGCGCGACTATCGACTGGACGCCTTTACGCTCGAGGAGGGCTTCATGGATTTCTATCCGGGCGCGACCGTGCCGCCGGAGCCGGTAATCGACAGCCCGTATGCAATCGAGTCCAGGAGCCGCTATGAGGCGGCGCGCAGCGCCTGTCTGGCAGGCGGCTCGGTGCTCATGCGCGTGGAATACGCGCTGGAGAATGCGCAGGCGATCAGCGAGGCATATGTCGATGTACAGATCGGCGAGGGCATGACCGTGCAGCCGGAGTATGTGACGCTGGACGGCGAGCTTGTGCCGGCGCAGATTGTGGATGGATTCCTGCGCGTGCCGGTGACGGGACACCAGGAAGGCCAGATTGCGTTCTATGCCTTCGGCGGCGAGGTGGAGGAAATGCTCTCCATCGCCCGGATGGTCCTGGAAACCAGCGAAGGCACGCAGCGCGCCTATCTGGGCTTCAGCGATGTGCAGATACAGACCCTGTCCATCAATGGCAGCCGGCGCAGCGGCGGAACGATCAACCTCTACGGCTATGGTGTGCCGGGCGAGCGTGTGACCATCCTGCACAACGGCGAATACAGCATGTCTGCCGAGTGCGACGGCGAGGGCAAGTGGTATGCCGTGATGGACGTGGAAGCGACGAAGGCGTACACGGATCACGAGTTTGCTGCTGTGCTGTATGCGCGCACGGAAAATGAGATGATTGCGCCCGAGACGGTGACGGTGCGCGTGGCGGATTCCTTCCCGGAGCTGGAGAGCATGAGCCTGTATTACTACGAGCATGGCCGCCAGCGCAAGAAGGAGGTCACGGCGCAGGAGTTCTATCGCGGTAAGATGCATTACAGCTACGAGCCGGGTACTCAGTTCACCTGCAAGGTGCGCTTCAGCAATGCGGACAGGCTTGAAAAGCTCTATTACGTCCGGGAAACCATGGACGGCAGAACTGAGCGTCTGCCCGGAAGCTACGATCAGGCGACGGACACCTGGACCATTGTGGGCGAATTCTCGCATGCGGCGACGAACGGCAAGTGGAAGTTTGAGTATGTGCTTACGCCGCTTCCGGAGCCGCAGCCGCTGCCGGAGGAAAACCTTCAGATGATCGATCAGCTTCCTCCTGTTCAGCTTCAGATGATCAACCTGCTGGAGAATCATGAAGAAGGATTTCTGGCCGATGTTCTGGTGAATACAGAGGGACAGAACGTTGCCGAGCTGGAGCTGGAGGTTGAGGTACGCGAGACTGAGCGTGATATCGGAGAACTGGAAGAAGAAGCGCTTTGCGTATTTGAAGACGAAGAGGTAGGAAACATCTATCTGCTTGCTGATGAAAAGAGCTTTGATGCTGTCCGGTTTGTTTTTGCGCCGAAGACGGAGGAAGAGAGAAATGCGCTGATAAGCTGGCTGACAGAGATGGGATGGATTGCCAATGCGTTGGCGATGAGCGAAAGCGACTATCAGGTGACAGTTGAAATCTCTGTGTTTTTTGCAGATCTGATCCGCGGTATGGCGCTGGGCGATATAGAAGGCATTCTCAGAATCCGAGAATTTGCGGAAGCGATCGAGGAGCTGGATAACCTTGGAAACATGATCCTGGATCTTCAGACGCAGTATTACAGTAAGGCAAGAGAGTCGGAGAATCCGAAACGGAAGCAGTGCTATGATGCGTTGGCTGGTGAGTGCTATGTGTTGATGCTGCAGCTGACCGGGGCAAAGAACAGGCTGAAAAAAGAAATGAGCTGGGAAATGCTGCTGACAATGCTCCCGTTTGGGCTGATTTCCGGCGCCGCCAAGGGTTTGATCAGGCAGGGACTCCGACTCAAATCGGTTAGAAACCAGATTCATCTGATCAAGGGAAAAATGAGCGAATTGAGAAAAGCCCTTCCGGAACTGAAAAGTGATCTTGACGGTATGGAGAGGTTCATTGACGATGTCGTAAAGCATGCAGACGAGGAAGCGAAGCGTCTGGGCGATGAAGCGGTAGAGAAGTATGGATGGCTGAAAGCCAAGAACGACGAATTCTGGTACGAGCTCAATAAGCTCATGCCAAATGGTGTATACTACGCGGGCTCGTGGACGAAGAAGACGATTGAGGATTGTGCATGGCTGTATAAGACCCAGATTGACGAGCTGAATCAGTATATCGATCAGATGCTCAAGAAAGAGATCACGGGAAAAGAACTGCTTGAAAAGATGGAAGATCTGAGCAAGGCGACCGGCGACCTGATTCTTGAGAGAAATCAGCAGATGCAGAAGATATGGGATGATTTGGACAGCATTCTCAAGAAGCTGGGGGTTGGTCTGGATGAATCGAAGCTGGAAAGGCTGACGAACGCTTTACTGGACCTGAAGAGTCAGAACGAGCAATTCGGCGAGCTGATGGAGGAAACACCCAAGGCAATCGAGAAAGCGAAAGAAGCTGCTGAAGAAAAAGAAAAACTGGAAAAGGAAAAGGAAAAACTCCAGAAGGAGATGGATGACAAAAAGGCGGAGGAAGAGCAGCTTGAAAAAGAGCTGGAAGCGGCAGAGCAGGAGGCAAAGCAGATTGAAGGCCAGATGGCATTGGATTTTGCAAAGCTCTATGAGGATATCATGAGGGAATGGGAAAAGCAGCAATACGAAGAATTCCATCATGATTATGATCTGGCTTATGACGGCTATTTCAAAATCAGAGAGCTGGAAAAGGAATGCCCGGCGGATACAACGCCGACCCCGACACCGGATTCGACGCCCACTCCGACACCGCCGCCGGGCGATGACGATCCGGGCAACACCGAATCCGGTCCGGAAGGTCCGGATCCGGGTCAAAAGGACCCCTCCGGCTACGTCTACGAAGGCGTCTGGACCAACCGTATTGAGGGCGTGACCACGACGGCCTACACGATGAACGAGAAGGGCGAAGCGGTGATGTGGGATGCGAGCCTGCACGGTCAGCAGAACCCGCTGCTCACCGACAGCCAGGGCTACTACGAGTGGTATGTGCCGGATGGCATGTGGCAGGTCAGGTACGAGAAGGAGGGCTACGAAACTGCTTACAGCGAGTGGCTGCCCGTTCCGCCGCCGCAGACCGAGGTGCATCAGGGCATCGTCAGCCTTGCGCAGCCCGAGGTGGAATACGCGGTTTACTACGGCGACTACGTCGAGATCGCGTTCACCAAGCCGGTGCGCACGGATACGGTCAGCGAAGACACGGTCCAGATCGGCGTGTCCTTTGCGGCAGAGCCGCAGGATTCCGAGCGCATGGGTACGAGTGACGTCGTGCTGGCGAGCGTTTTCCGCCTGTATCCGGCCAAGACACTTGGGCGCGAGGCAACGGTCCATGTGACCGGCGGCGTGCTCAGCTATGCGAACGTGGGCGCGGCCGACACACAGCTGGCCTGCACGCGCCGCACGCCGCTCAAGGGCCTGGAGGCGCCCGGCAGCATCGAGCTGAAGGTCGGCGAACCTGGCGTGCTGCTCCTGCGCGCGGTTGGCCAGGGCGACTACCAGCAGTACAGCCTGACGATCGACGGTGCGCACGAGGATCTGCTGCAGGCGGCGCAGACGGCTGAGTTTGATGCAGGCGGTCAGGCAGCGGTGGCGCTGACGCCGGTGTCCGCCTGCACGCTGACGCTGACGATTCAGGTGCCCGATACCGATATCGAGGCTGCGGTGAAGGTGATCGTCAGACAGTAACAGCGGTTTGCTTGTCATGAAGGCGGCGGGATCAACCGCCTGCCTTCATCGTCAGGCGGCCTGCGTGGCAGACACATCGTTTTGATCCGATGATCGATGATGTGTCTGCCATTTCTTTGTGATGCCCGTCCGCTTGCCCGGCTTCGGCCTCCCGGGCATGGAGCGGCGGAATTAGCAGACCTCTGCCGGCGGGGTGGCGGATTGGTTTTCAAGCTTGCGAATGGCAGTGGAATATGGTAATATCTTGATGAAATGACTGCAGCAAAGGGAGGCATATCGATTGCCAGAGAAGATGAAGGAGCTCAGCTGCATGCGCGAGGGGGCCGCGCAGGACAAAGGGGAGGGGTTCCTGGTCGCTGCGCTGATCCTTGTCGGCGTACTGATCAGGCTTGTTTTCCTCGATCGTTTTCCGGGCGGCATCGATCAGGATGAGGCATATTCGGCGTATGAAGCGTATTGCCTGATGACCGACGGCATGGATTCCTGGGGCTACAGGTATCCGGTCTACCTGACGGTCTGGGGAAGCGGGCAGAGCGCGCTTCAGAGCTATCTGATGGCGCCGCTGATTGCGCTGTTTGGCCTGAAGCTTTGGGTGATCCGAATTCCCCAGGCGATCATTGCGTGCCTGTCGCTGCCATGCATCTATGCGCTGCTCAAGCGAATCAGCACCAGGCGGACGGCGATGATCGGACTGGCTTTCCTTGTCATCTGCCCGTGGCATATCACAATGGCCCGCTGGGGGCTGGACTGCAACTTTGCGCCCGGCTTTTTGCTGATGGGGCTGTATTTCTTTGTCAGGGCGCTGGATAACCCCAGGTACTATGTCATCTGCGGCCTGATTTATGGCCTGAGCCTGTATACCTATGCCGTGATCTGGGTGGTTCTGCCGTTCATGCTGCTGATCGATGCGCTGTACCTTCTGTACGTCGGGAAGCTGAAGATCAGCCGCTGGCTGGTCCTGGGAACGGTGATCCTGGGGATCCTGGCTGTGCCGCTGCTCTTGTTCCTTGCGGTCAACTGGGGCCTGATCCCCGAAATCACGGGCCCGCTTTTCTCCGTCCCGAGGATGCCGCAGATGCGCGACGGCGAGGTGTCCCTGACCAGCTTGTACGAGAACGTCTACAGAATGGTCAAAACGTTCCTGCTGCAGCGGGACGATCGGGTCTGGAATGCTTCTGATGAGTTTGGGCTGTACTATCATCTGTCGCTGCCGTTTGCGGCAATCGGCGGCATTGCGGCGCTGAAGCGAACCATGGCAAGCATCAGGGAGAGGCGGTTTGACGGCTCGGCGCTGATCCTTGTCTGGCTGCTGCTTGGCGTTGTGCAGGGTTGCCTGATTGACGGAAGCGTCAACCGCCTGAACTTCCTCCACTTTCCTCTGATCCTCTGCGCCGTGATGGGCATCGACTGGGTTTGTCAGGCGCTGCGGCGAAGGCTGAGGTGGCTTCGCACGGGAATCGCCGCCGCGTACGCGGTCAGCTTTGTACTCTTTGCCGGCTTCTATTTTACCGGCTATCAGGAGAAGATTGACACCTGGTATGACAAGGGGCTTGAATCCGCGCTTGTCTATGCACAGGAGTGCACGGATGGCGTCATCAGGATTTCGCACAGAATCAAGCATCCCAAGATTCTCTTCTATGGACAGATCGAGCCGGAGGTATTCAGGCGTACGGTCGTCTGGGACGGGCCGCCCCGTGCGTTTATGGGCATTGAATCTGTGGATCGATATCGCTTTGGCATCGGGGACGCGGAGGGCGATGTATGCGTACTGCGGACGGATGAGCTGGACGATGAGCTGCCGGAAGGGATGGGCGTCAGGATCTTCGACCGGATAGCTGTTATTTATGAGTTGCGAGAGGATAAACCATGATGCTGTTTCGTCTTGCTGCATACGGCTTTGTCTGTATGGCAGCGTATTATCTTGTGCCCAGGCGCTTTCGGTGGATGGTGCTGCTGGCGTTCAGCTACGGCTTCTATGCGGCGCGGGCGCTGACCGGCCTGCCGTTTATCCTGCTGACCACGCTGACCACCTGGCTGGCTGCGCTGTGCATCAGCCGCATCGGCGAGCAGACGAAGCAGCGCATCAAGGCCGGAAAGGCGTCGATGACGCCGGAGGAAAAGAAGCAGCTGAAGGCCGAGGGAAAGCGCCGGCAGCGCGTGTGGTTCTTTGCCGTGCTGGTGCTCAACTTCGCCATTCTGGCTGTCCTCAAGTATACGGACGATGTGCTCGGCTGGTTCGGCGCGTCGCCGCTGGGGCTTCTGCTGCCGCTGGGCATCTCGTTCTACACGTTCCAATCCATGGGCTACCTGATTGACGTGTACAACGGCAAGTACGCCGCGGAGAAAAATCCGGCAAGGTTCGCGCTGTTCGTCTCGTTCTTCCCGCAGCTCATTCAGGGCCCGATCGGGCGCTATGATCATCTGGCGCCGCAGCTTGCGGAGGGGAACGACTTTGACTGGGAGAACCTGCAGCGCGGATTTCTGCTGATCCTCTGGGGCCTGTTCAAGAAGCTGGTCATCGCAGACCGGGCGCTGCCGGCGGTCAACGCTGTCTTCGGCGCGCCGGCGGGCACGTACGGCGGCGCGGTGACGGTGCTGGGCGTGCTGCTGTATTCGCTGCAGCAGTACTGCGATTTCTCCGGCGGCATCGATCTGGTGGCCGGCATTGCGCAGCAGATGGGCATTGCGCTTGCGCCGAATTTCAAACGGCCGTACTTCGCGGTCTCGCTGGGCGATTTCTGGCGGCGCTGGCACATCAGCCTGGGCGCGTGGATGCGCGACTATGTGTTCTATCCGTTTGCGCTGACCCGGCCGGTTTCCAGGCTGTCCAAGGCGGCGAAGGCGCGCTTTGGCACGGAGTTTGCGCGCGCGCTGCCCGCTGCACTGGGCAATATCCTCGTGTTCCTGCTGGTGGGCGTGTGGCACGGCGCGACGAGCAATTACATCCTCTGGGGCCTGTACAACGGCGTGATCCTGGCCTTCTCTGCGCTGATGGAGCCGTCTTACAAGGCATGGAGCACCGCGCACGCGCGGCTTGCCGCGTCCGGCCCCTTCCACGTCTTCCGCGTGCTGCGCACGTTCCTGATCGTGAACATCGGCTGGTACTTTGACCGGTGCGCGCACGGCGCGGATGCGCTGCGGATGCTCAGGACGACGCTCTGCGATCCGCGTGCGGGCCAGATGACGGGCGAGCTGCTGAAAACCATCGGACTGCCGCGTCAGGACGCGCTACTGCTGCTGGCCTGCACGGCGCTGCTGTTTGCCGTGTCGCTTGTGCAGGAGCGCGGCGTCGTGCTGCGCGACTGGGTGAGCCGGCAGAGGCTGCCGCTGCGCTGGCTGGTGCTGATTCTCGGCGTGGTATGCGTGCTGATCTTCGGCGTGTACGGCTCCGGTTTTGATGAGGCGGCCTTTATCTACTACCAGTTCTGAAACAGCGAGGGGCGGATAAGGCGGAGCGGAGATGGACAAGGTGCCCGGCAGACGCGGGCATCATGCGCATGTCGAATATGGAAAACCGCGTGAACCGCGACGGGCTGTCTGCGCTGATGCAGGCGAGAATGAAGTAAGCCTGTCGGAATGCGTCGAAAGGGCCGCGATGGGTACATGATGTGCCCGATACAGACAATTGACACAATATATTGGAAAGCTTGTCGAACATCGACGAGCTTTCTTCTTTTTTCGCGCTCTGAAACGACAATGGAATCCATGCGGCAGGGGCTATAATGGCACACGTAAAGGGGGTTGACCACAGCGCTCATCTTGCTGGATACGGGCATGAATGCGGCCATGCTCCTGATGGCCGTCAGGCTGGCGGGCGGTGCAATTCGCCCCTGGCGCGTGCTGGCGGCGGCGTTTGGCGGGGCACTGCTCGCGCAGGCGGCAAGAACCCTTGGGCTGACCCGGGGACAGGCTGTCGCAGCATGGCTGCCTGCCGCGGCGTGCATGATGATGATCGCCTGCGGACGCTCCGCGGTCCGGCGGCCCGTGCGCGCCGGCCTGCAGCTGCTGTGCGCGGCGGGGCTGCTGGGCGGCATCGTGCTGGCGCTGTACGGCGCGACAGGCTCGCTTGTTACAGCTTATGCGCTTGGCGGCGTTTGTACGCTTGTGATTGCGGCGCGCGCGGTCAGATTGCGCCGTACGGCGCAGGCCATGCAGCAGGTCCGGGTGATTTGCCGGGTGCGCGGCGAGACGGCGGCCTTTGACGCGATGATCGACAGCGGCAATACGCTCGTGGATTACCTGACGCATCTGCCGGTGATCGTGCTGCCGGAAGGAATGGGCAGGGAGCGCCTGCGCCTGGGGGACGCACAGCTGCGGCCGATCTTTGCGGACACGGCGGGCGGACGCCAGATGATGGGGGTACTTACGCCGCAGGAAATCAGCGTGGAGCTCGGCGGCCGGCGCAGAGCGGTGCGCGCGGTGGTGGCGTTTTCACCGGGCATGAGAGACGGCGCGCCGGCGCTTGTACCGGCATCGCTGACGGATCCGGCAGAAGAATGACAGGATAGAAAACAGAGGGGGTTCGGAATATGGAACAGGCGAGAAACGGGAGAACATGGCAGCGAACAGCGAGGCCGGGTTGGTCGATTCTGCGCCCGGAGGGTTCGGTTGCCTACATCGGCGGAAGCGACTCGCTGCCTGCGCCGCTGACCAGGGAGGAGGAGAGCGCGCTGTTTGCGCGCCTGCCGGAGGAACCCGAAACGGTACACAAGGCGCTCATCGAGCACAACCTGCGTCTGGTGGTGTATATCGCGCGCAAGTTTGAAAACACGGGCGTCGGCCTGGAGGATCTGATCTCCATCGGCACCATCGGCCTGATCAAGGCGGTGAACACGTTTGATCCGGCGAAGAAGATCAAGCTGGCGACGTACGCCTCGCGCTGCATTGAGAATGAAATCCTCATGTTCCTGCGCCGGACCAGCCGCCAGAAGCTCGAGGTCTCGCTGGATGAGCCGCTGAACACGGACTGGGACGGCAATGAGCTGCTTCTTTCGGACATCCTGGGCACGGAGGGCGACATGGTCTACCGCAGCATCGAGGAGACGGTGGAGCGGCAGATGCTCGCCAGCGCGCTTTCGCGGCTGTCCATGCGCGAGAAGGAGATCATGCGCCTGCGCTTTGGGCTGGGCGGCGGCCCGGAGAAGACGCAGAAGGAGGTCGCGGACATCATGGGCATCAGCCAGAGCTACATCTCCAGGCTGGAAAAGCGGATTCTGCTGAGGCTGCACAAGGACATGGTGCAGATGGGATAAAGCACGCGCAGCGGCGCCGGGCGATTGCCCGGCGCTTTGCTTTTGCCTGCGTTCAGTCAAACCGCTTGACAGAAAACCGCGGGCTGCGCTACAATAAACAGGTTATACGATACCGCAGAAATGAAGGAGGCGCCTGAGATGCTTGATTACCTGTCCACGCTCTTCTCGGAGCCGCTGGCTTTTTTCGATCAGGCGATTTACCGCGTGCTGGCCGTGCTCATCGGATTGTGCTGCCACGAGTGGGGCCACGCGTATGTGGCGTACCGCTGCGGCGACGACACGGCCAAGCGCGCAGGCAGGCTCTCGCTCAACCCGCTGCGCCACCTCGATCCCGTCGGCACGCTGCTGATGTTCTTCGTGGGCTTCGGCTACGCCAAGCCCGTGCCGGTCAACCCGTGGAACTACAGGGGCGACCGCCGCAAGGCGGACCTTGCGGTCAGCCTCGCGGGCATTACGATCAACATCCTCCTGTTTGTGCTCTTTACCGCGCTGACCGCCGTGTGCAGCGCGGCGATGTGGTACCCGCAGGTGATTGCGGAGGTCGGTCTGTCCACGGTCATCAGCTACCGCTACAATGCCGTCTGGGCGATGATCAGCGGAAGCGGCATGGAGATGTTCGGCGAGCTGATTGCCCGCCCGATGCTGGTGCCGTTTGTGCGCCTGTTTGCCTATACCGCGCTGGTGAACCTCAACCTGGCGGTGTTCAACCTGATTCCGCTGCCGCCGCTGGACGGCTATCATGTCTTCAACGACATCGTCTTCAAGGGGAAGATCCGCCTGTCCGGACGGGCGTTCCAGATCGGCATGATCATCGTGCTGATCCTCTCCGCGCAGGGCGTGCTGGGCAGAATCATCTCCGCGGTGGTCTATCCCGCGCAGGATCTGCTGCTGTGGCCGGTCCGGATGATCTGGGGGTAAGCGATGGCATATGTTGTATCGCTCAGCCAGTTCGAGGGGCCGCTTGACCTGCTGCTGCACCTGATCACCCGCGCGAAGGTGGACATCAAGGACATCTTCGTCTCGGAGATCACCGAGCAGTACCTCGCGTCGCTTGAGGGCATCGACGAGCTGGACATGGACACGGCCAGCGAGTTTCTGACCATGGCGGCGACGCTGCTGGAAATCAAGTCCCGCGCGCTGCTGCCGCGCCCGCCCGCTGCAGAGGAGGAGGGCGAGGAGACGCCCGAGCAGGCCCTCATCCGCAGGCTCGAGGAGTACAAGCTCTACAAGGAGAGCGCCGGCCGGATGAAGGAATTTGAGCAGGCGGCCATGCAGGTCTTCTCCAAGCTGCCGGAGGAGTATCCGCTGCCGCCGCAGCCGGTGGAGCTGACGGGCCTGACGCTGCAGGGCCTCGTGCGCGCGCTGGAGCGCATCATTGCGCGGCAGACCCTGGAGGATGAGCCGGGCCGCGTGTTCCGTTCGATCACGCGCGACAGGTTCACCATTGAGCAGTGCACGTTCAACCTGACCAGCAGGCTCAGGCGCGGGCCTGTGCTCTTTTCGGACATGCTCTCCGACCAGGTGACGCGCGATGAGATCGTCTCGTATTTCATGGCCATGCTCGAGCTGCTCAAGCTGGGCAGGCTGCACGCGCAGCAGGAGAAGGCCTTTGACGACATACTGATACTGCCCGGCAGAAGGGATGGAGAAGATGGAGAAGACGGAGCAGACAACGCTGCCGATGGACGAAACAAAGCCGAAGCTTGAGCTCAAGGAGCGCGTGGGCATCGTGGAGGCAATCCTGTTTGTGACCGGCAACGCAGTGGAAAAGAAAGAAATCTGCCGCGCGATGGAGCTGACGGAGAGCGAGCTGGAGGAGACGCTTGACGCGCTGGAAAGCGGCTATGACTTTGACCGGCGCGGCCTGCGCCTGCTGCGCTTCGGCGCGCATGTGCAGCTGGCCACGCGCCCGGACTATGCGCCGTATGTGGAAAAGCTGCTGCAGCCCGTGCAGAAGCAGTCGCTCTCCCAGGCGGTGATGGAGACGCTGGCGGTGATCGCCTACCGGCAGCCGGTGACCAAGGCGGAGATCGAGCAGGTGCGCGGCGTGAAGTGCGATTACTCCGTGCAGTCGCTGGTGACCAAGGGGCTCATCGAGGAGGTCGGCCGCAAGGAGGCGCTGGGCCGCCCGATCCTCTACGGTACGACGGACGCTTTCCTGCGCCATTTCTGCATCGGCTCGCTTTCGGAGCTTCCGGAGATCGACTTTTCCAGGCTGGCGGCCAGGCTGGAGGCGGGCACGGCCGGGCAGGAGGAGCTGCCGGCGCATGAAGAGGATATTGACAGCGGCACGGCTGCTGAGCAATAATGCATATATTCTATTTACGCGAGGAGGAATTCTGTGATGAAGAAGTTTTTTGAGGAATTCAAGGCGTTTGCGATGCGCGGCAATGTCGTGGATATGGCCATCGGCGTGATCATCGGCGGCGCGTTCGGCAAGATCACCACGTCCCTGGTCAACGACATCTTTATGCCGCTGCTGGGCATCGTGACCGGCGGCGTCAACTTCGGCGGCCTGTTCTATGCGCTGGACGGCAACCACTATGCCAGCGTCGAGGCTGCGGCCGAGGCGGGCGTGGGCACGCTCAACTACGGCGCGTTCATCCAGTACATCATCGACTTCATTCTGGTGGCGTTCTGCATGTTCCTGGTCATCAAGCTGATGAACGGCCTGAAGAAGAAGGAAGAGGCGCCGGCCCCGGCGAAGCCGCCGCGCCTGTGCCCGTACTGCCGCATGGAGATCGCGGAGGACGCGACCCGCTGCGGCCACTGCACCAGCGTGCTGGACAAGTAAACGCCCATCAAGTGAAGGCTCCCTCCCATTGGTTTGGAGGGAGTTTTTGCATGCGCGCTGCCTTTTTGGCATACGTTCGCCGGGAGGGGATGAACATGCGACTTGTGGCCTTTGGCGGAGACGCGCGCATGCTGGGCGCAATCGAGGCAGCAAAGCGGGCGGGATGGGAGACGGAGTACATGGGCCGGGAGGTGGATGCGCCGCAGGAGACGGCCTGGGCCGACGCGGTGCTGCTGCCCTGGCCGCACAGCTTTCAGGACGGACAGCTGGCGGGCACTCAGGTCCCGCGGGGGCGGGCGCTGGCGATGCTGCCCCCGTGCGGCGCGGTGCTCCACGGCAGCGGCGTGACCGCACAGGAGCTGCCGGGGGCAAGGCAGACGCTGGATCCCTCGCATGATGAGGAATTCCTGCGCGTGAACGCGAGGCTCACGGCGGAGGGCGCGATTGCCCGGGCAATGCAGCGGCCGGGGCGGGCACTGCTGGGCAGCACCTGCGTGGTGACCGGTTTTGGGCGGATCGGACAGGCGCTGACCGTGCGGCTGACGGCGCTTGACGCGTTTGTGATCGTTTGCGCGAGGAACGAAGCGCAGATGCGGCGGGCGCATGAGCTGGGCGCACATCCGCTGCCGCTGGAGCGGATTGCGCAGGCGTGCGCACAGGCGGATGTGATCTTTAACACCGTTCCGGCGCGCATCCTGAACGAGGCGGCGCTTGCGCACATCGGGCAGGAAACGCTGCTCATCGAGCTGGCCAGCCCGCCGTACGGCGCGGATCCGGAGGCGGCCAAGCGTCTGAACGTGTGCATGGTGATCGAGCGCGGGCTGCCGGGACGGTACGCACCGATGGACGCGGGCGCGGCGATGTTTGAGGCGCTGCAGCGCAGGCTGACCGGGCAGAACAGCGAGGGAGGGCATGAAGATGGCTGATGCGCGGATCGGGTTTGCGGTGACAGGATCGTTCTGTACGTTTGCCAGGGTGTTTCCGCAGATGCAGCTGCTGGCGGAAAAGGGATACACGGTGATTCCGATCATGTCGGAATGCGCGTATACGACCGACACGCGCTTCGGCCTGGCGAAGGACTGGATTCAGCGGGCGGAGGAGATCACGGGTCAGCCGGTGATTCACACGATTGCGCAGGCGGAGCCGATTGGGCCGAAGAAGCTGCTGGACCTGCTGGTGATCGCGCCGTGCACGGGCAGCACGCTGGGCAAGCTGGCCTGCGGTATCTACGACACTGCGCCGACGCTGGCCGTC
>JBJEUI010000036.1:0-3409 GCA_051883755.1 Candidatus Ventricola sp.
CCGGCGTCCGCGCTGCTCTCCGGCATCCTGACCAAGTCCGGCATCTTCGGCATCATCGTCGTCTCCGCGAACATCTTCCGCGAGAGCAAGGCATGGGGCAACATGCTGCTGGTGCTGGCGCTCATCACGATGCTCGGCGGCGCGGTGCTGGCCGTGTTCTCCGTGAACCTCAAGCGCACGCTGGCGTGCTCCTCGATGTCCCAGATCGGCTTCATCCTCACGGGCATCGCCATGAGCTGCCTGCTGGGCCACCACAACGCCCTGGCTGCCCGCGGTGCGCTGCTGTACATGGTCAACCACTCGCTCTTCAAGCTCATCCTGTTCATGGCGGCGGGCGTGGTGTACATGCACCTGCACAAGCTGAACCTGAACGACGTGCGCGGCTTTGGCCGCAAAAAGCCGGTGCTGCACTTCGCGTTCCTGATGGGCGCGTTCGGCCTGATGGGCGTGCCGGGCTTCTCCGGCTACGTCTCCAAGACGCTGATCCACGAGGGCATCGTCGAGTACGCGGTGCTGCTGCAGGAAGGCGGACAGAGCGGCCTGGCGGTGCTCTACACGCTGGCGGAATGGATCTACCTGTTCTCCGGCGGCCTGACCGGCGCGTACATGATCAAGCTCTACATCTGCCTGTTCTGGCAGAAGCACCCGAGCGAGCAGATCTTCTACGACGCCAAAAAGCCGTACATGACCTGGCTGACGCGCATCGCGCTGCTGGGAAGCGCCGTCCTCGTGCCGGTGCTCGGCCTGCAGCCGAACCTGACGATGGACAGGATTGCGGACTTTGCCGGCGGCTTCCTGCACGCGGGCACGCCGGCGCACGCGGTGCACTACTTCTCCCTGACCAACCTCAAGGGCGCGTGCATCTCGCTGACCATCGGCGTGGTCGTCTACCTGGGCTTTATCCGGCCGAAGCTGATGCCGAAGGTGAACGGCGAGCGCGTGTACGTCGATCTCTGGCCCGAAAAGCTGGACATCGAGGACCGCATCTACCGCCCGTTCATCTACGGCCTGCTGGACCTCGGCGGCAAGCTCGCGCAGATCGGCAACGAGGAGAAGCTCGAGAACAACGTGTACTGGCCGGCGCTGCGCACGCTGTCCTTTGTGGGCGCGGTGGTCAGCAAGCTGCTGGGCGACGTGCTGGACGTGATCGCGGCAAAGATCAACCAGACGTTCCTGGCGATGAAGCACTACACGGAGACCATCCGCGTGGGCAACGCCCTGACCGATACGGTCGGCGGCGCGGCGGACAAGGCGGCGGAGATCGTCAACCGCACGCTGCTGCGCAACCATCCGCACGCGCACCACTATACGGGCACGCTGGCCGGCTGGTGGAACGGCATGATGGCGGCTGTGCGCCGCGTGACGCACACGATGAGCTACGGCCTGCTGCTCTTTGGCCTGGGCCTGTGCGTGATGCTCGTGTACCTGCTGATGTATTAACCTAACCGATGCCGGGCATTCGCCCGGCATTTTCTCCTTCCACCATCCTGCGGATGGTCCCCCTCCCTCCAGAGGGAGGCTATGGGTGTGGCTCCCTCCTGAGGGAGCTGGCACGGCGAAGCCGTGACTGAGGGAGTACACTTGAAGGAGGGAAGCAAACATGAAGACCCTTAACATGCTCCGCCCGTTTGAGACACAGATGATCGCCGACCGGCGCTGGCTGCACGAGCACCCGGAGCTCTCCGGCGAGGAGCATCAGACGCTTGCCTACATCACATCGGCGCTGAAGGCGCTGGACCTTCATGTGCACGTCGTCCCGGACGGCGGCGTGATCGGCGTGCTGGGCGGGGAGAAGGACGGTCCCTGCGTGCTGCTGCGCGCGGACTGCGACGCGCTGCCCATTCAGGAGAGCGCGGCAAACCTCAGCGCCGCGCGCTGCTGCGTCTCCCAAAACCCGGGCGTGATGCACGCCTGCGGCCATGACGCGCACATGGCGATGCTGCTGGGCGCGGCGCGGGCGCTGGCGGCGCACCGGGAGGACGTGACGGGCTGCGTGCTGTTCGTCTTTGAGCAGGGCGAGGAGAAGGGCGGCAGGGGCTTTCTTGAGCACCTGCTGCCGTATATCGACGGGCACTTTGCCGTCGACGCATGCTATGCGACGCATGTGCGCTGGGATATCCCGGCGGGAAAGGTTGCCGTGCTGGACGGCGCGGCGATGGCAGGCGCATTCGGCTTCGACGTGACGATTCACGGCAAGGGCGGCCACGGCTCCCGGCCCGACCTGGCCATCAGCCCGATCGACTGCTTCAGCGCGATTCACCAGCAGCTGCTGGCGCTGCGCATGCGCGCCGCAGAGCCGGACAAGGTGCTCACGTTCTCGCTGGGTCTCGTGCAGGCGGGCGAGCAGGGCAACGTCATCCCGGAGACGCTGCGCTTTGCGGGCACCGTGCGCACCTTTGACACGGCGGGCGCGGGCGAGCGCTTTGCCCGCGAGATGCGGCGGATCATCGACGGCACCTGCGCGGCGCAGGGGTGCACGGCGGAATACACGCATTTCAGCAAGCCGCTCTATGAGGCGCGCAATCATCCTGCGGCGGCGACGCTGGCCAGAGAGGCCGTTGCAGGGCATGTGGGCGCAGACGCGCTTGGGACCTGCGGGCCGTGGATGGCCTCGGAATCCATGAGCGCCTACCTGCGGCTCTGGCCGGGCGTGCTCACATTCACGGGCGTGCAGAATGCGCAGCTGGGCGCCGGCGCCAACCATCATACGCCGGAGTTTGACCTGGATGAGGCGGCGCTGCTGCCCGGCGCGGCAGCGGCCTGCGCGTTTGCGCTGGATGTGCTGGCCAGGCGGCCGGACTTCGGCTTTGCGCGTGAGATCGTGTCCATGCAGGATTTGGTCAGCCGGTCAATTTAATTCCCTGCAGACGTTGACAGCGCATGCAAACCACGATACAATATACAGCTGTGCAGTTCTGCACGGCTGTTTTGATGTGAAGCGAAGAAGGGATTCTGGGCGGCAGCCCTCACGGAGTAAAGATGGAAAAGAATCAAATGCAGGAAAACAAGATGGGCGTCATGCCGGTGGGCAGGCTGCTGGTCAACATGAGTGTTCCGATGATGGCCTCGATGCTCGTCATGGCGCTGTACAACATTGTCGACTCCATGTTCGTGGCGCGCGTCAGCGAAAATGCGTTGACCGCACTGAGCATGGCCTTTCCGGTCCAGAACCTGATGGTCGCGCTGGCTGCGGGCCTGGGCGTGGGCCTCAACGCGGTGCTCTCCCGCGCGCTGGGTGCGAAGGACCAAAAGAGCGTGGCCAAGGCGGCGAGCAACGGCATGTTCCTGATGCTCATCTGCGCAGGCACGTTCATGCTCCTGGGCGCGACGTGCAGCCGCCTCTACTTTGAGGCACAGACGGACATCGCGGAGATCGTCGAGGGCGGCGTGATGTACACCGGCATCGTCA
>JBJEUI010000037.1:0-3364 GCA_051883755.1 Candidatus Ventricola sp.
CCCCATGGTGCGGACGGGCTGCAGCTGCTGCGCCTTCTTCTTCAGGATGCGCAGGCCGCCCTCTACGCAGTCCGGTCCGTCGGCGGGGAACTTCATGCGCAGGGTGAACAGCTTGAACTGGTCTTCCAGCCGGCGCATGTGCGGGTTGTCGCGCTCGGCCTCGTTGAACAGCAGCAGCCCTTCGCGGTTCAGCGGCTCCAGATTGGCCTCGATGCGGGTCGCCTTGTCGGTCTTGCGCTCCTCGTCGGGATGGATGAAGAGCTGCACCCCGCTCTCGCGTCGGGCCTTCGCCACCAGCGGCTTGAACACCTGCTGGAAGAAGGGGTCTTGCAGCTTGTTGTTCTCCATGTAGCAATAGACTGCAGGGTGACCCTCCGTCAGCTTCAGCAGCTGGATGTACCAGTCGATGAAGTCGGCGTTCAGCCCGCGGTCCAGCCGGGCGGCGATGACGTACACCTTCTCCTTGATGCGCCCCATCAGCACGCAACTCTTGGTGGAGCTGTTCGATGAGCGGTTCTCGCCCGGAGCAGGGTCGCCGTAGATGACCAGCAGCGGGAACTTGCCGAGCGGAGGCACGCGGGTGTAGGTGATGTCACGGAACACCTCGCCTTCGGTCACCGGGTTGTTGAAGTACTCTTTCTGCGCCGAGGCGGTGGAGATCTTGCGCAGCACGGTGTCGATGTGCTCCTCCGTGTTCTTCTCCGGCCAGGTGGAGCGTCCGTTGCGGTCGCGTATGTTCACCACGTCGTGGTGGTCGGCCAGCGCGGCGGCGCGCGCCACGCAGCAGTCGCGGGCGATGAGGTTGCCGCACCACACTATCAGTGTCGGCTCGCTGATGGAGCGCGTGGCGTAGAAGGCCTGCTCGTACCAGTCCCACTTCTTCTGCACGGTGTCCGGATTGCGGCAATCCTCGTCGGTGTCGAAGTCGTCCACCAGCAGCACGTCGGGGCGCACGGCCTCGTTGCGGCTGCCTCGCGGTGCGTTTCCCGCACCGATGGCACGGAAGGCGCACCCGCACTTGGCTATGAACTCCAGGTCTGTCCAGGCACCCAAGTTCTGCTGCTCGCCGTAGAAGGCCTTGATGCGTCCGTTGGCCTCGAAGTTGGCCCGGTAGGGGTCCAGCAGGCGGCGCGCGCTGTCCTGCGTCGCGCTGGCCAGCATCACGTTCTTCTTCCTGCCGGTAAGCGCCAGGTACATCACGCAGAACATCACCACCGTACTCTTTGCCAGCTCGCGGCTCCACGACAGCACCTCGTACCACTCGTCGTTGCCCAGCAGGCGCCCGATGGCCTTCTTGTGGAAGGGGGCGAAGGGATATTTGGCATATTTCGGAAAAAAGTACTCAATCCACTCCAGCGGGTGCGCCTCCAGATAGCGGCGCTTCTTCTCGCGGTCGGCCTGCGTCAGCCCGTGCTCCACGGGCGTGGCGTTGCGTATGTCCGCCAGATACTCGTCCCATCGGCGCAGCGCGTTTCGTTCTTCTTGTCTCATAGTTGCTCCTTGATGAATTTGTCCCACAATGCGGTCACCTCGCGTGCCTTGTCCAGGTCGGCGCGGCGCACCCACTCTATGAACTGGATGCCCACGCTCACCTTGTCGGCGATGCCGGCTTCCGTCTCCAGCTTCTTGATGGCCGCGGCCAGCTTGCCAAGCGTGTCGGCCTCGGCCGGACGGGCAAACCGCTCGCCCTCGGGTCGCGACAGGATGGTGTTCTGCAGTTCCGACACCTGCCGGTGCATGTTGGCTATCTGCTGTTGGCGGCTCAGGGTGAGCCCCACCTTCATCTCCTCCCACTTTCCGTCGGCCGCCCATCGGTTGATGCTCTGGCGCGACACGCCCACCCGTTCGGCAATCTCCTGCTGTGTCAGGTTCTCCTTCAGGTAGAGGGTGCGGGCGTACTCCTTTCGTTGCTGCGCGTTCAGTTCTGCCATATCCGTATCTCTTTTTTTTGTGCAAAATTGAGCCAAAATATCAGCGATGCCCAAAAACTGTGCAACGGATGCCCCGCAGCGCGCAACGTTTGCCCGATTATTTTTCAGGCGGCGGCCTTCCGCGTAACTTCGCCGGAAAAAAGAGAGGAACAGTATGAACGAACAGAACGAACAGAAGGCCGAACTGCTGCTCTACGGAGAGGTGGGAGAGGAGAGCAAGGACGGGTACGTATCGGGAACGGAATTCGTGCGCCGGCTGTCCGAAGCCGAGCGAACCTGCAGCCGCATCGACGTGCGCATCAACTCCATCGGAGGCGAGGTATACCCCGGCATCGCCATCTTCAACGCCCTGCGGCGCTGCCGTGCCAACGTCACGCTCTACATCGACGGCATAGCCGCCAGCATTGCGGGCGTGATAGCCCTGTGCGGGCGGCGCGTGGAGATGAGCCGCTACAGCCGCATGATGCTGCACAACGTCAGCGCCGGATGCTACGGCAACAAGCGCGACCTGCAGGAGATGATAGCCACCATCGAGAGCCTGGAGGACACGCTGGCCGACATCATCAGCGACCGCTGCGGCATGGACAAGAAGAAGGTGAAGGACACCTACTTCGACGGCTCCGACCACTGGCTGACAGCCGACGAGGCGCTGAAGCTGGGGCTGGTGGATGCCATCTACGACGTAGACCCCGTGCCCGAAGACAGCACATCGGACGATATTTATCGCATATTTACTAACCGGCTGGAGCGAGAGCTGCGGCCACAAAACAATCAGGATATGAAACTGGAAGACATCAAGAAGATCGGTCGGTTCAGCAACTGCGCGGACGAGACGGCTGCACTCGCCGCCGTGAAGGAGTCCGCCGACAAGGCCGACAGGGCCGACGCGCTGGAGGAGGAGAACCGAACCCTGCGCGAAGAGAACGAGCGGCTGCACCGGCAGCAGGAGGAACAGCGCACACGGCAGATTGACGAGGTCGTGGAGGCGGCTGCATCTGACGGACGCATCAGCCTGGAACAGCGGGACACCTACCGCAACCTGCTGAAGGCGGACTATGAGAACGGAATGAAGGCCCTGCAGGGCATGAAGCCCATGCGGATGGTAAAGGACGTGCTGGACAGCAACGCCGGCCAAGGTTCTGACGAGAGCCCCTGGGAGAAGCGCCAGCGCGAGATTCGCGAGGCACGCAACCGATAGCAGGAGGACGACACTATGATACCCATCAAGAACCCGCGCAACCTGCGCATCGGCAGCAGCGCATCCGTAGGCAGCCGGAGCGGCGGAACCAGTGTACGCAGCTCGTTCACGTCGCCCCGCATCAACACACGCCAAAAGGTAAGAATGTAGCGACTTAAAAACTCAAAAACTTAAAAACTCAAAAACTCAAAAACTCAAAAACTTATATGGCAATCAAAGGACTCAACACAACGAA
>JBJEUI010000038.1:0-3356 GCA_051883755.1 Candidatus Ventricola sp.
TCCTCGTTCTGGATCTTTGTTTATTCTGTTGCTGATCTTATCTTAATGACATTGCCTTGATGGAGGGGGCTTTTTGCGTTATAATCAACATAGAATTCAGATCGAAAATGCGGAAGCGGGAGGGAAACCGATGGTCGAAATCATTCGGGAAGCGCAGTTTGAAAAGATGATGCAGACGGTCGTGGAGCCGGGGCTGGCGGCGATGCGCGAGGAGATCGACATGCCGCTCTCGACCGGCGGCACAATGCATGCCGAGGTCTACAACCGGCTTGACGCCAAGCGCGCGGTGGTGATCCTGCACGGCTATACCGAGAGCGCGGAGAAGTTCCGCGAGCTGGCGTGGTATTTTGTGCAGAGCGGATACAGCGTCTTTGCGATGGATCACCGCGGACACGGGCGCTCTGTGCGCGAGGTGGAGGACACGTCCATCACGCATGTGGACAGGTTCAGCGATTACCTGCGCGACCTGGGCGAGTTCATGGAGCATGTTGTGGAGCCCCGCATGGGCGGCGCGAAGCTCTGCCTGTACGCGCATTCCATGGGCGGCGCGCTGGGCGCATTTGCGCTGATCGAGCATCCCGAGTGGTTTGAGCGCGCCGTGCTCAACGCGCCGATGATCGCGCCGGTGACCAAGCCGCTGCCGCGCCGCGTCGCCAAATGGATGGGCAGCGCGTTCTGCCTGCTGGGCAAGGGGAAGGAACGCGCGTTTGTCGGCAAGCCGTTTGATGCGGAGCGGGAAAAGTTTGAGACCTCGCACATGACCAGCCAGGCGCGCTACGACTATTACCAGAAGAAGCGCTGCGCGCGCACGGAGCTGCAGAACTGCAGCCCGACGTACAGCTGGGTGCGCGAGGCGGCGGGCGTGACGGAGCCGCTGCTCGCGCGCGCCGGGACGATCCGCGTGCCGGTGATGCTCTGCCAGGCGGTACAGGACAGCATCGTAGGCCTGAAGGAGCAGGAGAAGTTCATCGCGAAGGTGCCGCAGGGCAGGCTGGTGAGGTTTGACGCAAAGCACGAGATCTACAGCTCGCGCGACGAGGTGCTTGGCGAGTATGTGAACACCGTGATCGATTTCCTGAATGAGGCGTGAGGAGCCGGTATGCAAAAGATACGATATGCCGTGGCGGGCAATGGCTGGCGCGCGATGTTCTATGTGCGCGCGGCGAAGAACCTGCCGGAATGGTTTGAACTGACGGGCGTGCTCTGCCATACGCGGGAGAAGGCCGAGGCGTTTGAACGGGCCCATGGCGTCAGGGCGGTCTGGACGCTTGACGCGCTGATGGAGACGAAGCCGGACTTTGTGGTGGTCTGCGTGAGCAAGAAGGGGCTTGCCGCGATGACGATGGACTGCCTCATGCGCGGCATGCCCGTGCTCAGCGAGACGCCGCTGGCCATTGACCTGCCGACGCTTTCCGCGCTGCAGAGGACGCAGGAGCAGACCGGCGTTCCGCTGGAGATGGCGGAGCAGTACTTCCTGTATCCCAGCCATCAGGCGCGCCGTGCGCTGGTGGCGGACGGGCTGCTGGGACAGGTGCACAGCGTATGGATAAGCATGATGCACGACTATCACGGCATCAGCATGCTGCGGGCGTACCTGGGTGAGGAGAGCGGCCCGGTGACCCTCCGCGCGCGCAGGTTGACCAGTCCCATCGTCCATACCGGCGGACGGCCGGGCATGGTCGCGGGCGGCGGCATCGAGGACGAAAACCGCGTGCTGGCGCAGCTTGACTTCGGCGGCGGACGCGTGGGCCTGTACGACTTTGCAGGCAGTCAGTACCACAGCGCCATCCGCACCAACCACCTGCGGATTCTGGGCACGCGCGGCGAGATCTTCGACGACGAGGTCCGCTGGGTGCGCGAGGACGGCCGGCCTGCCAGGGCCGCGCTCGTCTATCACCGGGACGAGATCACCGGGACGATCCGCGCGATCGATTTCGATGGCCGGCGCGTCTATGAGAATTCCTTCCGCTGCGACGCTGTGATGTCGGAGGATGACATCGCAGTGAGCACCGTGCTCGTGCGCATGGGCCGGGCGCTTGACGGCGGGGAGAAGCACGATCCCTACGCCTTCCGCGACAGCTGCCTGTCTATTTTGCTGACCCGGCTGGCGGGCGAGGACGGCGAGGAGACCGTGGACGTGCTTGGCTGGCATTGACAAAAAGACCTTCCCGACGATGGGAAGGCCTTTTTTGCATGATGAATTTTCCTGATGAGCTTTGCGTTACTGGGAAACGGCTTCAAAGGCCTCCCGCGGCGTTTTGAGGCCGAAGAGCACGTCGATCAGGCCGTCGCCGAAGCGGTCGATCATCACGAAGGGCAGCATGACCGCCAGACGGGCGCCCGCAGGGTCGACCTCGCCCGAACCGACGTGGACGTATGTCTTGAAGCGGATTTCGCCGTCCGCCATGTTCAGCTCGAAGTTGCCGTTGCGCATGCCCCAGTTGACGCGGGTGAGGTATTCCGCGACGGCCAGGCGGTGGTCCACATCTGCGCTCAGCGGCACGGTGGTCAGCGTGGAGAAGCTGTCCTCGCGGACCAGGATGATCATCTGCGCGCTCTGCAGGCGGCAGCGCAGCTTCATGCGGATGGAGAAGACGCCGTGCTGGGCGCGCTCCTCAAAGGACGCCTGGATGCCGGCGGCGGAAAGCAGCGAGGCCAGGGCGTCGGAAATGGCGGTGGAATAGGCCATGTTGTTCCTCCCAAAGGGGTATTTGCCGTCAGTATACCCGTTTTTGTTCATTCTGTCAACGCGCGGCGGCAGGCAGAGAGGATGCAGAATACGGCTTTGCTCTGCAGGCAACATGCAAAATGAAGGCGAATCAATCGAAATTCGAAAGAATTAAGAAAATATTTCGAAAAATACTTGCAAAAATAATGCTGATCCCCTATAATGGGCAATACACCGGCGCGATGCCGGAAAAATACGGATAGAAATCAAGTCGTCGAATCGATGATGATGAAGGAGGACGTTCCCATGTCTTACGTTGACGAGATTTATGAGCGTGTTGTCCGCGAGAATCCCAGCCAGCCGGAGTTCCATCAGGCCGTGCGCGAGGTGCTCGATTCCCTGCGCGTGGTGATCGAGCGCAATGAGGAGAAATATCGCCGCGAGGCCCTGCTCGAGCGCATCACCATGCCCGAGCGCCAGCTGCTCTTCCGCGTGCCGTGGGTGGATGACAAGGGCCAGGTGCAGGTGAACAACGCGTTCCGCGTGCAGTTCAACAGCGCCATCGGCCCGTACAAGGGCGGCCTGCGCCTGCATCCGAGCGTCAACCTGGGCATCATCAAGTTCCTGGGCTTTGAGCAGATCTTCAAGAACTCCCTGACCGGCCTGCCCATCGGCGGCGGCAAGGGCG
>JBJEUI010000039.1:0-3352 GCA_051883755.1 Candidatus Ventricola sp.
GCGTTGGTGTAGCGCAGCGTGCCCTGCTGATAGGCCGCCAGCGCGTTCTGTCCCTCGACGGAGCAGATGAAGTCGATCATCAGCTTGGCATTCTCCGGGTTCGGGCCGCCCTTGACGAGCGCGCAGCCGAAAGCCGTCGCGGAGGTGCCGTTGGTCGGATACTGGAGACGGATGTTGGTCGCGCCGTCGCGGATGAGGCCCACAGCGCCGTCTTCATAGGTCAGGCCCACGACATACTCGCCCGCCTGGGTGTTCTTGAACACGCCGGAGGAGGAACCGAGGATGACGAGGTTCGGCATCAGCTGCTCGATGTACGCCCAGGCCTCATCGGTATCATTGCCGAACACGGCCATGATGTTGGAGAGGTTGTTCCAGGCGGAGGAAGAGCTGTTGGGATCAGCGGTGGCGATCATGCCCTTGAGCTTGGGATCCAGCAGGTCCTCGTAGGACTGGATGTTCAGGCCCAGCTCGGCCTCCAGCTCCTCGTTCACCACGAACACGACGGTGGAGAGGTGATCCATGGAGTACAGGCCGTTCGCAGAAGAATAGCCCTCGATGTTCTGCGCGTCGCCCTCGGACACCCATGCCTCAAAGATGTCGGCATACGCCATGCCGTCGGAGTCGGCCATGCCGCCCCAGACGAGGTCGCCCTGCGGGTTGCCGGCTTCACCGGCGATACGGGTGGTCAGCTCGCCCGCGGAACCGTTGGTCACGATGACCTCGATGTCCGGGTACTTCTCGTTGAAGCAGGTGATCAGCGCGTCCAGATCCGCTTCGGTCATGCTGGAGTAGAGCTGCACCTCGCTGCCGGCGTAAGCGCACACAGCCGTGAGCACCATCGTCAGCGCAAGAACCAGGGTCAGGAACTTTTTCATCGTCTCGTCTCCTTTTAACAAAGAATTGTATTTGCTACTGCGGATTCCGCCGCAATAAAGCCGAAGGGAAGGTTACAGCCGGACGTCCTCGGATTTGCTCACCTTCAGGTACAGCAGCAGCGAGACCGCCGTGACCACCGTCAGGATCGCCGCGAAGGCCGCCGCGATGCCGTCGTTGCCGCGCAGGATCGCCAGGTAGGTGGACATCGTCAGCGTGATGCTCTTGTTGCTGTACAGGATGATCGAGGAGGACAGCTCCGTCACAATCGCAACCCAGCTGAGAATCGCGCCGGAGAGAATGCCGTTGGCCATCATGGGCACGGTGATGCGCACAAACGTCTTCGCCTTGGACGCGCCCAGGCTGATGGCCGCCTCCTCAATGCTGGGTGATATCTGCATGAGTGTCGCAGTGGCCGATCGTATCGTGTACGGCAATCGCCGGATGACAAACGAGATCACCATGATCGCGAACGTACCGGTCAGCGCAATGGGCTTCTTGCCGAAGGCCAGCAGCAGCGCCAGGCCTACGACCGCGCCGGGCATGATGTAAGGCAGCATGGAGATCGTGTCGATCGCATTGTTGAGCGTGCTGGAGCGGCGCACAACCAGATAGGCGATCAGCACCGCCAGAACCACGATGACCACCAGGGCAATGATGCCCATCACGGCGGTGTTCTTGATCGAGCGGCTCAGCAGCTTCTTGCTCGCCTGCACGTAGTTGCCAAAGCCGTAGCCGCCCTGCCGGATGGAGCCCTTGTAATTGCAGAAGGACAGATAGATGATGTACAGCTGCGGCATGAACGCCACGCCGACCAGCAGATAGCAGTACGCATGCATCAAAAAGCCCGAGATGCCCCTGGCCTCCTTCTTCTCCACCGGATGCAGCGCATTCATGGAGAACTTGAAGCGGCTGGTGCCCCACTTCTGGATGGCGAACACGACGGCCGTGATGACCACCGCGACGACCGCCAGCGCGGCGGCGAAGTTGCGGTCCGCGCCGCCCTCGCCCAGGTACGCGTTGTAGATCATGACCGGGAAGGTCTGGTAGCCCTCGCCGATGAGCATCGGCGTGCCGAAGTCCGCAAACGCCTGCATGAACACCATCAGCGCCGCGGCGAGGATCGTGGGCATGGACAGCGCCAGCACGACCTTCACCAGGCGCTTGACGCCGGTGCAGCCCATGTTGGCGGCGGCCTCCATCAGCGTATTGTCGATGTTCTTGAACGCGCCGTTCATGTAGATGAACACCAGCGGGAAGAACTTGAGCGACTGCACCAGCAGAATGCCCTTGAAGCCGTAGATCGCCGGCATCTTGAAGCCCAGCAGCGCGGACAGGAACTTTGTGATTGCGCCGCTGCGTCCCAGCAGCAGGATCCAGGAATAGGCGCCGATGAACGGCGCGGACATGCTGCACAGGATGGCGATGACGAACAGGATTTTGGCGCCCTTGATCTTGTAAAACGAGTAGAAGTACGCAATCGGCACACCCAGCAGCAGCGACACCAGCGTGGTGACCACCGTCACCTTGACGCTGTTGGCCAGAGGCTTGAGGTAATAGCCGTTGGTGTAGGTGAAGAAGCGCCTGAAGTTGTCCAGCGAGAACTGCCCGTCCGCATTGAACACGGACTGCTTGAGCAGGCCCACCATCGGGAACAGCAGGAAAACCACGAACAGCGCGAGCAGCAGCAGCGATACGACGATCCACTCGTCAGTCTTTTTTGTCTTCATAGGCCTTCCTCCCGCTTACGCGCCGGCGCAGTCATTCTGCACGCCGGTGAGGATATTGGCCGACCCGTCGGCGGTGAAGAGATTGACCTTGTCCGTGTTGATGGTCAGCCGGATCTCCGTGCCCTTCTCGATGATGCTGTCGATGGAGGATTCCTGGATGATCTCAGCCTCCTCGCCGGACTCCAGGTGCACGAAGTAATGGGTCATCAGGCCCAGGAACACGCAGTCGTCCACCGTCGCGCGGATGCCCGGCGCATTGGCGTCGCGGCTGAGCAGCAGCTCCTCCGGGCGCACGGACATGACCACATCCTGCGGCTTGCGGTATTTCTCCTGCACGTTGTTCATGACCGCGCGGTAGCCGCTGGCGGTGACCAGCTCGCACTGCCCGTCCTTCACGTCCAGCTTCGCCTTCATCACGTTGGAGCGGCCGATGAACGTTGAGACAAACAGATTGGCCGGGCGCTGATAGATGTTCTTGGGCGTGCCCACGTGCTGGATCACGCCGGCATTCATGACGGCGATGCGGTCGGAGACGGCCATGGCCTCCTCCTGGTCATGGGTGACGTACACGGTGGTGATGCCCACGTTGTGCTGGATGTTCTTGATGACGGTGCGCATCTCCACGCGCAGCTTGGCGTCGAGGTTGGAGAGCGGCTCGTCAAAGAGCAGCACGTCCGGCTCGATGCACAGCGCACGGGCCAGCGCGACGCGCTGCTGCTGGCCGCCGGAGAGGCGCTCGGGCAGGCGGT
>JBJEUI010000040.1:0-3351 GCA_051883755.1 Candidatus Ventricola sp.
ATCATCCAGCGCTGCATCTCCGATGTGGAGGTCGTGCGCGCGTTCGTGATGGATCAGCTGCTGGAGCTGCTGAGCACGCTGTTCATGATCGTGACCTGCGTGGTCATCATGTTCAGCATGAACGTGAAGCTGGCGCTGCTGGCGACGGCGTTTGTGCCGGTGATCGTCGGGTATTCGGTTTTGTTCTACCACTTCGTCTCCGGCAGGTATGTCGAGGCGGACGAGGCGGAGGGCGCGCTGTCCGCCGTCGTGCAGGAGAATCTGACAGGCGTGCGCGTGGTGCGCGCGTTTGGCCGGGAGAAGATGGAGCTTGAGAAATTCCGGGAGAAGAACAGCCGCTACACCCGCCTGTGGATGAAGCTGGGCGACTGGATGTCCGTGTTTTACACGCTGGGCGACGTGATGAGCATCCTGCAGGTGTTTGCCATCGTCGTGCTGGGCGTGCAGATGTGCGTGGGCGGCGAGGTGTCCCTGGGCGTGTATCTGGCGTTTGTGAGCTACGCGCGGGAGCTGACGCTGCCGGTGCGCAGGCTTGGCCGCACGATTTCGGAGCTGAGCAAGGCCAATGTGTCGATGGACCGCCTGCTGTACATCCTCGAGGCTGAGGAGGAACAGCCGACGCCGAACCCTGTCAAGGCCGATCTGCACGGCGAGATCCGCTTTGAGCACGTCAGCTTTGCCTATGAGGAGAAGCAGGTGCTGCGCGATGTGAGCTTTTCCATCCCCGGCGGAAAGACGCTGGGCGTGTTCGGCGGGACGGGCAGCGGCAAGAGCACCATCGCGCTGCTGCTGGCCAGGCTCTACGATCCGGACGAGGGCAGAATCACCATCGGCGGCGTGGACATTCGGGACATGGACCTGCATGCGCTGCGCAGAAGCGTGGGCATCGTGCTGCAGGAGCCGTTCCTGTTCTCGCGCACGCTGGAGGAGAACATCGCCATCACGAGGGACGCCCCATCCCACGAGGACGTGGTGCGTGCGGCGCAGGACGCCTGCCTGGACGCTTCCGTCGGCGAGTTCAAGGACGGCTATGAGACGGTCGTGGGCGAGCGCGGCGTGACGCTTTCCGGCGGACAGAAGCAGCGCACCGCGATTGCACGCACGCTGCTGTCCGGCGCGCCGGTGATGGTCTTTGACGATGCGCTCTCTGCGGTGGACGCGAAGACGGACGAGACAATCCGCAATCGTCTGCGTGAAGCGGCGGGCGGAGCGACGATGATCCTGATTGCGCACCGCGTGGCGACGCTCATGCAGGCGGATCATCTCATCGTGCTGGAGGATGGACAGGTTGCCGAGGCGGGCACGCCGCAGGCGCTGCTCGGGACAGACGGCGCGTTTGCGCGGGCGGCCCGGATGCAGGCGGCTATGGGAGAGGAGGCACAGGCATGAGCGAGCAGAGGAAGGCGTCGTTTTCCCTGGCCTCCTGGAGGCAGCTGCTGCCCGTCCTGAGGCGCTACAAATGGCCGATGGTCGTGATCATCGTCAGCAACATGCTGCTGGCGGTCATCGACCTGCTGTTCCCGCTGCTGCAGAGCCGCGCGGTGGACGATTTCATCATGAAGGGAACGCTTGCGGGCTTCGGCGGGTTCCTTTTGCAGTACATCGGTCTGCTGCTTGTGGAGATCGTGCTGCTGCTGGCTTACTTCAAAAGCTGCATGACGGTGGAGATGTGCTTCGGACGCGACCTGAAGGAGGCCTGCTTCATCAACCTGCAGAAGCTGAGCCTTGACTACTACAACGTGACCAGCGCGGGCCACAGCCTCTCGCGCGTGATGAGCGACACGGCGAAGATCGCCGAGTCGGCGGCCTGGACGTTCCCGAACATCCTCTGGGCGCTGGCCTACATTCCGGGCATATACGCCGTGATGCTGATGCTCGACGCGCGGCTGGCACTGACGATGATCGTGCTGGCGCCGTTTGTCGCGGGCTTTACGGTGTACTTCCAAAGACGGCTGATTGCCCTCAACCGCGAAGTGCGCGCGCAGCATTCGCGCATCACCAGCGGCTACAACGAGGGCATCATGGGCGCGAAGACGAGCAAGACGCTGGCGCTGGAGGACAAGCTCACCCGCGAGTTTGAGGGCATCACGGACAAAGCGGCGGCGGCGGGCATCGCGCACGGCCGCATGCGCGCGGTCTATGTGCCGCTGATCGTGCTGTGCGGCACGCTGGCGGCCAGCGCCACGCTGGGCCTGGGCGGCAGCCGGGTGCTCTTGGGCAGGCTGAGCATCGGCGTGCTGAGCGCGTTCATGACGTATGCGCTGAGCCTGTTCCAGCTGTTCAGACAGCTGGCGACGTTCATTTCGAATATGGTGTCCCTGCAGGCCAACGTGGAGCGCGTGGCGGATTTAATCCACAAGGCGCCGACGGTTGTGGACAAACCGGAGGTGCTCGAGCGGTACGGCGACTGCTTTGCGCCGAAGAAGGAAAACTGGGAGCCGATGCGCGGCGAGGTGGAATTTGACGACGTGTCCTTCCACTACATCGAGGGCGGAGAAGAGGTGCTCTCGCACGTCAGCGTGCGGGTGCCTGCGGGCGGCACGGTGGCCCTGGTGGGCGAGACGGGCGCGGGCAAGAGCACAATGGTCAATCTCGTGTGCCGCTTCTTTGAGCCGACGCAGGGCCGCGTGCTGATCGACGGGCGCGACGTGCAGGCGCGCAGCCAGCTCTGGCTGCACAGCCACATCGGCTATGTGCTCCAGGAGCCGCACCTGTTCTCCGGCACGATCCGCGAGAACATCCGCTACGGCAGGCCGGAGGCCACGGACGCGGAGGTGGAGGAGGCGGCGCGCGCGGTGCACCTTGACCGGATTGCAGCGAAGCTGCCCGGCGGCTACGACACGGACGTGGGCGAGTGCGGCGACAAGCTCTCCACCGGCGAAAAGCAGCTGATCTCCTTTGCCCGTGCGATCATCGCCAGGCCGGCCATCTTCGTGCTCGACGAGGCGACGAGCTCCGTGGACACCGAGACCGAGCAGCTGATCCAGCAGGCGACGAAGACGCTGATGGAGAACACCACGTCCTTTGTCATTGCGCACAGGCTTTCCACGATCCGCCAGGCGGACATGATTCTGGTGATTGAGCACGGCGAAATCGTGGAGCGCGGCACACATGAAGAGCTGCTCAGGCTGGGCGGCGCGTACCACGAGCTGTATACCACGCAGCTGAGCAAACAGGAGAAGAATATCTCTTGACTTTTTCGCCGGCCGCGACTATACTGTTCCTATCTGAAATGACGAAGAAGAGTACCCCTGCAGGACTGCTTCAAAGAGAGGCGCGCCGCGGCTGAAAGCGCACCAGGCAGGAGCAGGGCGAAGACCACCTTCCGATCGGGTCGCGAGGCGCGCGATA
>JBJEUI010000041.1:0-3350 GCA_051883755.1 Candidatus Ventricola sp.
GATCCCACAGGACCTTGGCGCCCAGGTGCTGCAGCGTCTCCACGGAGACGTGCACATCCTCGATGCTCGGCAGATTCTCGATCACGCAGGGCGTCTGGCTCAGGATGGCGGCCGGAATGATGGCCACGGCGGTATTCTTGCCGCCGCTGACGCGTACGGCGCCTTCCAGCCGCTGCCCACCGGTGATGAGCATTCTTTCTTCTGCCATGCGTGTCCTCCTTGCATTCCCATAAAACTGGGACAGAAACGATATTCTAACTCATACATTATACACATGGACGGAGAATTTGGCAAGAACCGCACAGGGTTTTGGAAAAATCCGCCTGAAACGGGATAAAAAGGCCCGCGCGGTTCGTTTGTATGGTATAATATGCGGAAACCGGCCGGGCGTTCCTCCCGGCCGGCGTGCCGCAGGACGCATCCGTCCGCGCGGAGAGAAGAACATGGAGGTGCGGGCGATGACGCAGGCGTGGGTTCAGGTGCTTTCGCTGCTCTTTGGTTATGTCAGCGCGGCGGTGATCCTGATCATCGTGCTGCTGGCGCTGCGCAAATATGCATCGGATCGGGCGCTGTGGCGGCGGGTTCGCAGGGATCTGCCCCAGGCCGGGGCCGTGGGCCAGCTCAGGGTGCTTGGCGGCGGCAGACGGCTGAGCGCGGGCGAGGAGATTCGCGTACCGTACGAGGGCACGATGGGCTCCAGCCACAGCTGCGACGTGTGCATCCCGGCGAAAAAGGTGCACATGCGCTCGGCGTTTTTCTGGATGGAAAACGACGGCCTGCACATGGTCGCGCTGCACAGGGACGGCTTTCTGGTGGACGACGTGCCGGTGGAGCCGGGCGATGAGGCGGTGCTGCGTCACGGCGCGGTGCTGCGCGTGGGCGAGGCGAAGCTGGTGCTTTCGCTCTACACGAGCCGTCAGCTGCGCACGCTGAGCGACGGCCCGTATGTGACCAGCGCCCGCCGGGGACAGGCCAGACAGGGCCGGGGCGACGGCGTGGGCGCGCCGGGCCGCGGCGAGGCGCGCAGAGAGAAGAAGCTGCAAAAGAAGCAGGCGGCGCGGCAGGAGGATGCGGCAAAGGAAGCCGCAAATCCGGCGGAGAAGAAAGCGGGCGGAAAGCGAATCCGGAGGTGACAGGTGGCCTTGAAGGGTGCAACATACACGGCGAGGCCAAAGCGGACCTCTGACGGCGCGGTGAACGCAAAGTATAAAAAGAAGCCGGACAAGGCGGAAGAAAAGCTGAATGAGCGGCTGATTTCGGACAGGCTGACGGCAGGGAAGCCGGCGGACGGGACGAAGCCGGCGAGGAAGACGGCAGCCAGAAAACCTGCGGAGAAGAAGGCGCCCGCGCGGCGCGCCGTGATGGCGACGCAGCAGCAGGCGCAGCGCGCGAAGAAGGACAAGGCGCGCGAGCCGGGGCGCGTGCGCCGCGAGCGGCTGCGCAGGGATGCAGCCATGCGCGACCGCAGGCGGGCCGTGAGCCGGGGCGTGGACACGAAGGTCGTGCTCATTGCGCTGCTGACGGCGGCGTTTGTCGCGGGCGGGCTGCTGCTGGCCGCGGTGAGCAGCGAAGCCGAGATCGACATGCAGGCGCTTGCGCTGATCGCGCTGATGGTGCCGCTCGGTCTGCTCACGTCGCTGGCGCTGCCGCGCGTGCTGCCCATCGATCCGCTGATCATGGCGCTGACCAACTTCCTGTGCGGCGTGGGCGTCGTGGTGCTCTACACGGTCACGCCCGCACGCGGGGTGAAGCAGGCGTCGTACTATGTGCTGGGCCTGGCGGCGATGATCGTTATCAGCGTGCTGGTCTCCCGCAAAAAACGCTTTAAGGGCCTGACGCTGCTGGCGATGGTGCTGGGCGTCGGCGCGCTGATTCTGCCGCTGGCCTTCGGCGAGTGGTCGGGCGGCGCGAAGAACTGGGTGGAGCTGCCGCTGCTGGGCTCCTTCCAGCCCAGCGAGCTGGTCAAGCTCTCGCTGGTGCTGGCGATGGCGTACTACTTCAGCGCGCACAGGACGGTGCTGCAGATGATGCCGGCGATCCTCTTCGCCGGCGCGTGCCTGCTGCTGCTCATGCTCCAGCGCGATCTGGGCACGGCGCTGATCTACTACGCCACGACGCTGGCGATGTTCTACGTCGCCTGCGGCAACGTGCCGCTGACCATCGTGGGCCTGGGCGGCGGCGTGGGCGCGGCGGTGCTGGGCTACAAGATGTTCGCGCATGTGAAGGTGCGCGTGGCGATGTGGCGCAACCCGTGGAGCGATCCGCTGGACAAGGGCTACCAGATCATTCAGGCGCTGCTGGCCATCGGCTCGGGCGGCCTGTTCGGCGTGGGCCTTGGGCAGGGCACGCCGGAGAAGATCCCCGCCTATTACAACGACTTTATCTTTGCCGTCATCTGCGAGCAGCTGGGCCTGGTGTTCGGCGTGCTGCTGCTGGCGGTGTATGTGCTGCTGATCCTGCGCGGCGTGACCCTGATCAACCGTTCCCGGCGCTCCTTTGACATGCTGCTGGGCTGCGGCGTGCTGGTGATGCTGGCGATCCAGACGTTCATGATCGTGGGCGGCGTGATCAAGATGCTGCCGCTGACGGGCGTGACGATGCCGTTCCTCAGCTACGGCGGCTCCTCGCTGCTCTCGTGCCTGTCGATGGTCGGCATCCTGCACGGCATCGCCGCCCGCGCACAGGAGGAGCTGGAGGAGGACGTGCTGTCCATCAAGGGATGACGGCATCCAAGGATCTCATCCGCCCTTCGGGCACCTTCTCCTATGGGGAAGGCGGCACGGCGTCAGCCGTGGCGGATGAGGTCTCCCGCCGGAGCCCCCCGAGAAGGAAGTGATTCTATGAAAATCATCAAACGCCGCATCCATATGCTGGTGCTGCTGATGCTCTCGCTCTTTGGGCTGATGATCGCCTATTTCTGCTATTCGGTGTATTTCTACGGCGGGCGCTGGGTGGCCAATCCGCACAATCCGCGCATCTCCAGCCAGAAGCAGAGCGTCATCATGGGCACGGTCACCGACCGGGACGGCACGGTGCTGGCCTATACCGACGGGACGGGCGCAAGAAGGTACAATGCCTCCAGGGACACGCGCATGGCGGTCTCCCAGGTTGTGGGCGACAGCGGAGGCAAGGTCTCCACGGGCGTGGATACGTTCCATGCGCAGTACATGCTGGGCTTCAAGTCGAGCGTGTTTGAGCGCATTTCCGACGCGCTGACCGGCACGCCCCAGCGCGGCGACGACCTGACGCTGACCATCTCCGAGCGGCTCTCGCGCTACATCACCGAGCAGTTCCCCGAGGGCAAGCGCGGCGCGGTCGTCGTGATGAACTACAAGACGGGCGACGTGCTC